>DAOTZF010000350.1:0-1795 GCA_034434415.1 Anaerolineales bacterium | reverse complement strand
GCTATAAGACTCTGCAACTCGAAGCCGATCCAAACGCGATGGGATTTTATGAGAAAATGGGAATGAGGAAGATCGGCGAACGGCATTCCGAAGTGGACGGCTTGCCGCGTATCCTTCCGATCATGGAGATGGCGTTGTGAAAAACATCGGTCCGAAAAGTAGTGAATGGTTGGCATCCGTTGGTGTGCATTCTCTCGACGATGTAGCGAGGCTGGGTGTTGTTGAAACATACAAACGAGTCAAAGCCGCATATCCTGAAAAAGTGACCCTAAACATGTTATGGGGTTTGCAAGCCGCGCTGTTGAATATTCGCTGGGATGAATTGCCACAGGACATCAAGGATCAATTGCGAAAGGAAGTTGGAGAATGAGCACCTATTGCGGTTATGTCAAGTCGCACCCTGAAGATCTTTTCAATAAAACATATCACGATACGCAGTACGGCTTTCCGCTCGATGACGATAACCTGCTCTTCGAGCGGTTGATCCTTGAAATCAATCAGGCGGGACTTTCATGGATCACAATCCTGAAGAAAGCAGATAACTTCCGCAAAGCCTATCGCGGGTTTGATATTAGGAAGGTTGCCAAATTCACGGAAAAAGACCGGGCGCGTCTTCTCGCCGATGCGGGGATTATCCGCAACCGGCTCAAAGTCAATGCCGCGATCGAAAATGCAAAGCGGATTCAAAAACTGCAAAAAGAATTCAGCTCGTTCAAAGGTTGGCTGGACGCTCATCACCCGCTTTCCAAAGAGGAATGGACGAAACTTTTCAAAAAGACGTTTGTCTTCACAGGCGGAGAGATCGTGAACGAGTTTCTAATGTCTACAGGGTATTTGCCGGGTGCGCACGCGAAGAATTGTCCGGTTTATAAAAAGGTGGCATCACTCCGCCCCGCGTGGATGCGGCAGAGATAGTCTATAATTCAAACCATGCCGCGGTTGATACCCACAGCGGAGCCGTTCTTTTTTCCCGGTGACCGTTCAAAACCTGCCTGTTTGCTCATTCACGGGTTCACTGCCTCCCCAAAAGAAATGCGTCAGTTGGGGGAATTTCTGAATCAACATGGATACACTTGTCTCGGTATTCGCCTTACAGGGCATGGAACGGCGCCCGAAGATATGGTCCGTTCGCGCTACACGGATTGGATCGCTTCGGTGGAGGATGGTTATCACCTTTTACGTGGATTCGCGGATCGAATTTTTATCGTTGGGCTTTCTATGGGTGGTGTCCTCTCTTTGTTGATGTCGTCACGATTCAAGGTCGAGGGTGTGGTCGCGCTGTCAACGCCGCATGGGCTGCCGCGAGATTATCCGATCTGGCTTTTGAATCTTGTAAGCCTGTTCAAGAAATTTGTTGCAAAAGGAAAGGGCAAACCGGGAAGCGGCTGGTTCGACCAAGCCGCGTATAAAGAACAGGTTTCGTACCCGAAAAACCCTGTCCGCTCGACGGCTGAGTTGAAGAAGTTGATGCTCGAGATGCGCGAGGCTTTACCGAGGATCGAGTCGCCGGTGTTATTGATGCATTCGCGCGATGACGCGTACGTTCTGCCGGAAAACATGGAAAGAATCCACGCCGCGCTGATCCACGCGAAGGAGCGGACAAAACCGTACATCGCCGGGTCAGGCCACGTCGTCACGCGTGATGCGGCTCGTTTGCAAGTCTTCGAATCTGTGCTGGAATTCATCCAGCGTATTGGAGGACACGTTTGAATCGAAATCTTGTATTCGTCGCCCTTTCTCTCCTCACGTGGGGATTCGGTGAAGGGTTGTTTTTTAATTTCCAGCCGATCTACCA
>DAOTZF010000349.1:0-9679 GCA_034434415.1 Anaerolineales bacterium | reverse complement strand
TGCTCAAAAAGGGAGGGTCGCCCGCATCCACAACGATGGTATTGAGCGCGACGAGAATCCCGTTCCCCAGCGAGGTGCCGCGACGCGGCACAAGTCGCTCGATGGTATCGATTACGTCTGCGCGTTCATCTGTCGGAGATTGAACACTGATGCCCCCGTCGCTGAACGCGACCACGCCGATCTTCACGCTGGTCGGCTGGGTATCCACAAATTCGAGCGCGGCAGTTTTTGCAGCCTCCATGCGCGTGGGTTGCAAGTCTTCCGCAGACATGCTCCACGAAACATCGAATGTGAGGATGACCGTGCCTTCAATTCGTGGAATACTGATCAACGACTGCGGCCGCGCAAGGGAAAGTATGAGAATCGCAATCCCAAGGAGGAACAGAATCGCAGGCAGTGGACGGCGCCGCGGCGCGGCGTTTTGAGACGAATCGTACAGCGCGCCGAAACTCCCGAAGCGCGCGGCGGCTTCGCGCTTCCGTTTTTGGATTCGCAAGTACAGCAAAACCAGCAACGGAATGCACAGCAAAAGATAGAGGAGAGAAGACCAGATGAAAGACATTAATATGCTCAAGCCGCCGTCCTCGGCGGCGGGGACGCCGCCGAGAGCAGTAAGTTGTTATTTTCTAACCTGTTTCCTCTGCTTTGCAAAGCGCACGATCGCGCGCACCAAATCGTCTTCGGTCGAAAGCGGAAGAACATCCACGCCGGCGCGTTTGAACGCGGCGTTCAGATCCTGTTCGCGTTTTTGCGCGGCGGCAAAGAATTTTTTACGAAACTTAAGATCGTGCGTATCCACGAACATTTGCGCGCCGGTCTCGGCATCTTCCATCACCACCATGCCCACATCCGGCAGTTCCTCTTCACGCGGGTCGAACAAGCGGACAGCGATCACTTCGTGATGCTGACCCAGCATACTCAGCGAACGTTCCCAGCCCGGCTCACTGATGAAATCGGAAATGACGAACACCAGCGAACGCCTTCGGATGGAATTCAACGCGCCGTCGAAAAACGGCTTGAGATTCGTGAACGATGAACGCGGCAGGCGCGGCTGATTTGCCATGTCGTTGATGAGACGCAGCACCTGGATTTTTCCGCCTCGCGCCGGGACGGTGTGCTGGATCCCGTTCCCGAACATCATCGCCCCTACGCGGTTCCCGTGACGCGTCAACAACCTCGCGATCACAGTGACGAAATCAATGAGCACCGTCCGCTTCTGGTTTTGCGTCGTGCCAAAATCCACCGAGGGACTCAGGTCGAGCAGGAACCACGCAGTGATCTCGCGGTCTTCGTGATACTGCCGGATGTACGGCGAATCCATGCGCGCGGTCACATTCCAGTCTATGTAGCGGATGTCGTCGCCGGGCTGATATTCGCGCAGATCGGCGAAGTCTACACCGTAGCCGTAGAACAGCGTGCGATAGTCGCCCTGCAATAAACCGTCGAGGCGGCGGATGACGTTCCAATCGAGCCGGAGCAGAACCTGCTCAGGCGTTGCTTCCAACGTTGACATGTTCATGTAAAGGCACCACAGGAATCGGAATGCGGTCAAGGATCTTGTTCAACAAGATGTCGCCTGTAACACTATCGGAGAGGGCTTCGTATGACAGCACAATGCGATGACGCATCACATCGAGAGCCATATCCAGCACATCCTGCGGCAGGGCATAGTTCCGTCCGCGGACGAAGGCGAGCGCGCGGCCGGTGAGGATGAGATTGATCGACGCGCGCGGGCTTGCACCAAACATGATGTACCGTTCGAGTTCCTTCAAACCCACCTCGGATGGTTTGCGCGTGGCGGTCACCATGCGGACGGCGTATTCCATCAACGCGGGGTCAACATACACTTTGTCCACCTGCTTTTGCAACGCCACCAGTTGATCGGTGGTCAACACTTTTTGCACGGCTTGCAGTGCGGCAGTCATCCGCTCCACGATGACGAATTCCTCCGTCGAAGATGGGTAACCAACCAACACCTTGAGCATGAAGCGGTCCACCTGCGCTTCGGGGAGCGCGTACGTCCCCTCCGTCTCGATCGGGTTCTGGGTCGCCAGCACCAAAAACGGATTCGGAACTTTGTGAGTCTCGCGCCCGATCGTCACCTGCTTTTCTTGCATCACTTCGAGCAATGCGCTTTGCACTTTGGCGGGCGCGCGGTTGATCTCATCTGCAAGCAGGAGATTCGTGAACACTGGACCCAGCGAGGTTTCGAACTTACCGGTCTTCTGGTTGTAGATGCGCGTGCCGACCAGATCTGCCGGGACAAGATCCGGTGTGAACTGAATGCGCTTGAACTCGCCGCCGATTACGTCGGCGAGCGTTTTGATCGCCATTGTCTTTGCCAGCCCCGGCACACCTTCAACGAGGATATGCCCGCGCGCCAGCAGGGCAACGATCATCCGCTCAAGCAAATGATCCTGACCGACGATGATCTTCTTCACCTCATATAGAACTTTTTCCATCGGCGTGCGGTTTTCAGACGAATTGTTCTGTGCCATAAAATTCTCCAATCTCTATATCTTACCCTGCTCAAGGCGGCGTCCTCGGCGGCGAGGACGCCGCCTTGAGCAGGGTGATAACTAGTATGGTGGTGAACCCATACCGCCAGTGGCTGTCCCGATCGGTACGGCAAAACCAATGCCTACGAAAAAATTTTCGTTGGTCGGGTTCAAGATGCCGGTGACAATGCCGATCACGTGACCGCTTCGATTCAACAGGGGTCCGCCGGAATTGCCCGGGTTCGCCGCAGCGTCGAATTGAATCATCCCATTGATCACCTGATTCGAATTCGGCACACTGAACGTTCGGTCAAACCCTGAGATCACGCCTGCGCTGAACGACCACGGCAAGCCGAACGGATTCCCGAGCACGTACGCCTCGTCGCCCACTCGCATCGCGCCGGGGTTGCCCAATGTCGCCGGATACCATTCGCGCGGCAAGACCGTCGGTTGAAGCACGGCAATGTCGATCTCGGGTTGTGCAAGCGCCAGAACTGCGGGTGATTCCGTCCCATCGGCGTAGATCACCGTGATGTTCTTTGCACTCGAGACCACGTGAAGGCTGGTGAGAATCTCGCCGAAATCGTTAACGATCACTCCACTCCCGAACGAGTGACCTTCATCGCCTTCCGCGTTCGATTCATCGGTCTTAATCGCGACCAGCGACGGCGCGACGAAAGGATACACCTGCGCAGAAAATGCCGGGCGAGGCGTGGCAGAGGCAAGTGCGGAGGCGATCGCTTCGTCCACTTCGCTTCGGCTCAATGTGTTATTCGGAAAAATCAAAGAGTAAATAAGAATGGCAAGCAATGCAGCCGTCACCCCCGAAACAAACGGAATCATGCCCCTCAACCTGCTACGCAACCGCGCCATGCTTGAATTGTTTGCTTCGCTCATTGCTCAACTCGATTATAAATGCAGGCTATCCGTGAGGTAAATTCCTAACCATACTCTTAGACGTTTGTTACAATATGCACATGCAACTTGTTGAACGAATTGTGAAGGTATTCAACGACACATATGGTGTCGAGCCTGCACACATTGCACGCGCGCCGGGCAGGGTAAATTTACTTGGCGAGCATGTGGATTACAACGATGGATTCGTCCTGCCCACGGCCATCGACCGCGCCACCTACATTGCATTCTCCCCCGTCGAATCGATTCATTCCTCTATTACAGCTGTGGACATGGACCAGCGCGCTTTTTTCTCCCCCCAAACCATCCCGACAAAAACCCAAACCGACTCAACTCCCCTCCCCGATTGGGCGCAATATCCCGCCGGTGTAATGTGGAGTCTACGTGAGAATAATCTTGAGGTCCGCGCGATGAACGCGGTCTTTGCCTCCGATGTGCCGCGCGGTGCAGGCTTGAGTTCGTCCGCTTCGGTGGAGATGGCGTTCGCGATCGCATGGCAGACGCTCGGCGGCTGGGCGCTGCCTCCGATACAACTTGCATTGCTCGCACAACGCGCGGAGAATGAATACGTCGGCGTGAAAAGCGGCATTATGGATCAGTTCGCGTCCGCGTGCGGTATGGAAGGCAAACTGCTCATGCTCGATTGCCGTTCTCTGGAATGGAAAACACTGCCCCTTCCAGAAAATGTTTCCATCGTCATTGCCGATACAGCCGTGCGACGCAAATTGACCTCGGGTGAATATAACAAACGCCGCGCTGCGTGCGATGAAGCGGTGAAGTTGTTGCAACAGGAGTTACCCGGAATCAAGTCATTGCGGGATGTGGGATTGGATGATTTCAACCGGTTGGAAAACGCACTCCCACGGGAAGCGCGCATGAGGGCGCGCCACGTGGTGGAAGAGATCGCAAGAGTGAAGCAGGCGGAACGGTCGCTTGAAGCGGGCGATGTGCGCGGCTTTGGCGCGTTGATGAACGAATGTCACGTCAGTTTGCGCGATCTGTATGAAGTATCCTGCCCGGAACTCGATGCAATGACGCGCATCGCGCAATCTCTGGAAGGCTGCTACGGCGCACGACTCACCGGCGCGGGCTTTGGCGGTTGTACAGTGAATCTGGTTGAAAAAAGTTTTGCCGAAGAATTTTCAACCGCGCTTGCAAAAAGTTATGAGGCTGAAACGGGAATCACGCCGCAGGTTTATATTTCCCATCCATCGAACGGTGCGGGATTGTTACAGTGAAGCGGGATGGTCCATGAGAAATTCGAACGCGGCATCGAATAGAACTGTCAATCCTTCTTGCGCAAGACGCAAATCGTTTGCCATTCTCCAGTGACCGCCGCTCAGTTGATCGGCGACCGAAAATAATGCCACCGCCTCGCATCGATTCGCCTTCGCCACCGCCAGCATTGCCGCGGCTTCCATATCTACCGCAAGGACTCCCTGCTGTTGATGTTCAAGCACGTCCTTGCGCAGTTCACGAAACGGCGCATCGGTTGTCCAAGTGACGCCAAGACTGTGGGGGCGATTTTGTCTTGTGAGAATTTGGTTGATACCTTGAATCAATTCTGGCGACGAATCAACAGTTCGATTCGCGGGGAGATAATGTTGTGAGACTCCCTCTCCGCGCATGGCGCTTGTTGAAATGACCAGACTGCCGGTCGTCAACTCAGGCTGTAACCCTCCCGCCATGCCGATCAATATGAATTGCTTTACGCCCAACGCGGCAAATTCATCGGTCAACCCGCCTATAACCGGTGAACCGATACCAAAATCGGTAGAGAGGGCGATCCGTCCGTCCGTGCGTTTGAGGAGATAAAACTCACCCAGGAAACCTTTGATTTGTTTTACAAAATGTTTTCGCAAAACATAATCTGCCAGACTCTTTTGCGGCGCAAAGATCACGGCGCGCGGCGCGGGAAAATCTGGCAATTGCCCGTTGGCGCGGCGATAGGCTAGAAGTTGGGAGGGTTTAAGGACAGAATCTGCTTCGTTATGTTGATTCATGTTAGTTGGTCGTGTTCTGCAGGGGCGAAGCATGCTTCGCCCCTGCAGAAAATCCATAGAAGATCATCGCCTGTATTATCTCACCGAACAACGCGGCGAAGATGGCACCGTTCAAGCCATAGACCGAAATCAGCCAGAGATATAAAACAAGGAAAACACAAAGGGATATGGCAGTGGCTTTCACCAGTATCAGTTCCTTTCTTTGGGCGATGAGATCATAAGAAATGAAAGAGGAGATGGTGTATGGGATCAAACTCCAGCCCAACAGGGACAATATTGGAATTGCAGTGGCGAATGCCTCTCCATAAAGAATCAGAATAACCGCACGCGGAAACAAGGAGAGAAGACAAGCCATCAACAAGGTCGAGCCGATGAGAAAGACAAATCCTTTGCGAAATTTTTGTTTCGATTCGAGAGCACCGCGTGAAATGACAGGGAGTAACGCGCCGAGGATGGCGTAATGTCCGAGTTTGAGTCCATCCACGACACGGGTAACGGAGGAGAAGATGCCTGTGGAGGAGTCGCCGAGAAGCGTGGAGACGGTCAACACGCCGAGGCGCTGTGAGAGGACGAGGAGCAACGTCAACGCGGCGAAGGGGAGAGTCAGTTTGAGAAGAGGAAAAATATCGTTAATCGGAAACAGGCTGAAATACGGGAGAGAAACGCCGCAGACCCAGTAGGAAAACGCCGCCATGAGGAGCTGTCCAATGAGGAGGAACAAGCAGAGAGTCCATAAATCAGAGGAAACCAAAGCTGCAACGAGTTGAACGAATCCGTTGACGAGGCTGAGAGACCAAACCAAATCCATGCGTTCGAACGCGCGAAGTGACGCGGTGGCGATGGAAAAGATCGCAAGGGGAAAGAGTGAGAGAGAATAAAGGAGAAGCGGAGAATTAGGGCGAAGGAGGTATGTGACGAGAACCCAAAACGCGGAAAGGAAAATTTGCAAGCCGAACGCGCGAGACACAAGCGGGAAAATTTGCTTCGTGCGCGCCACTTCACGGATGATATATGTGTCGGTGCCGAAGTTGGTGAAGGTGTTGCCAATGAGCACGACGGCGGCGATGAAGGTGAATTGTCCGAAGTTTTCCACACCGAGGCGGCGGGCGAGGAGAGCAATGAAAAGGATTGCAAGCCCTTGCGAGGTGAGGCGGGAGAACAATAACCAGAAGGAATTTTGGCGAACAGAATTTTCTTTAGGCACGATGTTGAAGCGTAACGATGGTGAAGTCTCCCCAATAGTTGAATGGAAATTTTGACTCAACTGCATCATCGAGCCTGCTTAGTAAATCAAACATGGCGGGGCGTTTAATTGCAAAGTCCTTGTTCGTGGCGGGAGGCGTGATGACCGACAGTGCGCGAACGGATTTAAGTTGAAAGCCATTCCCCCATGCTTGCGCGACTTGTCTGGGAGTGTAGTAGTAAACGGGATAGTGGAGTCCCTCTTTGAACACGGTGGACTTGCCGCTGAAGCGTCGCGTGGCGAGTTTGACCCGTCCGCGCAGGAGCATGGCAGATTCCCACAGGCAGAACGGAGGCATGAGCGCCCAAATAACCCTCGCGCCGGGCTTGAGCAAAGGACGCACTTCATCCGCGACGAGTTTTAGATCTGAAACACAGTTCAAGCCGCCGAAATTCGAGAACGTGCAATCGAATTGATGCTTGTCGAGTTTGCCAAGTTCAGTGTAGGAGAGGTGCTCGAACGTGGCGCGGGATTCCAATCCGAGTCGTTTCGCTTTTTCCTGGGCACGCTTCAACATGCCGTCGGAAATATCCACCCCGTGGACAGTGTATCCGTGTTGGGCGAACCAGAACGCGTCGGTGCCTGTGCCGCAAGCAAGGTCCAAAATTCGGGAGCCTTGTGGAAGCAATGCAGTCACATGCTCGTACACCTTGCGCCGCATCCGCATGAGGTTGGGATTATTCTCGATGAACTCGTCGTATTTGTCCGCGTTGCGGTTGTATGCTTCAGCGACAGTTTCGAAAGAAGAGCCAATCACACTGTTTGTCATAGTTCTCCATAATTTTGTGGTCTCGATACGGACTTCGCCCTACTCGACCACCGAGGTATTTCTGAAACTCCTCAACTGCATTTCACTTCGCACAAGCCCTGCAAGGTTACGCGGAATATTGACCAATCCTCTCACGGACGGTCGCCTTAACGCCTTCAAAGTTCGGAATTCATAATGAACCCGTCCGTGCAACACACGATAAAACTCTGTCGGGAAAGGTCCGCGGTACAGCATCGCCAGATCTTCCGAGTCCACCCAGTTTTGTTTTTCGCCCAATTCCAACTTCACGCGCTCGTAAAATTTCGTGCCGGGTAACGGGTACGACACTGAAATGCCAATGTCATCCGGCGCGCACTCGCGCACCATCTTCAACGTCTTTTGCACGTCGTCCCATGTTTCGCCGGGATAGCCGAACTGCAAAAAGAATCCGACTTCGATTCTGTTGGCGCGTAACAGCCGCGCCGCGTTGTAAATGTCCGCCACTGTGTCGCCCTTATCCATCGCGTCGAGAATTTTTTGCGAGCCCGACTCCGCACCGAGCCACACGGTCTTGCATCCCGCTTTTGCCAGCGCAGGCGCGGTCTTCTCGTTGACCAGATCCGCACGTTGCAAACACTTGAAAGGAATCATAGCATTCGCTTCGCGCAGTAAGTCAGCAAACTTCTCGATCCAATTCGGTTTTAGTCCCAGAATATCATCCGCAAACCAGATGTGGTCGGGCGCAAAATTTTCTTTCAACCACTTCATTTCGGCGACTACATTCTCAGGCGAGCGCGAATTGTAGCGTTGTCCCCAGATCGGTTTGGCGCACCAGTTGCAATGATACGGACAGCCGCGCGTCGTCACCATGTTCATCGAAAAATAACCATGACGCTTCAACCAGATGCTTCGATACTTTTCGATATCCACCAAATCCCACGCGGGGAAGGGAAGTTTGTCGAGGGCGGTGATGTCGGGACGGCGAGGAGTCTGGACGATAGACGATGGACGAAAGAAGGCAGATGTATCGTTTACGGTCTGCGGTCTATCGTCGTGATATGCGAGACCCAAAATCGATTCGAGCTTCGCTTCGCTCCTCCCTTCAAGTTGATCCAGCAATTCAAGCAACGTCTCCTCCCCCTCACCGAGGATGCAGTAATCTGCGCCTTTTTCAAGGTAATCTTTCAAATGATCGGTCGCGTCCGCGCCGCACAGGATGACAACACATCCACGCGATTTTGCCATGTCGATCATTTTGAATGCGGCTTCGCGCATCCGCAGCAGGCACATCTTGGAGAGATAATTGAAATTATCTTCGTAAATGATCGCGTATTGCGGCTTGTGTTCATCGAGGGACTTTGCCCACTCCTCCTCCGACTCTGCGAGCATGGCATCGAACAGCGCGACCTCGTATCCGTGCTGGCGGAGCCAACTCGCCGCGTACATTGTCCCCAACGGCGGATAGGGCTGCATGGCTTCCCAAAGTTTTGGGTCAAAGCGCAGGTAATAGGATTGACCGAGGAGGATTTGGGTCATAACTTCTATGCTCGCATCGCCGTCCTCGGCGATGAAGTGACCGGATACACCTCGCCGCCGGGGACGGCGGCTAGAGCAGAAAGTCTGTTTTCAAACACTTCCCGCGTCCATTTTCTGTGATGATGAAAATTTCCCTGACACACTTCGGAATTGAAGACAGTTTCTTCGCCGAAGCCGGGCAGTTTGGAGAAACGGGCGATCTTGCGGGTCATTTCCCAGGATTCAAACTTGTCACCCAATTTGCTATAAAGAAGAAATTCAAACAACCTCTTCGTGACAGAATTGGGGATCGCTTCGTTGCTACCGCTGGTTGATCCTCGCAATGACAACACACTGGCATTCGGCAGAAATTCCATTGCCCATGAATTGACACTCATCACTTTGCGATACACATCCATTCCCGTGATCGGTATCATCTGGCACAACTCACGCGCGGAGTAGAGGTCATGCAGGGGCCATTCGAGCGCAGATTCTGAAACAATCAAGTTCGGGCAGATGGTGTGACCGTACGGACGTATCATTCGGTTGAACAACAAGGCAAATGCACGCGCCGTCCATACGCGTCCCTTCGCGGTGACCAACATAAAGTCGAAATCCGCATTTTTGGAAACATTCAACACGGCGAGGGAGCCCGTCAACGCAACCATGCGGACGAACGGCAGAGAGCCGAGGATGCGTCCGTATCGCAGAGCAATCGGCAATAATGCTCTCGAATGCGCTTCGCGTTGCTGACGGA
>DAOTZF010000348.1:0-32874 GCA_034434415.1 Anaerolineales bacterium | reverse complement strand
CGTTGGAACCAGGGTTGCATGGCGATCGCGGCGACTTTTTCTCCGCCCGCGCGGGCGATCTCTTCGCGCGCGGTGTTCCATAACAAATTCCACGCATTCTCCGAATTCCACTGCCCGGAAAAAACGAACAGCCGGATCCAGAAAATATCCGGCGCCTCGGGCGGGCAGGCAAGCGCGGCAGTGATGTGATTGCCTTCATCCAGTGCCCAGTAGAATGGATCCCCCAGCCATTCCAACGGCTGACGCCAATCGAGGTGCCGGTGCAGGCGCGTTTCGAAGAAGATCAGGTTCGATAATTGCTGCTGGTCTGCGAGGCTGGCTGGTCGGACGAGGGTGGTGAGCATGAGAAGTATGAATCCCTCACCCCAACCCGCTCCCTGTGGGAGAGGGTGAAGCGGTTAGCGAATCAACCCGATGCGCATCAGGAATTTCATCATGCGCTGGGTGAGTGTGGGCTTTTCCACCAAACGGAGCGAGTCGTAAATATCCATCCCGGTTTGGTTGACCTGCCCGAATTTCAAATGAATGTTGGCGGAGGCTTTCCGCACGATGGAGTGCATGTCGCCTTCACCGGCTTGCTCGAAGATGGACGCGGCGCGTTCGTATTCGGCAAGCGCCTCGCTCCATTTTTTCATGCCTTCGAGCGCGGCGGCGCGGTTACTGACGGAGATACCCTGTCGCTTCAGATCGCCAGCGTTCGCGAATATTTCCTCTGTACCTTCGGTCGCTTTCAACGCGTCGCCCGCCTTGCCGCCCTGAAGTAATGCCACGCTTTGGTTGTTCTTCATCTCCGCCGCGTTGAGCGAATCCCCGGCTTTTTCGTATGCTTGGGAGGCGTCTACAAACAGTTTTGCCGCGGCAAGGTACGCCCCCTTTTCGTATTCTTTTTTGCCCTGTTCCGCCAACGCGGATGCGGTTGAATCGTTCACGTTGAGATTAAAGGGTGATGTCGAGGATATCCTCGGCAACCGAGCGCAATTTATCGCGCGACATGTTGCTGAGTTTCATGGCGAGTTCGAGGTACGGACGGTTGACGGGCAGGGAGATGAACTGGCGTATTTCCTCCGGGAGTTCAAGGAAGTTCTGGATCGCTTCTTCGTTCATCAGCCACTGGCCAATCGGTCCGCTACGATCGAAGAAGGTTTCGATGCGTCCGTTCAATGCTTGTAGCAAGACTTCCAACTCTGGCAAGGGGATGGGGCGTTCGCCCAATTCATACGCTTTGATCCTTCCGCCGGAGATGCCGGTTTCCTGTGCGAGATTGCGGATGGAAATGGATGCATTGTTGCGTTCCTGCCGAAGGAGCGCGCCGATCTTCCGCTGGCGGACAGCCAAAAGTTTGGGGAGATCGATCTTTTCGTGCGGCGACCCGTCATCCGAGCGGATTTCCTTCCCCCAGAAGTGGTCGATCGGGAGATCCAAAAAATATACGAGTGCTTCGAGTTCGGGAAGGGAGGGTGCCTTGCGACCATCTTCGTAGGCGCGGAACACGCCGTTCTTCACTCCGATGGCTTGCGCGCATTCGGGAAGTTTACGGCGCGCGGCGAGGCGCGCATCGCGGATGAGCACACCGAGCTTCTTTGTGCGAATCGTGATCTGGGTTTTGCTATCCATGGCTCCTCAGCGTTGATACAACGACCTTCCATGATTATAGCAGAGAGTGTTGGTGATTTACTGCCGTTGGTTTCGCCCAAGAGTACCGGGCATGAAGATCTCACCGCTGAGTTTGAAGCCGGCGGCTTCGACGCGCGGCGAAAAGAGCGGACGGATGCCGGTGGCTTTGAGTTCGCCAAGGATCTTGTTGTTTTCGCCGACGCCGGTCTGTTCGAACTTGAAGACGTCGGTGAGAACAACAGTGTCACCTTCCATACCTACCACTTCAGTGATGGCTGTCACTTTGCGCGAGCCATCCTTCAGACGAGTTTGTTGAATGATGAGATCCACGGCGGATGAAATTTGCTGGCGCACCACCTTCAAGGGCAATTCCATACCAGCCATCAGCACAAGCGTTTCAAGGCGTGAGATCGCGTCGCGCGGCGAATTGGCATGCACGGTGGTGAGCGAACCGTCGTGCCCGGTGTTCATCGCCTGCAACATATCCAGAGCTTCGCCGCCGCGCACTTCACCGACCACGATTCGGTCCGGTCTCATGCGCAGCGAATTGCGGACGAGGTCGCGAATGGTCACCGCGCCCTTGCCGTCAACGTTGGATGTTTTCGTTTCCATGCGCATCACATGATCCTGCTGGAGTTGCAGTTCTGCGGCGTCTTCGATGGTGATGATGCGTTCCTCTTCGGGGATGTAACTGGATAGCACATTAAGGAGCGTTGTCTTACCGGAGCCTGTACCGCCTGAGATCACGATATTGAGCCGCGCCATGACACAGGCGCGAATGAATTCCGCCATGTTCGGTGTGAGTGAGCCGTACTCGATCAACTGCTGGATGGAAAGTTTATCCTTTTTGAATTTGCGGATCGTGATGGAAGGACCGTCTATGGCGACTGGCGGGACGACCGCGTTGACGCGCGAGCCGTCGGGGAGGCGCGCATCCACGGTGGGGCTGTCTGCATCCACGCGCCGGCCGAGGGGCAGGACGATGCGGTCAATGATCCGCAGAACGTGGGCGTCATCATCGAAAACGATGGGGCTTTTCGTCAATTTGCCGTTCTTTTCCACGTATACTTTCTTGGGTCCGTTGACCATTACTTCGCTGACCTCCGGGTCGTCAAGCAGCGGCTGGATGGGACCGAAGCCGGTCAACTCATCGAAAATTTCATCGAAGATCTGTTTGCGCAGGTCCTGGGGCAGGTTGACCTTGGTTTGGACGTAGACTTCCTCAAGACGCGCTTTGATCGCCTCTGCGCGATTACCAAGTTGGATTTCCTCTCCGTCGAGTGAGCGGCTTACATTTTCGACGAGGTAGCGTTTGAACTTGAGCAGGTCGGCGGAGGTGAGCCGTGTGAAGTCTGTCGAAATCGGGGTTGCCATTACGAGCCCCCGCTGTTGGGGTTGGAATCCGGCATCACCCAAACGATACTGGCACGTTGCACGGCGAGAAACGGCGTTTCATACAACACGCTTCCATCCGCGTTGAACACAGTCACCTCGGTCAATGCGAGGAAACTTTCCTGGCGGTCGAGCTCGTCCTTCACGCGCTGATCTCGGCGTACGTGGAGATTCCCGCGCATGCGATGCGTGGTTGTTTGAATCGTCGCGTACACGGGAACCTTGGATACGACCTCGGTGAAGATCTTTCCCTTTTCGTTGTAGTCGATGGACATCTTGCCTCTTTCAGAATAAAACAGCGACAACCTGCGGGGCTTGTCGCTGTACATTGGTTTTTGCCCGCATTCTGAGTGTAGTCGAAATATGCGAGACTTAACCTTTCACCTGCTTTACGTCACTTTACAGTTGGTTATCGTTTATTCCTCGATGGGCGGCATCAGGTAACCGAGTCCGGACCGAGTTACGATGTGTCTGGGGCTATGCGCGTCATCCTCCAATTTCTGGCGCAAGCGTGCGATGCTCACCCAGAGGATTTCCTTGTCGGTTCGATATTCAGGTCCCCACACGCTGGTGAGCAGTTCTTCGGAGGTCATGATCTTGCCCACATGGTGGGCAAATTGCAGTAACAGGCGGTATTCGGTAGCCGAAAGAGAGATGGGTGTCTCGCCTCGCCACACTTCGGCTCGGGCAAAATCGATCTTCAAATTATCGTGGGTGAAAAACCGTGACTGCCCTGCTTCGCTGGGTGGTTGCGCCCTCCGCAACACAGCTCGTACACGTGCCAGCAGTTCGGTGGCAGAGAACGGTTTGACGAGGTAATCGTCTGCGCCGAGGTCGAGACCTCGCACGCGATCCTGCTCGTCGCCTTTTGCCGTGAGGATGATGATCGGTACGTTGGAAAATTCACGGATGCGTTGTGTTGCCCCGAAGCCGTCCAGTTTGGGCATCATCACATCCATCAAAACGAGGTCCACGGGCTGGTCTGAAAAGACACTGACTGCCTGCATCCCATCCTGCGCGGTGATGACTTCGTATCCCTCCGTCCGCAGGTTTGCTTCGAGCAGGCGCAAATAGCGGGGTTCATCATCCACGATCAAAATGCGCTTTGCCATGCCAGACCTCCTGTCAGTTCGATGGGTTGATGGGCAGTTCGATGAAAAACGCGGTGCCCTCGCCTGGAGTCGATTCTGCCCAAATCTTACCACGATGTGCCTGAATTATCTGCTTGCAAATGTAGAGTCCAAGCCCGGAGCCGGTTACGGTTTTCTCGCTTCTCACGCGGTAAAACCGTTCGAAGATGAGCGGCAGAGCATCTTGTGCAATGCCCGGACCCTGATCCTTGAAAATGACCATCACCGTTTCGCCGTTCGAATAAAGCTTAATCGTGATTGGTGAGCCGGAGGCGTATTTGATCGCGTTCGTGAACAGGTTCTCGAACACCTGCGCGATGCGCACTCCGTCACCTTGAATGGAAGGTGTCGAGCTGGTGTCCAGTTGTACTTCGAGATCTTTGTAACGCGATCGGATGCGCATGACCACATCGCGCAGGACGGCATCCAGCCGCAGGGGCTGGAATCGGAGCGGGAGTGTCTTGCTTTGCAGGCGTGCAGATTCAAGCACGTTCTCGATCAACAAGGAGAGCCGATCTGCCTCCTCATCGATAATGTTGAGGAATTCGTCGCGGGTATCGTCGTCCCACTCGGTATCTTTGCGGAGCAGGCTGGTGCTGTATCCCTTGATGAAACCCAGCGGGGTACGGAGTTCGTGCGAGATCGTGCTGACGAAATCCTCCTGCAATTGCATCTGTCGCTTCAGTTCATTGAGTTCCGAGTTGGTTGCCCTCCATTCGGCGCGCTCGAACAGGACGGATATCAGGTCGGTGGCCATTTTTGCGACACGGATATGTTCATTCTCGTAGATCGGTCCACCGAAGCGCACGAAGACCACCGCGCCTCTCGTTGTGGATCCATCGCCGCCGAGCGGCAGCCCCAGCATGTATGCCTGCCGCAAGCGGTCATCTGCGGGCGCGTCGGGTTGCGGGTCCTGAGTCAGGATCAATCCTTTCGCAAATACCTGACTGGCGAAGGTTTCACCCCAGGCGGCATCGGCTTCGGCGTTGCGCGCCCGCCCGATGGCACGCGCATACACAATTTCGAGCGAAGCGGTTCGTTCATCCTGCAGATAGACCGCCACATTGTCGAACACGAATTGTTTACGGAGGGTGGTGAGAAATTTTTCGATGGTGCCGCGTGAATTGCCAGCCTGCGCCGCGATCTGGATCAACCCGTGCAGATATTCGAGCATTTCACTATCCATGGATCACTTTTCGACGGGTGCCGAAAGGAGCGGGAATTTGAAGGATGAACCGCGCCCCTCAAGGGATTGCACTTCGATCATCGAGCCGTGCGCTTCGATGATCTCACGCACGAGCGATAGCCCCAGTCCCGTTCCGCCATACCGACGCGTGGATGAACCATCCAACTGGTGGAACGGCTCGAAGATATCCTTCTGCCGTTCGGCGGCGATTCCAATACCGGTGTCGGTGACCGAAACGATGACGAGATTTTCACCTTCGCGTTTGATGTTGACGATCACGCGTCCACCCGACGGGGTGAACTTGATCCCGTTATCGATCAACTGATTCAACACCCAGGCGATCTTTTGCGAATCGGCTTGCACGGGAGGGACATCCTCATCCATCATCGCGTGCAGTGTCACCCCCCGCTTCTGCGCCTTTTCAGCCGCAGACTTGACCACGAGGTTGACCAATCGGCGGATGTCGACCGGTTCCTGTTTCAAGCTCATTTCTCCGCGGGAGGCGAGCGAAACCATGATGAGGTCCTCGATCAATGATTCGAGGTTATTTGTGGATTGTTGTGTGACCTGCAGGGCATGCCGCTGTTCGTCGGTGATGTTCCCCAGCGATTCGGTGATGAGCAGCTCAAGATAGCCCTTGACATGTGTGAGCGGCGTGCGGAGTTCATGCGAGATGTTCGAAATGAAGTTCGATTTCAACTGACTAAGCTCAGACACGCGCTCGAGCGCTTTCTGCAATTCGGCTGTCCGTTCCTCCACGCGGCGTTCCAGCGTGCGGTTGGCGGCTTGCAACGCGGAACGCAATTGGAGGATCTGTTCGGTGACCGCCTGGTCGAGTGCCGCGCGTTCGAGCAAGCCCATCTCGATCAACGTCTGCCCGAGCATGGGATGGTTCCCTTTGGCGATCTCCTCTTGCTGGTGGGCGAGTGCTTTTTGCAGGTCTTCCGAGGTGATCAGGCCTTTCTGAATCAAATATTCCCCCATACGAGGCACAAGCATTTCCGGAGTGAGGCGGGGCTGGTCGGTCATTGTCTGTGTCACTCTGATTGTAGTGAAGAGCCTGCGGCGTCGCATTTGAGATTCTTCGTCGCCGCTTTGCGGCTTCTCAGAATGACAAATGAACCCATTCTCCATCGATCATTGTAGCCGAGGATTCAAGCGCGAGCAATTCATCTGCATTGCAGGTAAAAGGGTCTTTTTCGAGCACGACCAGGTCGGCGAGATTGCCCGGGGCGAGCCTGCCTAGGCAGTCTTCCATGTAGGCGGCGTAGGAGGCGCCGAGGGTGTAGCCCGCGAACGATTCAGCGACGGATAATTTTTGTTCGGGGTACCAGCCGTCGTCAGAGGGAGAACCGTCGGCGCGGCGGCGGGTAACCGCGGCATGAAGTCCCCAGAACGGATTCGGCGATTCGACCGGCGCATCGGACCCAAAGGCAAGCGGCGCGCCGAAATCCAGCTGGGTCTTCCACGCGTAGGAGAGTTTGGCGCGCTCGCCCCAGAATTGGTCCGCCATGAGCATATCGGATGTCGCGTGTAAGGGTTGCATTGAGGCAATGACATTCAGTTGCGCGAGGCGCGGCGCATCGTCGGGGTGGATCACCTGCACGTGTTCGATGCGATGACGCAGAGCGGGCAGATGGTTTTCTTTTTCGTATCTGCGGAGTTGTTCGTACGCGTTCAGTACTTCGTGATTGGCGCGGTCGCCGATGGCGTGGACGGTCATTCCCAGCCCAACCTGTGCGGCTTTGCGCCCGTGTTCGAAAAGTTCCTCGCTGTCCATGTTGAGGATGCCGCGATTATTGTCTTCGCCGTTGTAGGGCTGGAACATCGCCGCTGTGTGCGGACCGAGCGCGCCGTCCATAAATACTTTAACGTTGCCGATGCGGAGCATGTCGTCGCCGAATCCGCCGCGCAAGCCGATGGCGTGAATTTCGTCCAGCAATTCAACAGGCAGGTTTTTGAGCACGCGTAATTTCAATTTTTTGTTTGCATGGAGTTCCTGTAACGCCATGAATGATTCGCGGCGGTCAAAATCGTGGACGCCTGTCAGACCCATCTTCCATAGAATGGGTTGGGCTTGTTCGATGGCATCAGCGATTTCACCGATGGTCGGTTCGGGGATGACGCGACTGACCAGTTCCATCGCGGTCTCGAGGAGAATGCCAGTGGGGTTGCCGTGTGCGTCGCGTTGGATCTGTCCGTTGTGAGGATCAGGCATTGATGCAGTGATGTTCGCAAGTTTAAGTGCGTTGGTGCTCGCCCACGCGGCATGAAGCGATTTGGCAGTGAGATATACGGGGTTGTTGGGCGCGATCACATCAAGTTCGCTTGCGGTGGGCCAATTCCTCCAAACATTCTGATTCCAGCCGTGACCGAGAATCCACTCGCCGGGTTTGGAGGATTTCACGCGTTCCGCCACGCGGCGAAGACACTCCTCCTTGGTGCCCACTTCGCAATCGATCTTTTGAAGACCCAACGAATAGTGCTGTAAATGAATATGTGCGTCGGTGAGCCCGGGGACAACGACTCGTCCGCCCATGTCCTCTCCGTTGGCGCGGGGAAAGTGATTGAACAAATTGTTGGTTTCACCGACCGCGATGATTCGGTCGCGGTCGATGACAAGCGCGGAGGCTGTGGGTTGCGCCGGGTTTTGGGTGATGACGAGGGCGTTGTGGAGGAGGATCATGTTAATTCCTGTAGGGGCGAGGTCATCTCGCCCCGAATTGGGCGGGGAGACCCCGCCCCTACCAGTTCATGTCAATTTTTCCAACAGCGAATCCAATTCCTCGTCGGAATAATAATAGATCGTAACCGTCCCGCCGCGTTTGCCATGTTTGAGTGCAACTTTCGTCCCGAGGCTGGATTGCAACTTCCGTTCCACATCGCTCACGTTCGGACTTCGCCCCGATTTCTTTTTGACGGCGGGTCTTTGCCCTGAAAGTTTTCGCGCCAGCACTTCGGTGGAGCGCACGCTCAAATCGAGATTGATGATCTGGTTCAATAAATGTTCCTGCGCCTTGGCGGATAACGACAACATCGCGCGGGCGTGACCTTCGGTGATCCTGCCATCCACCAGCGCCTGCTTCACCGCCGCGGACGCATCGAGCAGACGCAGGGTGTTGGTCACTGCGACGCGGCTTTTTCCCACACGTGAGGCGATGGTCTCGTGCGACATCCTGAACTCTTTAGCAAGGTTCTGATATGCATCGGCTTCTTCGATGGGATTCAAATCCGCGCGCTGAACGTTTTCGATGAGGGCGAGTTCGAGCAATTGCTGGTCGCTTGCGTTTCGTATCACTACGGGCACCGTTTTCAACCCGGCTTTGCGCGAGGCTTGCAAGCGGCGTTCACCGGCGATGAGCGTGTACACGCCACCGCGTCCCGGCGCGACGATCAACGGTTGGATGACCCCATGCTCTCGAATCGACGCGGCGAGATTCTCCAACTCGGTCATATCGAATTTTTCACGCGGCTGGCGCGGATTACGCTGGATCAAATCAATCGGGACTTGCGTAACGCCACCCGCTTCACCGCCTGTTGTTTTCCCCGCAGGGATGAGCGCGTCGAGCCCTTTGCCGAGACCGGAACGTTTTGCCATAATTTCTCCTCACAACATACAGTAGGGGCGGGGTTACCCCGCCCTACCAAAACATTTATTTCCCGTCGCCTTTCAACAATTCCTTCGCGAGCGATTCATACGCCTGCGCGCCAACGGATGAAGGCGCATACGCGGAAATCGGCAATCCATATGAAGGCGCTTCGGCGAGACGGATACTACGCGGCACCACGCTCTTAAAGACCTGACCCGGAAAATGATTGTTGACTTCCTTCACTACATCGGTGGAAAGATTCGTCCGGGGGTCGAACATGGTCAAAATGACGCCGCGCACGCGTAATTTGGGAAAGAGCGAGGATTGAACGCGTTCGATGGTCTGTGTGATCTGGCCGAGTCCCTCCAGCGCGAGGTATTCGCACTGCACCGGGACGAGTACACCATCCTTCGCGGCGACCAGTCCGTTGACGGTGAGGAGTCCCAGCGAAGGAGGGCAGTCGATCAAAATGTAATCATATTTGTTCTTCAACGACTCGAGCGCAGTCTTCAAGCGGTGTTCGCGTTCCGTTTCTTCAACGAGTTCGATCTCTGCGCCCGCGAGCGCCGGAGACGATGGCAGAAGCGAGAGTTGGAGCCTTTCGTTGTACAAAATGGACGACGCGGGGATTTCACCGGAAAGCATTGCATCGTACGTGCTTGCCTGCACGCCGCGTTTATCGACGCCGAGGCTGGAGGTGGCGTTGGCTTGCGGGTCGAGGTCCACGATGAGGACGCGTTGTCCGTGTTGCGCGAGGTATGCGCCGAGGTTGATGGCGGTGGTGGTCTTGCCCACTCCGCCTTTCTGGTTGACGAGGGTGTAGATGCGGGTCATAGGATTTACGATTTCAGATTTACGATTTTGGATTTAGCTACAAACTGTACAGAGTTTTCCGAGTTTTTCTCAAAATCACTGTGTTCTCTGCGGCTATGTATTACTGCAACACTTCCATCAAACATGATTCAATCTCAGATTGCGTTGGGATTCCATCCAACCCCACGCGGGTAACTGAATAAGAAGCGATCAGTGTGGCGAAGCGCGCGGCTTCCCACGGATCGCGCGTTTGAAAAAGGCGGACAAAAAACGCGGTAGCAAAGATATCGCCCGCGCCGGTCGCGTCCAGTTCATTCACTGTCGGGGGGCGGAATCGGCGGCGATCTCCGTTCCAGTGCAGGATGCATCCCTCCGCGCCTTCGGTGACGACCAGCATCCGCGTCTGATGTGCCATTTGTTCGATGAGTTCGTTATCGCCGTTCACATCCTCGCGGCTGATGACCACCGCGTTCGCTTTTTGCAGGATGGGTCCGGAGTTCAACCACTCACTGCGCGAGACGCGGCCATCCGAAGCCCATTTTCGCATCCAACCTTGAGGTGTAATACCCAAAATTGCTGGCGAAAAACCCTCCGGCAGGATCGAATCCAATTCATTTGCTATGGGTCCGAGATGAACGATCGAAGCACTGCGCCACGATCTCGGAACGGAGTCGAAATCGATCCGTTCAGCCTGTGCACGAAGATACTGCACGCGTCCCTCGCTTGTATACATATTTTCGAAGGTGGTGCTGTGCGGAGAGTCGATCGAAATGACGGGAATCCCATCCAGTGCGTCGAGCGGCGTTTCTTTTCCGACCGCTGTTACGATTCCCGCTTTCATTCCCAACGCGCGCGCGGTCAATGCGGAGTAGGCAACTGTCCCGCCCAGGCGTGCACCGTTTGCGATTAAATCGTGCGCCACATGACCGATCACCAGATACTCCACCGCTTCAAGCGAAACCAGATTGGGCATGGGCAGATTATACCGAATAAAAAATGCAGGGGCGACCCCACGGGTCGCCCCTGCACGCTTCATGCGTTCTTCGGCACGATCGTCACCTTGCGGTGCGGTTCTTCGCCGGTACTTTCCGTTGTCACATCCGGATGATCGCGCAGGGCAATGTGAATGATGCGCCGTTCACCGGAGGGCATGGGTTCGAGCGATTGCCGTTTGCCGTTCTTGGCAACCTGCTCCGCCATGCGTTTCGCCATCTGGATCAATTGCTGCTCGCGGCGGTTGCGATATCCTTCCACATCCACATAGAGTTGCACCCAATCCTGCACTTCTTTTCCGACAACGAGCGAAGCAACATATTGAAATGCGTTCAAGGTTTCAGAATGACGCCCGATCAACACGCTCAAATCGTCCCCGCGGATATCCACATGGATGCTGCGCCTGCCTTCGCGGTCACGCTCGCCGTAGTGTGCCGAGACTTGCGCTTCGAGGTGCAGGAGGTGGATCAATTTTGAGATGACGGCTTCTGTCCGGTCGAGGACAAAATCATGCTCAGGTTCCGATTCGTCTTCCTGGGCTGAAGCAGGCGTACCCTTTTCTTGAGCCGTGTCGACACTTGCACCTGATGCCTGTACAAGTGATGGCTGAGTCCGAACTGCTTTGGGTTTCGCTTCTGCCGCAGGTTTGGCTGATTCAACAACTTGCGCGGGCGCGTCGCTTTTGGGAAACCCGCCCTCGGGGATGACTGTCAGCTTGACGCGCACTTGCGGTTTTCCCAGCCCGAACAACCCCTTCGTTCCGGCATCCAACACTTCCACGCTGACGCGGTCTGCCGTGAGATTCAGTTCGGCGAGTCCCTGAGCGAGGGCTTCCTCCACGGTGGGCGCAATGATCTCAAGTGTTGTCCTTTGATTCATGCCCGCCTCCTTCTCATTACGATTTTTGCCCGCCGGGAAGCAGGTTTCGCCAGTTGACCTTGCCCATCATCGCGTATTGGATGATGCTCAAAATATTACTGGCTACAAAGTAGACCGAAAGCCCGGAGGCATAATTGACCGAAAATAAAAACAACATGACCGGCATGTAAATGCTCATCATCCGGCCTGTTGCGGCAGATTGATCATTCGGGTTCGTGGAGGGCGGCATGGTGAGCTTCGTCTGGATGTAGGTGGTCAGACCGACGATCAGTGCCAACACCGGTATGCCGAACCCGAACACCAGCGTCCGTTCGGGCAAACCCATGTCGATTCCGAGGAATTTGCTGTTCAATGGGATGAGGGAGGCTACATCCTGAAGCCCAAAAGCCTCGAGACTCTTGGAGAGTTTGAGGATGCTCAACGGATATGAACCGATGGCATACGTAATCGCAGGAATGAGTGCGAACAGGATCGGGAATTGGATCAATGTCGGCAGGCATGAGCCGAAGACGTTGATGCCTCTCTCGCGGTAGATCCGCATTTGCTCCTGCGCGAGTTTTTCACGATCTTTGGCATATTTCTTCTGGATCGCGATCCACTCTTTGTCGTTTTGCAGTTCCTGCATGGCTTTCGAACTCTTCATTTGTTGCGCATTGAGGGGCCAGGTGATGAGGCGGATGAGCAAGGTGAGCAGGATGATGGCGATACCGAAGTTTTTCCCCACGAACTGATAGATGATGATGAGGATGTTGACAACAAGGTCGATGACAAAGCTGAAGTTCGAGAACGCCAGCACGAGCACCGCGATCACAGCGAAGGTCTTTAGCGTTTCGCGTGGGTTGATCTTGGGCAGTTCGGGCCGTTGCGCCTGTGTTTGATTACCGGGATTTTTCATGGTTCAACTACTCTTATTTTCCTGGGAAGGTCCATTGTTCATCGCCTTCATCATCGAGGGCAACGAGATAATAATCGGATTCAAGGTATGCGACAAGCACGAAGCCGCCAGCAGAGACCGGTGTGGTGTATGCCTGACTGTCTTCCTGCCCCTGAAACCACAAGTCCACTTCGCCATTGGCGCTGATGGAATAGACCCCGCCCGATTCTGTCGCGACCAGTACGTGATCACCCATCACAAGCGGGTTGGCAGTAATGGATGCATCCGGCTGGACAGGTTCCCAATTTAGTCTTTGTTCTGCTGTGTTGTATGAGTAGAAATATCCTTCCACATCGGCAAAATACAAATTGTCGCCGTCTGAAACGGGAGTTCCCCAGATCCAGCCGTTGGTATCGAGCACCGGTTGATGTTCGCCGGTGGCGGGGTCGAATCGTTCGAGTTGTTTGGCAAGCGAACCGACGTATAACATCCCATCACCGCCGAGGGCAACCCCGCCGGGCACCGCGCCACCCAGGTCGGCATGCCAGACGATTTGGTAGGTTTCGAGGTCAATCGCAAGCACGCTCTTATCAAGCGAGGTGACGTAGAGTCGCTCACCGTCAGTGACGGGCTGTGCCCACAAACGGGATTCGCCTTCGCCGGGTTTTGACACCTCGATCACTTCGATTGCCTGTTTTTCAGATTTTCCGTCGGTCAGATCGAGCACATACACTTTGCCATCCGAGTTGGGCGCAAAAAGGAGATCGCCAACTTCCAATGGAGGCGCGATCCATAACCCATCGACGGCGTTGAATTTCCATTCAATGGCTGGTGTGTTCTCAGTCACATCATTCGGGTCAACGGCATACATCACATGTTTATTGCTGGAATCAACGATGATGACGAGCCCGTTCTTGGTCACAACCGGGGTGACAATGAACATGCTGGGATTCGTGTTGAACAATGAAAACCCGGTTTTTTCGCCGGAGAAGGTCCACAATTCATTGTGGGTCTTCATATCAACGGCATAGACTGTGGTGGTGTGTGCAAGATACGCCACCTCGTCGGTGGCAGAAAGCCCAGGCCAGGCGATGGCACCGGTACATCCGCTCAGCACAAGGGAGAGCAGGATGAAGGCAAGTACTGGAAGTTTTTTCTTTCTCATTGAAAAATCGTGCTCCTATGGAACGGGGTCGTAGCCCCCGGGGTTGAAGGGGTTGCATCTCAGTACGCGCCAGGTTGCCATTAGCGAACCTTTCAGCGCGCCGTGTTTGTAAATGGCTTGATAGCCGTAATGCGAGCAGGATGGATAAAAGCGGCAGGTATTTTCGGGAATCCCTTTTGAGATCGTCATTTGATAGAGACGAATGAGAGACAGCAACACGATACGAGGAAAATTCCAGATGGTCCGCGGCATATCGCGCAGACGCGGCTCGTGGGAATAATCGTGCAGGTGAAACTCAGGATTCATGTACAGGGAATGATATGAGTTGTGCGCGTTGCAGAAGGTTGAGCAGGGCTTGGCGGGTTTCGTCGAAGGTGGCGGAGGTCAACCCGGAACGGGCGATCAAGATCAAGTCCGCGTTGGAGGCGATGGTGGGGAGCAGTGTCCGCATCGCTTCCCGCAGGAGCCGCTTCGCCCGGTTTCGATGAACCGCCGTCCCGGTGGTTCGACCGGCTGTCACTCCAATTCGCAAGTTTCCCTTATCGTTCTTTTCGACAATCAAAATAACAAGCGGGTGGGCATAGGACCTGCCGGAACGCCGCACCCGCTTGAAATCTTCAGACCGGGTCAGACGGAACTTTCTCTGCACCCGCGCAACTCTGCTCCGCTTACCAGCGGACTTTCTTCACATGTTTATTGGCGGTCTTCGCCAATTGCTGGCGGCCGCGCAATCGGCGGCGCTTAAGCACTGCACGCCCATCGGCTGTCGACATGCGCTTGCGAAACCCATGCACACGCACGCGGCGGCGGATCTTCGGTTGATACGTTCTTTTAGGCATTCTACTTTCCTCGTTTCAAAAATAATGGCGGTCGGTCCTTTCAGACCGGCACGACATTATACCGTAGGGCTTCCGATTCGGTCAATTTGGATTCGTTGGACTTTTATTAACGCATCGTTTCCAGGGGCCGCTTGCTTCCACCTAGTCGATCTTTTTCCCATCGCGCATAGGGTATACCGGGTGCGCGAGCAACTCGGCGAGTTTTTGCGCGCCTTCGGGGCTGGTAACCGCGATGATTTCATCGAACGCCTTTAAGGTACTGTCGCCGCGCGGCAGGGTCATGACACCATCACGGATGATCGCCGCGATCACGCAGTGTTCTGCCAGCCCCATGTCTTTCAGCGGGATGCCGATGCCCTTTGCGCCTTCCGGCACCTTTTCCTCCACCACCAAATAGCGCCCGCGGCGGATCTTGAAAATGGTCATCATATCGCCCAACGACATTTCCTCTTGAATCAAGTGAGCAAGCACGTCCGCTGAATTGAGTGCCACATCCACCTTGAAATTTTCATTGAACAGCCATGCGTTGACCGGGTTGTTCACGCGCGCGATGGTGCGCGGTACGTCGAACATGTTCTTGGCGACGAAGCACATGGCGAGGTTGGTTGCATCCTCGCTGGTGACTGCCGCCACTACATGTGCCTCGCGGACACCAGCGGCATCGAGCACGCTGGGATCAATGGAATTTCCTTCATAGATCACTTCGGTCGGCAGTTCCTGATGCAGGTGTGTAAGCAATTCACGCCGATGTTCGATCAGGCGCACTTTGTAATTTTGATTGATGAGCAGGCTGGCAAGGCGTGTGCCTGTGCGTCCGCCTCCGGCAATGAGTACGAACATGTTATGCCTCCGCCTTTCCGGAAAGGCGCACGGTCAGCGCGCCTATGCCTTCGAACGTCGAACTGACATTAAGCAGATCGCCGGTTTGCAGAACGGTCCCTGCTTCGGGCAGGGATGCCCTGCCCGCCCTCGAAAGTGCAACCGGATAACATTGCATGACTGGTTTTAACAGGTCACCCAGGGTTTTCCCATTCCATAATTCGGGGATGACGATCTCGTACACTTCCACTTCGCCGTTGCCCGCGGAGTAAACTGCGCGCTGAGCCGGGTTCATCAACAATTCCTCCACACGTTGGGCGCCCCAATACGTGGAGCCAACAGTTTGCAATCCGAAGGCTTCGATCACCGAACGCAGGTTCGGGTCATAGTTTCGTGCGACCACATTCGGAACATTATAAAAAACCCGTGCGGCATGAGCCACCACTGCGTTGAGCGTATCCGAATTGGTCACTGCGGCTAACCCGTCTGCCTCTTGAATGCCTGCGCGTTCCAACACGCTTTCTGCCAAACCTTCACCTTCCAGTGTGCGCCCGCGGAAATCAGGGTGCAGGCGGTTGAACGAATCCCTGCGGCTGTCCACGACTACGACCTGATGCCCGCTTTTGAACAAGTGATAACAAAGTTCCGCACCGACGCGACCGCACCCGACAACAATGAAATTCATGGTGAATTACTCCTTCTCCTGATCGTGAACGTGATATGGGACGTCAGTCACAACGACCCCGTGTTTGGACAATAATTCCTGCCGCAGGAGATCGGCTGTGCGCATGTGCAATGCTTTGTGCCAGCGCTTTGCCGGAATGAACTCAGGAACCACCACGGTGATGGTCTCATTCGGCTGGCGGCGATCGAGAATATCCTCGATGTAATCCAGCAGAGGTTCGACGAAAAGCCGATAGGGAGAATCAAGAACGACCAGCCTTGTCCCTTCTCCCCAAATTTTCCATTTCTTTTGCACCTTTTCGGCCTCTGTGTGGTCAATGGAAACATGGATCGCGGTCACATCATCGGATAGTACTTTGGCATACCGCAGGGCTTCCATCGTTCCTTGATGGATGCCGCTGACCGGCATAAGCACCCGGTGACGCGGTCGTCGGCGAGGCAACCCGCCGAACTTTTCGAGGGAGAGTTGCTTTGCGAGATCCTTGTAATGGCGGTGGATTATAGAGAAAACCATGACCAACGCAGGCAACAAGAAAAGCACGATCCATGCACCATCGTGGAACTTGGTGATGGCAAATACGAACATGACTATGGCTGTACAAAGTGCGCCGAAACCATTGACGAACATTTTAAAGCGCCAATTTTTATCGTAGCGAAGGGTGGAACCCGGTTCCATAATCTCCTCACCTGCCTTCAGCCGACCTATCTTATACCAGCGACGCGCCATACCAGTTTGAGAAAGTGTAAAGGACAAAAACACCCCGATGGCATACAACGGGATCAACGAGGTGACACTTGCCTGAAAGATAATGATCAGAATTGAAGCGATTACAGCCAGTGTGATAATGCCGTTTGAATATACCAACCGACTACCGCGGAACGTCAATTGGCGCGGCAGGAAACCGTCATGGGCAGCAAGGGCGCCGAGGCGCGGAAAATCTGCAAAGGCAGTATTTGCCGCCATGATGAGGATGACTGTTGTCGCGGTGATGGTTGCAAGATAAAGGAAACCACGTCCATCGTGCACGGTACGCGCAAGCTGGGAAATGATCGTTTCCTCCTCCGAGAATACAGCCCCAATATGGGAGGTGAGATACGAAATCCCAAGGAATAAAGAACCAAGGATGATGGACATCCAGATTAATGTGATGCCTGCGTTGTGACTGCGCGGTTCTTTGAATGCCGGGATGCCGTTCGAAATCGCTTCCACACCGGTCAGTGCTGTAGTCCCGTTCGAAAACGCATGCAACAATAGAAAGGGGGTCACCGTGGATACGATATGTGCGATGTGTAGTTCAGGTGGATCAACCACATCTCCAAGCGTTCCGGTAAAGTGACGAAAGAGTCCGATACCAACGGTTCCAAACATCATAACAACGAAGAAATATGTGGGGATGGCGAAGGCAGTGCCTGATTCCTTCACACCTCTCAAGTTGATTAGCATGATCAGCATCACCGCCCCGACTGCCAGAGGAACGCGATACTCGAACAAGTCCGGGTATGCAGAAACGATTTGAGCAACACCTGCGGAAATGGATACCGCAACCGTGAGGATGTAGTCCATCAACAGTGCCGCACCGGCGATTTGCGCCGGGAGTTCGCCGAGATTATCGCGCGAAACAATGTAAGCGCCACCGCCATTCGGATAGGCGTGGATGGTCTGTTCATATGAGATGGTGACAATGATCAGCAAAATCACAATGGTGATCGAAATCGGGAAGATATAACCGAATGCCAGCGCACCGAGCACCGCCAGCACACCTAAAATTTCCTGTGTGGCGTACGCGGTAGAGGAAAGCGCGTCCGAAGCAAAAACAGCCAGCCCGACGCGTTTACCGATTGTCTGGTGAGGCGCATCCGCAGTGGAGAGGGGTCTCCCGATGAACCAATGGCTCACAGAACGCGGCGGCTTGTAATCACTGGGCCGCCGCATGATCTCAGATTGTTCGTTTTCCGGAGGTATCATGGATTTCTTTTGCCTGCAAAATTATAGTCCAAATCGATAAAGTTACGGTATTTGATACGGCACCTCTGTGATGACCACACCGGGCGTGGAAAGCAGTTCGCGGCGAAGCAGTTCAGCCATTTGCATGTGCAGCGTTTCGTAAATCCTCATTGAAGGGACGAAGTGCGGGACCACGATGGTAATCGTCTCATTGGGCTGCCGGCTCGCCAGGATCTCCTCGATGTAGCTCAACAATGGTTCCAGGAAGAGGCGATAGGGCGATTCCAAAATAACCAGACGTGTGCCCCGTCCCCACGTTTCCCATTTCTTGCGGACCTTTTCCGTATCTGCCGGTTCGAGCGAGACGTGGATGGCTGTCACATCATCGGACATCATGCGCGCATAGCGGAGCGCGGCGAGCGTTCCCTGATGAATGTTGCTGACTGGCACCAGCACGCGATGACGAAGATCGTAAGGCGGCGGTTCGCCGTATTTTTCCAGCGAGAGGCGGCTTGCCACACTGGTGTAGTGACGATGTATCCATAAGAAGATTCCGATCAGGATCGGGGTGAGGATCAGCACGATCCATGCGCCATCGTGGAATTTCGTCACAGCGAAAACGCACATGACCAGCCCCGTGCATAATGCACCGAAGCCGTTGCTGATCATTTTGATGAACCAGCCCTTGTCGTAATGCAAAGGATGTGGACGGTCATGGTCGCTGGGTTGAATCGTTGGGTCCGATTTGCCTGAACGCCACCAGCGCCGCGTCATACCTGCCTGCGCCAGTGTGAACGATAAAAAAACGCCGATCGCGTACAGGGGAATGAGGCGCGTCACGCTGGCTTGAAAAATGACGATGAGGATGGAAGCCATCATCGCCAGAGCAACAATTCCATAGGAATAAACAAGGCGGCTCCCACGATACGTCAACTGGCGAGGCATGAAACCGTCACTGGCAAGCAGCGCGCTCAGACGCGGAAACCCGGCGAAAGCGGTATTCGCGGCAAGAATAAGGATGATTGTCGTGCCAAAGATCACACACAGGTATAGGAATCCCTGCCCGTAGAAGACGGTCCGCGCGAGTTGCGAGATGACCGTTTCCGTCTCGGATGGTACGGCTTGTATCTCCCTCGTCAGGAAAGATATGCCGATGAACAGAACACCGAGGATGCATGCCATCCAGATCAGGGTAATGCCAGCGTTGCGGGCGCGGGGTTCTTTGAATGCGGTCGTGCCATTCGAGATGGCTTCCACACCGGTCAGCGCGGTAGTGCCGCTCGAAAATGCATGAAGCAAAAGGAAGGCGGTGATGGCGGTCAATCCGCCATGATGCTCGATTGCAGGAGGATCGATCACAGTCCCGAGCGAACCGCTAAGCATGCGAAACAACCCGGTGCCGATCATCAGGAACATAATGACAATGAAAAAGTAACTGGGGATGGCAAAGGCTGCGCCCGATTCCCTCACTCCGCGCAGGTTGATCAGCATGATGAAAAAAACAAAGAAGACCGATATGCCAACGCGATATTGGAACAGCTCAGGGTACGCTGAAACGATCTGGGCGACTCCAGAGGATACAGATACGGAAACAGTCAGGATGTAATCAGTGAGCAGCGCCGCTGCAGCCACGAGCGCCGGGAATTTCCCAAGGTTATCTGATGCGACGATGTACGCGCCGCCGCCGTTGGGGTACGCGTGGATGACCTGCTCGTATGAAATGACAACGATGGCAAGCAATGCCACGATGACGATCGAGATCGGAAACACGTAGCCGAAAGCCAGCGTCCCCGCACCGGCAAGGATGACGAGAATCTCCTGGGTGGCGTAGGCAGTGGATGAGAGGGCGTCCGAGGCGAATACAGCCAGCCCCACTCCTTTGCCGATGGTCTCATGCTCGGCATCTGCTGTTTGAAGCGGACGCCCAAGAAAAAAATCTTTGAAATTGGGGGTTGGCGCTATTCCGGTGGTGCGATGAATGAAGGATGATTCCTTCGTTGTTTCGGGGTCAATCATGTGGGCGAGGAGTGCGATTATACGCCGGTTTTATGTTGCTGTAGATTTCTTTTGAGCAAGCGGGATCTGCAAATAGAAAGTACTTCCTTTTCCCAGTTCGCTCTCCACCCAAGCCCTGCCGCCGTGCCGTTCCGCGATCGATTTGACGATGGCAAGCCCCAACCCGGTGCCGCGTTGCATGAGCGCGTCGCGGTTGGTGCCGCGATAGAACTTTTCGAACAACCGCTTCTGGTCGTTTTCCGAAATGCCAAAGCCGCTATCCTGCACGGCAAAGATCAGCGCGTCAGGAAGTGTTTGTACATGGACGGTGACTGTCCCGCCTTCGGGTGTGTATTTGATTCCATTTTCGATGAGGTTGTATAACGCCTGATGCAATAATGCCGAGTCGGCTTCGATCGCGTTCGGCAGGTCGCGCGGCAGTTCGACTCCGAGTGAAATATTTTTCTGCTTGGCTTGCAATTGGAGTTCGCTCGTCGCGCGTTCGAGGATATCCAATACGGGAATCCGATCCACCTGCAAACCCACACCGAATTCGATGCGCCCGAGGTCGAGCAGGTTGTTGACGAGTTTCGCCATGTTGTCCACGCCCTGCACGATCATCTTGGCGTAATTCTTCTGTTGTTCGTTCAACTCGCCAGCCATCTCGAGCATGGTGGCATAGCCGCGCATCAGCGTGAGTGGCGACCTCAGATCGTGACTCACTGTCGCTACAAAATCTGATTTCAACGTGTCGATCTCCTTCAACTGGCTCACATCGCGCAGGATGCATACGCGCCCGATGGTTTTTCCATCGGCCATCATCGGTGAAGCCATGGCAAGGTACGTCTTGCCATCAGCCATCCCAATCTCCGCCGAGTGACGTTCGCTGGAGGTCGCTTGAAGCAGTTCATTCAATGCTTTTACCTGAATTAATCTCTCTGCTTCGGGTCGTTCGCCGCGGCGGATGGTGACGCCAAACACGTGACCCGCGGCCGGGTTTGCCAGGATCAACCGGTTCGACGCGTCAGTGACGAGCACCGGGTCCGGTGTGGAATTGAGGATTGCCTCCAACTGACGGCGGCTGACCTCCACCGCCATGAAGAGACGGATGTTGGCGATGGCAAGCGTCGCCTGGCTTGCCAATGTGGACATGAATTTCAGGTCTGACTCGGTGAAGATGTGCTGCTGGTTGTATGCCGCCCACATCGTGCCATAATATCGTCCCTCGTGGCGTAGTGCGAGCGCGATCAACGACTCAGGCTGAGGAAGGTTGGGGTCGAGGAGCAGAGTCCGGTTGTGTGCGAGCGTTGCCATCACCACGCGTTCCTGTTGTTCGGTGAGCGCGAAAACCTGCTGGTCGAGGTGCATATACACATCCTGCTCGAGACCGTCCGCAAAACGGAGCGGGGTTTCAACGGGGAGCATATCGCGCACCAAAATGATTCGAGCCGAACTTGCGCCGCTGGAGACGATCGCTTCGAGCACCGGGCGTAGCGCATCTCCGAGCGTGAGGCTGGACGCCACGCCCTGACTCACCGCAAGCAGGCGATTGAGGTCTTCCATGCGGTTTTGCAGGCTGACCCGCATTTGCTCGAACGCGGCGCGCAATTCGCTGAGTTCATCCACACCCTCTGTTGTGAGCGGACGGTCCAATTTGCCGGTGGAAATATATTTTGCCTCCGCCGCCAGGTTTTGCAGTGACCCGGTTACCGCGCGCAAACTAAGGCGCAGGGCAACGAGCGCGACCACACCGAGCAGGAGAATAAGAATCGCTATGGGCAAAGCAATTTCAATGGCGACCTGTTGCGCCTGTCCCGCAGGGACCATCATCACCACCGCCCACGGTTGCCCATCCACCGGCTGAAAGTAGACCAGTTGCCTTGTCCCGCGCGAATCGACTCCATCGAAAAATGATGGCTGGTCACTTCGTTGACCGCTGTACTGCGTGAAGATCAGGTTTGATTGTGGATGATACAGAATCGTGCCTTGTTCATCCAGCAACATGCCGGTTCCATTCACTTCCCGCAAGCTATTCAAGTTTTCGATGAGTGGACGCAGGTATGGATTCGAATTGAAATCCGTTCGTGCGACCAACGCCCGAGTGGTGTTCGGTATCGCGGCAAGGAATGACACACGCGCCGATTCGCCCGGGGTTCCCGGCGGGATCGCGTACATTTGATTCTGAATGCCCGAGACAAGCGGAATCCCCGCCTGCTCCGCCGTAGTGAGTTGGAAGGTTTGTTCCGGCGGGAAACTCGCGATCAATGAATTGGAAGTCACATCGAGGATGGCTAGCTGGGTAAAGAACGGGATGGAACGAATCTGTTCGCCCAGGATCGCGGGCAAATCCGAATCGTTGGTTTGTGTCAATCGCGCGTCGGATGCGATCTGTGCAGATAAGTTTTGCGCAGTTTCGAGAAAATACGGAACGTTTTGCGCGCTCACTTGTGCCGCGCCGGCGAGCCGGTTCTGCAATAATTTTCGCGCGGCGGAACCGGCGGCGACCCAACTGCCGATGAGCAGGAGGATGAGAAGAATCGAAATGATCGTCCCGGCGCCGGAGACGAAACGCGTTTCGATGCTTCGTTCCGCTGGCGAAGGCCGCAGGGAGCCAGCACTGCCCCACAAATGAGGGGAAACGGTTGTAAGTATTTGTGCGGCAAACCCGGCGATTAGCATTTCGATGCCGAATGTAAGAAACGCCCTGCCGGTATTGCTGAAGGCATAGTCGAGTCGTTCGGTTGCAGAGGCAACGGCTGAAGCAGTGAAGAACGCGCTCAGGATGAAGATCAACGCGTGGATCAACGATAACATGACGACGTTGAACAACGGCTGTCTTAATAATCGGAAGAATGGCGTCCGATAGTTTTGCCGCGTGGAGACCGCGAAGACCGCACCCAGGATTCCAAATTCAAGAATCGAAAAGATGCTGTGTGTATCCCATACCCCGCGTAGAAGTCCGTTGAACATTCCCACAGCCGCCCCGGCATATGGACCGAGCAAGCCGCCCGCCAGTGTCCACGGCAGGGCGGAAAACAGCATAACGGTGGAGCCGGGCGCTTCGACGGGAATCCCCGGCACTGGCAAGGACGAGCCGGTTTGAAACTCCAAACCCATGAACAAGGTCGCGATCGGAGTAAGCACACCCAGCGTGAAGAGAATCCACCATGCGCGCGTATTCCATTTTGGATGATAGGTACGCCAACTTAACAGTGAAAAAGCAAGGAGGCCGCCCAACCCGATCCAAACCATCCACCCTGCAATGGATAGGGGATTGAAATATGCGAGTCGATTCAACAACGTCGCGACGAACTGCATGAACGGATTATAGCGCCAATCAGCAGTCGTCAGGCGTTGTTATTCAGACTCAGAAACGTAACTGTATTGTCCGCGTTTTTCGGGAGGCAGCAGTCGTGCGAGAGATTCCATGATCTGACGCGTGCCGTTTCGAATCATTTCCTGACGATCTGTGTGATGTTGAATAAAAAATGGTTTACCCACCGAAAGGCTGACCGGTATGCGCTTCCATTTGCCAAGATGGTCGTTCACATGAGCAATTTCTGTTCCTGTGAGGGCAATGGGAACGATCATTGCGCCGGACTTCATGGCAAGGAATGAGGCACCTTCCGTCCCCGCCTCCAACCCACCGATGACGGTTTGCCTGCCCTCCGGCGCAAGTGCGAGCATCCTTCCCTCTGCTAGTGCATCAAGGGCGGCACGCATGGCGCGGCGATCTGGTTGACCGCGATGGACCCAGATGAATCCATATGCACGGAAGGCCGGTCCTGCCAGCCAATGTTCGTTGAGTTCTATCTTGCCAATACACTCGGCGGATATCGGAACCGCTGCGGCAAGCAAAATCGAATCCCAATCACCGAGGTGATTGAACACGATGATCGCAGGACCCTTTGCGGGAAAGTTCTCCAGCCCTCGAACTTTCATGCGCATTGTAAAGAAGGCGATCAGTCTGGTCACGACACGGAAAACCCCCCGAAACACCTTCCGCCTGAGCGTCAGTTTGGGCAAGGCAACGAGTTCGGGCCGCCACCAATCGGTCACAGGTTTTGGTTGGGAAGTTGGTTCTTCTATCATGTGCACCTCGGCTCTTGTCAGCAAACCGGCTGATACTCCATGACGGAATCACCCCATGTTTGTCTCACCTACCCTCAGGGATTTATTCAGGTTCAGTGGACTGTGAAACGTAACTGTACTGTCCGCGTCGGTCAGGCGGCAACATGCGCGCCAGCGCCTCCATGATCTGACGCGTACCTACCCGGATCGTATCCCGACGGTCTGGCTGTTCACGGATGTAGAAAGGTTTTCCTATGGACACCGTCACCTTCGCACGCCGCCACTTTTTCATGTTGCTGTAAATGTTCGCATTCTCTGTGCCCGCCATGGCGATCGGAATGACCGGCGCGCCGGATTTGAGCGCGAGGAACGTTGCGCCGTCAGTTCCTTCCTCGAGTCCGCCGGTGAGAGTTTGCCTGCCCTCCGGCGCAATCACAACCATGCGTCCCTCGGCGAGCGCTTCGAGAGCCACGCGCAGCGCGCGTTTATCAGGCTTTCCTCGATGAATCCAAATGAAACCGTACGCGCGAAAGACCGGACCGACCAGCCAATGATCGTCACGATTTTCGATCTTCCCGACCCATTCCGCGGAATATGGAATGACCGCCGCACCCACGATCACATCGGCATCTCCTGAATGATTCCCAACGAGCAGTGCGGGTCCCTTTTTAGGAATATTCTCCACCCCGCGCACGGTTGCGCGCATGAGGATCAGAACGAGCAACTTCATGCAATATCGATAGAACACACGGAAGGCGCGCCGGGCCAGTGTAAGTTTCGGCAGAACGATGAGTTCCGGTCTCCAGATCTCGGTTACGGGTTTAGGCGGGGCGGACGGCTGATCCGGCATAGACTCCTCGATATTCTTCCGGTAACAACCCGGCCAGGTGCGACATGACAAGGTCTGCGTTCTTTTGTCTCATTTCGTGTTTTTGCGTTCCCTTCGCTTCGATCTCCGGCAAACTGATCGGCTTTCCGATTCGCATTTCGAGCGCGGGTTTGGGTTTGCGCAACGCACGATGAAAAAAATCTCTCGTTGTACCGACCAATCCTGCAGGCACCACCGGCACACCGGTCTGTTCGATGATATAGGATATGCCCGGTTTTGCGCGTCTCATTGCGGTCACGTGTGAGCGTCCGCCTTCCGGCGCGATCAACAAGGGCAGACCGGACTTGAGAATATGAATGATCTTTATCAGCAGGGCGCGGTCATAATCGCCGCGATGCACAGGAATAACGCCATACATCTTAAGCACCAACCCCTGACCGGGTTTGTCGAACACGTCTGCAGCGCCGATGATCTCGAGCCATTCGGGCCAGAACGCGCCGACGAACGGAGGGTCGAATATCGAGATATGGTTCATCGCCACCACATAAGGCTTCCCATAGGGAATGTGTTCTTCACCGGTGATTTTCACATCGGCAAGCAGGCGAAAAACCCCGCGCGCCAGTGGTTTCATCACACGGCGAAGAGCTCGATATCGAAGCGGAACGCGATACGATTCCTTCATGTGCACAATGCCATTACCTTCTCAAAGACCGCATCCGCATCCATTTGATCGGAATCAATGACGATCGCATCGTCCGCTGCTTTGAGCGGAGCCACATCACGCGTCGAATCGATGTGGTCGCGTTCCTTCACCTTCGAGAGAATCTCATCATGGTCGGCATCCCTGCCGCGTGCAAGAATTTCAATATACCGGCGTTCAGCGCGTTGTTCCGCGCTTGCATCGAGGTAGATCTTCAAATCCGCCTCGGGCAGGACAACTGTGCCGATATCGCGCCCAACCATCACGATCTTGCCGCGCAAGCCGATACGCCGTTGCTGCTGGCTCAATGCACTTCGCACACCGCGATACGCGGAGACAAGCGACACATTGGCTTCGACCTCCGGCAAGCGCGTTTCCCACGTGATATCCCTTCCTTCTACGAGGACATCACACGCGCGTCCATCCGACGTGGAGGCTGGCGCGACATCGATCGGCGTACTCTCCGCCACCGAAGTGACCGCCTCCTCGTCGCGCAAATCGAGCCCGCGGTTCAACGCAAGCCATGTGACCGCGCGATACATCACGCCGGTATCGAAGAATAGATATCCCAGCGCGTGCGCCAGCCGCAATCCCAGCGTGGATTTTCCCGAGGCGGCGGGACCATCTATGGCAATGATCGAAGGGGGCTTAGAAATCAAGGCTGTATGCTCTCACGCGCATCCGGAAACAGGTCATCACGCGCCCACAGGATGATGGTTTCATTTTCCATGGGCAGTTCGCGGAAGACGAACCACTTCAACCAGTCCTGCGTTTGAAGGTTTGTCCATTGTGGTTGTCCCCTCCACGTGAAGTCCTGCCCGCGATACGCGGAGGGCAAGCCGAGATCGTTCATCAGCGGGGTAACGACAATTGTCGGCGCAAGTTGCGGGTCGAGAACAGAGACCGTTTCCACGGAATGGTTTCGCAGGGTCCATTCGAGGGCGGGAGAAAGAACTCCCATCACCGTAACAGGCTGAGCCTGGTCATGACCGAGGCTGAACTCGGAGAGATCGTTCACACTGGCGAGCAAAAGATCCGCTTGGGCAACGCGTGGGTCGGAAGTCCAGAGTTCGAAACCATTCGGGTTGCGAAATCCGCTGGCACCCCATGCCGCCGCGACCGCGTACACAGCGAGGAACGCGCTGAAGCTTATGGTGGTGCCCAGCCGCGCGATGCGCGCCGACCAACCCAGCGCCACCAACGCAATGCATACAAGGACAATGAGGAGTGAGCCAGCCAGCACCACGGCGCGCGCGTTCTGCACTTCACCTAAAAACGGCAATGTGGTGGGGAGCGGATTGTACGGGTTGAGGGCGATGCTCGAAATATTGAACCAGGTGTAGACGAGCAAAATGGAAAGCGCTACGACGACGATGCCTGTTTCTGCAAGGTCTTCGCGATGGATATCGAACGCACGCGCAAGTTCGAGCGCGCTCAGGATCAACAAGGGAAGGATCGCCCAGATCAATTCAGCAGGCTGCCGGTAAAAAACGGCAAGGAGAAGGGAAACGCCAAGCCATACCATCAGTCGTTTGGCGCGCTTGCCGTTCGTCCGCGCTGCTCGAAGGATGGCAAACGAGGCAAGGAGGATCCCAAGCAATTCATAAGCAAAAAACGTGAAGAGGATTCGCCCGGGCGTTGTGACCGATGGCGCAACCCAGCCGCTAAGATACGCCGGGAGGGATGCGAACGCGGCGCTCAATCCGTTCGGGGCAAGGAAGAAAAGCGTCCCGCCGAGGAGGAGGGTCGCAATGAACGCAACGATTAGTTGAGGGTTGGAGAATTGAGATCGGAGATAGGAGACCGGAGATCGTTGATCGACGAATTCCGATTCACGATTTTCGGTTGGAGGTAGATCGGCTGTTGTCTTCGGATTCATCCCTTGAATGAAAAGCCGCGTCAGACCGAGGGTGAGCAAGCCCGCCCAAAGCGACGGACCGGAAAGCAATGCAAGCCCGGCAAATATACCGGCAAGGATGAGTTGCCTGTGATTCCACATCGCCCACGCAAAGAGCAGGAAGGTTGCCGCGAGGAGGGTCCCGTTTGCCTGCCGCGAAAGCGCGACGAGACCGGGGTCGAAGGCGAAGAGGAAGGCAAGAATCAAGGCCGGGCGCGGATGAATCTTTTCGCGGAAAAAATAGGGAACGAAAACCAGCATGCTCCCTGCGAGCGCCGGAAGAAAACGTGCCAGGAAATTCGTGCTTTCAATGACCGCAAATAGCACGGCAGTGAAAAGAATGTACGCGGGTTGCGGCAAAAGTAAAATGGATTCGCCGCGCGCAAGATGGAACGCTTGCAGGGCGAGGGTTGCTTCGGAGTCAGTAAGTGGGGACGCGCCAAGAGCGATGAAACGAAATGCGACCGCAATAAGAAAAGCCAACCCGTACAGCCAGCCTTCGTGTTTGATCTGGGATGAATTCATGGGCGCAATTTTACCCTCGATTGTTGCGTCACGGCACTTCGTAGATCGTCACATTCCCTTGTTGGAACACGAGCCTGTATAAACTGTTGAATTTGCCTTCATCCACTGCATAGGTGCTTCGTTCGAGTCCACCGATGAAGATGTAGCGGATGTTGTAACGCGCGACGATCTCCTGCGCGGTGAATCCATCCGGCGTGGTGTAGAGCGTTTCGATATCCTGGCGGCGGTTTCCGATGAGGAGATAATCTCGCCATTGACCCTCGTGATTGTCCCAGCCCAACACAGTCGGCAAGCCTGTGTAGTTGGCGATACGTGCGTACGAGGAGTACGCGCCTCCCACGGCTTCAGCAACCACCCCGTCCGGTGCGGAGCGGAGCCAAAGGATTGCCGCGGCTTCGTCGGGATTCTCGATCTCCACGCGGTCGAAATCATCCAGTGTGAATCCGAATGGGGGTTTGAAGTTGTTGGTCTTGTTGAAGATGCCGAGCGTGGGATATGCCAGCCCGACAACGAGTATGAACGCAAAAACGATGTTGAATATCACCTTTGCAGTGCCGCGCAATTTCATGAACAACATCGCTGTGGCAAATGCAGCGGCGAGGCTGAGAAGTATCCATGCCTGATAATAAAATTTGAAGACCGTGTTGATGCGCCAGCCGAAGTTATCGCGCAGATATAAAAAGTCCGGACCGAGGATGAGGAGTGTTCCGAGTGTGATGAGCAGGAGAACGAACGTTGGTGGTTGGTGGTTAACGGTTGACGGTTCATCAGCCGGGGGAAGCGCGTCAAACGATTCATGGTTCCGATGTAAAAGAAAAGACAACGCAGGAATCAATAATGCCAATAGCGTGATGAGACTGCCGATGTAACTTAACCGGCGCGCGAAACTATCCACGATGAATGTGCCGGCATCGCGCCCCTGTGATTCCAGGATCGGGACGACAAGCTCGGGTCTGAATCGTAACGCGAGCAAGCCGATCGCGAACATGGCGGCAAGAAGCACAAATAAAAGTGTGAGCGTTGTCCAAATCCCTGCACGCCAATTGGCGGGAGTTTTTGTTCGTAGTAAATGAACGAGAAATGCAAAAACAGGCACGAACAACGTCCCCCACATCACCCACAGATGCGCGCCGCGTGTCGGGAACATGAAGTTGGGAACCAAGCCTCCCGCCTGTGAATCGAATCCGATGAAAAACGGAAGGTACATCACGTACGCGACGATGCCCACGGGAATCGCCAGCAAAAGGATGTCTTCGATTCGTCCCCAGCCCCAGCCTGATTCACGGATTCGAGTTAACGCGTAACTGAAAACGATCAACGCGCCCGCGACGAGGATATCCCACGTGTTGAGGAAAGCCAGCCCGCCCAGCATCAAAGCAATGACCGCGAACCCGGTCTTGCTGATATGCAACTCACCGAAGTAGAGATTGATCTTTCCCTTCCATCCGCCCAGGAAAATGTTCAACGCGATGGCAACCGCCAGAAGAACGAAAGGCATGGACAGCACATGCGGATGCAAGTCGCCGAGCAGGTACGAGAAGAACGGGAATTCATCAATCGTGTCGCCGGTGAACGCGCCGGTCAATTCATAATCCTGCACGACGCGCGAGGCGCGCCACCACCACCAGAAGCGGTCGGGAATCCACCCCAGCGGTTGTGTCGGGGCGTCGCGTAACTCAGGTAAATCAAGCCACGTCCAAAAGTTGTTTCCGTTTGTCCAGAACCATCCGCGCCGGTGAAGGACTTCGAGAAAGCCTTCCACATTGGAGACGAGGAGAAGAAATAAAGGCGCGAGCAACGCAGTGACCGTGGACGATTGACCGTTGACCGTTCCATGATCCTCTGCAGTCTGCGGTCTATGGTCCAAAGTCTTCGAAAGCAGGTTATACAATATTCCATACGCGCCGACTGCGCTCATGGCGAAGATCAATGAGATCATCAGGTTGAACGCGGCGGTTGCCGGTGTGCCGGTCAGCATCGCCAGCATGGACGTCATCACGTAGCCGAAGTAATAGTAGGAAATGGAATAACCGGACAGCCACAGGTCGCGCGGGGGGAAGGTCGGCGAGTTCATGATGCCGTGAATCATCATCAACTCCATGGGCTTTTCGGTGCCGAGGATCTCCGGGTTGCCCGCGCGGACGAATGCCATGAAAGCAAACGCTACAAAGAAAAGTATTTCGGCGGTAATGATGAATCTCTTGTTGCCTTTTACCCACTCGACGATGGACGATTGACCATGGACCCTATCGTCAAAGTCTGTGGTCTGTGGTCTGTGGTCCGAAAAGAATGTCCATGCACTCAAGCCAGCAAGGATGACCAGTCCCAGCAACAACCCGCCGATGTCGTTTTGCGCGATGCCCAGCGAAGCCAATAGCCAAAAAACATAACCCCAGATCAGCAAGCCAAAGGCGCGCGACAATGTATAGCCGCGGTCTTTCAACGCGGGGAAGAGTTGATACGCGAGAGGAAAGGTCAGCCAGCCGAGAAAGGTGGAGAGCAGGTACCAGAGAATGAAGGAGAACATTCAGATCGGAGACTGGAGACTAAAGGTTATCCGGCGGCACGAACACATCGTCTGCGTTGCGTTCCATGTCCAGCGTTTTGACCACTGCCTCGAAGTTGATGGGACCGTAAATATGCGGGAACTTCTCGTTCGCAGGGACACCGGGCGGCGGACCGCCGGAGGGTTTTTCCCATTTCAGCGGAACGGTCAGGCGCGTTTCATCGATTGCGAGAATGGTCAGCTTGCGTCGATTTGGAAAAAAATCCATCGCCACCGGCACCAGTTGTGACGCGGTCGAGCAGTGGATGAATCCCTCCTTATCGAGACTTTTGTCGCGATAGGGACCGGTCGCCAGCGCGTACTTCCAGTTCTTGCGAAAGGTGAGGTGATAGATCATTGTGACTCCTGTTCTGAATGACTCAATACGAGGTACGCATATTCTTTACTTCGTATTAAGTTAAGTACTGCGTATTTACGGCATCACTTCATAAATAACCGTCGCGCCGTCGCGATACACCTCGCGCCAGAACCTGCCCTCATATTCATCGAACTTGGCAATGCCTTCCGGCGTGTAGGCGGCGCGTTCGAGCTGACCGACGATAATATACTCCACATCGTAGGTTTTGAGGAACGTTTGGATGGTTTCCGTGTCTATGCTGTTGTAGAACTCACCCACTTGTGCGACGCGTTCCTCCACCCAGGCAGAGGTGAACACGCGTTGTTGCCGCTGGTGCCAGTTCCAGCCGACGACGCCGGGCAAGCCCGTGTAAATGGTGAAGCGCGTGCACCAGCGATATTCCGGGCAATTCGCCTCGACGATGACCGGCGATCCCTGCACGTTATCCTGGATCCAGCGGATGGCGCGGTAATCTTCGCTTAGGTCGAGCCGTTGACCGAAGTCATCGTAGTTGGCATATTGCATGAAGGTCATGGCATCGAGTGTGTGCGGGGCTTCGAGGATCCAACGGTCTTTGATCTTGCCGGAGGTGCCGGTCACTGTGAACATCGCTGCGCCGGACACCAACAGGATCATCGCGGCCTGCCAGAAGGTGCGCCAGCCAAGTGTCCAGCGGAAGAACGCCGGGAGAGTCCATGTGAATGCCGCGGCGCCGCTCACGGCCAGCATGAACCACGATTGCAAATAGAACTTGAAAATGGTGTTTTGCCGCCCAATATCGCCGACCACAACAAGCACTTCAACGACAATGGTGATCAGCAAAGCCGTGCCGATAAGGAATAACACGAATCGTTTCGCATCGGGCATGTTCGGGCGGAGGAGCAACACGCCAGCCCATGCCGCGATGGGCAAGGCGATCCAACTCACCGCCACGCCTCCGTACATGGTCTTCGATTGATTGTATTGAAGGACGAGCAGGGTCAGTGCGAACACGATGAGCGCGCCCTCGATCAACACCTGGAACGGCTTTAATTTCCGCAAGGATGAAACGGGCGTTGAAGCCATCCACTCGTGCGTTTCCCAGACCATCCACGAAACGATGATGAACAGGAACAAGCCCCACATGGTGAGATACGAAGAGATGGGCGTGAATGGTCCCTTCCACGGGTCGAGCGCGCTGTAGGCTTGCGCGTACCACGCGCGGTAGGGTTGATACATGACGAACGATAGAATCGTCAACGCGAACAACGCACCGGCAACGCGAATCACTCGTTGTGGTATGGATAATGAATCGGAATTTCGCCACAACGCATATCCCAACGCCGCGAGACCCACCGGCAGGAACGTATACATATCCGACAGGTTGGTGGGATACAAGGCGCCGATGATCAACGCGCCCACAACGATTCCAACCGCTGTGGAAACCTGATTCTTCCACTGCGCGCGTCCTACCACGACGGCGACCGCCCAACTGAGCGCAAGCAACATGATGGGCATGGCGATCATATGCGCGTGCAGGTCGCTGTAGAGGAAGGTGAACAGCGGGAATTCTGTGATCGAATTGTCGGGGCCGGGGGGGACGATGCGGCTGGGGTCCCAGTACCAGTCTCCCGGTCCGATGGGAAGCGAGCCGCCCTCGAGGATCATCTTCAATCCGGCGGTTGCCCACGTCACGCGTTGTGTGAATGTGGATTCCCAGCTGAACGCACCGGCGGATCCGAGTTGTTGAAGCCGGTTGTAGATGAGTTGAACCGTTCCGAGGTTGCCCAGCAAAATGGTGAGGAGCGATGAGGAAAAACCGGCAGTTAATTGTTGTGTGTTGATCACAGTGGGCAGAGATTCACCCTCTGCCCGTTCCCTCATGGAGAGAGGGCTCAATAAATTCCATCCGATCGAAAACGCACAGATGCCGACGATGGCGAAGAGGGTCGGCAGGAGGAAGTTATACGCGATGGATGGAACGATGCCAAGCAATTTCACCGGTGTGCCGACCAGTACAAAGCCGTAATAGTAATAATTGATGTATCCGCC
>DAOTZF010000347.1:0-11289 GCA_034434415.1 Anaerolineales bacterium | reverse complement strand
GCCGTGACGGCTGGTTTTGGTCCGCGCTTTCAGCATTCGACGGGTCAGTTCCACAAAGGCGGACCAAAGAATGCGCTATTCATCGTCATCACCGCCGAGCCTGAAAAAGATTTTGATATTCCCACCGAAGGTCTGACGTTTGGCACGCTCATCCGCGCACAGGCGTTGGGCGATTACGAAGCGTTGATCGAGGCGAAGCGAAAAGTGTTGCGTATACACTTGCCGTCGGTGGAGGATGTGAAGATGTTGTTGGAAATGTTGGAAGGATAGACAGGTATGCAAGAGGTATGTGCTATACTTGCAAGTGCCGATACCCACTGATTGTGGCTGGATAAGGTCGAGTTTTTCAACGTGGCGGGGGAGTGATGACATCTGGTGCAATCTGTCAACTGAATTTGGAGTAGCATATAAATGAGTGAGTTATCGCAACTCAAATGTGTCGCCTGCCGCGGCGGAGACCTGTCTTTGACCGACGCGGAAATTGCCGCCTTGCATCCGCAAATTGCGAATTGGCACATTGTTGAAAAGGACGGGATCAAAAGACTGGAACGCGTCTTCAAGCTAAAGAATTATTCCGAAGCGCTGAAATTTGCCAACGATATCGCCGCAATTGCCGAAGAAGAAGACCACCATCCGTTGATCGTGCTCGAGTGGGGGAGGGTCACCGTCCAGTGGTGGACGCATGTAGTCAAAGGCTTGCACAAGAACGATTTCATCATGGCGTCGAAGACAGATGAACTCGCAGGCAATCTGGAAAGATAAGGATGATGAACCAGGACCCAATCCGACCGGCAGAAATAGAAAATGACAAACTGTATCAAAATATTTTTGATGCCGCCAGCGATGGCATGATTATCAACAATGCAGAAACCGGTCACGTGGTGGATGCCAACCCTGCCGCAATTACAATGCATGGCTATACACAGGAGGAGTTCATTGGTTTGCACTTCTCGGCGTACATTCACTCTGACAGCCAGCGGTTGTTCACCGAAATTGCCAATGGAATTCTCCGTGGAAGCGTATTTGACGTGCCTGCAGTTCATTTGCGTAAAGACGGCTCATCGTTCTACGTGGATGTGCGCAGAACATCCATCCCGTTTCGGGCTCGACCATGTGTGCTGAGTGTCGTGCGTGATGTCAGCGAACGGATCAAAGCCGAGCGCCTGCTCCACGAGCAAGTGGAACTCCACACCCGCGAGCAGGCTACACTATTGGAGATCTCACAGACGCTGGCTCCGCGTTGGAACTCAAACCGGGTTTGATCCTCGACCAATTGAGGGTGTTGATCGAGTACACACATGCCGAACTGTTCGTACTCGATGGAACAGTCATGGTTGCATTAGCTGTACGCGGGTCACAGCGACTGGAAGAGACTGTCCCCTTTCGCATCCATCTGGATGGTCCCGACACCCTGATGCGGCTGTTCAATCGACACCAGCCGAACCGGATCGGTGATGTATGGAGTTCTGAACCATCGGCGCAATTTCTCCGCTCGCTTTTGGAGGATCAAGCAGACCTGCTCTTAAAAGGTGTGCGAGCATGGATGTGGGTTCCGGTAGCCGTCAAAAACCGCGTGATCGGCATTGTGGGTGTCGCGCATGTTGAGCAAAACTACTTTACAGCTCATCACGCAAACCTGGCACTCACTGTTGCCAATCAGGCAGCGATCGCGCTGGTCAACGCGGAGCTTTATGAGCATGCACAGGCGTTTGCTGCCTTGCAGGAACGCCAGCGTCTGGCGCGAAACCTGCATGATGCTGTCAATCAATCGCTCTTCTCAGCCGGTCTGATCGCGGACGTTCTGCCGCGCTTGTGGGATCGGGATCAGGACGAGGCGCGCAAGTCGCTGGATGACCTGCGACGATTGACACGCGCCGCGCAGGCTGAAATGCGCGCCCTGTTGGCAGAGCTGCGTCCGTCCGCATTGACCGATACAGACCTTGGCGATCTGTTGCATCTGTTGGGAAACGCGCTCTCCGGTCGCCTCAACATCCCCGTCAAAGTTGTCGTAGCGCAGGACGTAATCCTGCCTGCCGATGTGCAGGTGGTGTTTTATCGTGTTTGTCAGGAGGCATTAAACAATATTGCCAAACATGCCAAGGCTAGTCAGGTGGATATCGAACTCAAGCATGAGGAAACCACGATCGAGTTACGCATTCGCGACGATGGCATAGGATTTGACCTCGATGAAAAAATCCTATCCGGTCATTATGGCATGAGCATGATGAGAGAACGCGCCGAAGCCGTGGGGCGCATTTGACAGTCACCAGCCAGGCCGATCATGGCACCGAACTCGTCCTGCACTGGCGGAAAGAAGCGAAAAAGGAGACCCGATGAAAACCTCGTCTTCCAAACCTATTCGCATCCTGGTTGTTGATGATCACACCATGGTCCGCCGTGGATTGGCGACCTTTCTAAAGGTTTTTGATGATATGGAATTGGCAGGCGAAGCCGAAAACGGCAACTCAGCCATACAGCTCTGCGCCGAGATCCTGCCGGATGTGGTGCTGCTGGATATGGTCATGCCGGATATGGATGGGGCGACTGCAACCCGCGCCATACGTCAAAAGTTTCCGCAGATACAAGTCATTGCGCTGACCAGCTTCAAAGAGGGGAAGATGGTCAAGAGTGCGATCGAAGCCGGCGCGATCGGCTATCTACTTAAGGATGTTTCCGCAGACGATCTGGCGCATGCCATCCGCGCGGCACATGCGGGCCGTGCCACGCTCTCCCCTGAGGCGGCTCAGTCCCTTGTTGAATCTGCGAACCAGCCGCCTGCGCCGGGCATCGACTTGACCGTACGCGAACGCGAAGTTCTTGCGCTGATGATCGAGGGATTGAACAATACGCAGATAGCCGCCAGGCTGACCGTGAGCCCCTCCACAATCAAATCTCATGTCAGCAGGATTCTGTCAAAACTCGGCGTGGCCAGCCGCACCGAAGCAGTCACCCTTGCACTGCGCAGCGGAATCGTTCTTTCTCCCGACTAATCAATCGAATCTCCCCCTAATGACGGAGACAAACATTCCCCAGTTGCTGGATGTAACCGGGGAATGTTTCTTTTAAAATCAGGTTAGGGTGCTCCGCATGCAGGGTTTGGGTTGTTTGATCGTGGCGTGTGGACTGTTTTCGCTTCGGAGTGTGGACGCGGCGACCATTTATGAACGGATACCGACTCATTCACTGAAAGGAAATACGCAATGTTGCCAATCGGCGATGACAATAGTGCACGCAGAACTACTCCCCTGGTCACCTATGCCTTGATCGCTTTAAATGTCCTCGTCTTTTTCCTGGAATTGAGTGGCGCTGACGCTTTTATCATGAAGTGGGCTTTCGTTCCCAGTCGATTCCTTGCGAACCCAACTGCTGATTTTTTGACCCTGTTTTCATCCATGTTCATGCATGCCGGATGGCTCCACCTTGGGAGCAATATGCTGTACTTGTGGATATTTGGCGACAATGTGGAAGACCGTATCGGCCACGCACCGTTCGCCATTTTTTACCTGCTATGTGGTCTTGGAGCAACATTTGCACAGTTGGCATTTAGCATGGATTCCGATATACCGAATCTGGGAGCCTCCGGAGCGATCGCCGGTGTACTTGGAGCCTATATTTTGATGTTTCCTCAACGGCAAGTGAAAGTTCTGGTGGGTAGGATCGTAACCTCGGTATCCGCGCTGATTGTCATTGGATTCTGGATCGTCCTTCAGATATTTAGCAGCATCGGTTCGATAGCCAATACCGCCGACACCGGCGGCGTGGCGTTTATGGCGCATGTCGGTGGATTTGTAATGGGATTTATGCTGGCATTTATTTTTCGAGGGAATGGAGTGCGGCGGCTTACAACTTGACGAGCCTCGGATAAGAAACGATATGCCAACAAACACAACCAGCATGAATAGTTCTTTTGGTGATCAACCTGCGGTCGATACCAGAAATCCTGTGAACCCACCGACTACTCCAGATCGAAACCTGCTCTCGCTCGAAGAATCGGAAGCTCGCTATCGCAGACTCTTTGAGACAGCAAAGGATGGAATCTTGATTCTGGATGGTGATACCGGGCGCATTACCGACGTCAACCCGTTTCTTCAGGATATGCTTGGTTACTCCAAATCAGAATTGGTCGGTAAGGCGCTCTGGGAGATCGGGCCGGTCGAAAACATTGCCGCCAGCCAGGAGTCAATGCGCAACCTGCAAAACTCCGCGTACATCCGCTACGACGATTTGCCCCTTGAAACCAAATCAGGCGGGCGCAAACAAGTCGAGTTCGTAAGTAACGTGTATCTGGTGAATGGCTGGAGGGTCATTCAATGCAACATCCGCGACATCACGGAACGCAAACAGGCAGAAGCGCGCGCCAAAGCCGCAACCCTTGAACTGGTGGTCCTGGTGGATGAACTCCAATGGCGGGATAGGGAAATGCAATTGCTCAATCGCATGAACGACCTTTTATTGTCCTGCATGACGATGGAGGAAGCCTATCAGGTGATATCCCTCATGGGAGGTGAATTATTTCCCGGGTATGACGGTTGCCTTTCGATCATGCGACCCAAAGATCGCCTTCTTGATCCGGTGGCGAACTGGGGCGGCGATAGGCTCGAACAAGTTGAATTTGCAATGGATGATTGTTGGGCATTGCGGCTTGGCAAAGTCCATGAGGTGAGCGATCCGCAGAATGGATTATTATGCCGCCATTTTCACCAGCCTCCCACGGCAGGATATCTTTGTCTGCCTTTGACCGTTCATGGCGAGATTCTGGGGCTATTAAGCCTAACGGAAAGCGCCGAACGAAAGGACACGCATCAACCCAGCGTACAACAGTCAGCGGTGTACGCCGCCGAAACGATCAAGTTATCGCTTTCAAACCTGAAACTTCGCGATGAATTGCGTCGTTTGGCAATCCAGGATCCGTTGACCGGCCTGTTCAATCGGCGTTATCTGGATGAAAACTTGCCGCGCGAACTTCATATCGCAAGGCGACGGAATTCCCCATTAAGCATCGTTATGCTCGACATCGACGGCTTTAAAAAAATAAACGATACGTTTGGGCATGGTGCAGGCGACGCGGTCTTGCGCGGAGTTGGAAATATCCTGCGGGACCATTTGCGTAAAAGCGATATCTCGTGCCGTTATGGCGGCGACGAGTTCGTACTTGTTCTACCGGATTCTTCCATCACGGATACACAGGAACGGATCGAGCAGATCTGTGAACTCGTGAGGACCCTCAAAATAAATGCGGATCATGCATCGGGAATCGTGATCACTGTATCCGCGGGGATCGCCCTGGCGCCTGAACATGGAGCAACAGAAAGCGAGTTGCTGCGGGCGGCAGATGAAGCCATGTACACCGCCAAACAAACCGGGGGCGATCGGATTTCCATCCACCTGCCTCGAATTGCTTCAAACGACTTCCCCCAACCGGGCTAGTCGCACACTCCCCAACCGATGGATGCGACCGGGTGGGATCTCCTCTATACTTATCAGGAATAACATAATATTTTCCCAACCAAAAGGAGTAAAAACATGTCAATCGCAAAAGTAAGTGAAATCATTGCATCTTCGCCATCGAGTTTCGATGACGCGATCAAGGCCGGCGTTGCACGCGCCCAAAAAACGTTGAAGAACGTCAAATCAGCCTGGGTCGAGAACCAACAGGTCAAGCTGAATGAAAAAGGACAGATCTCGGAATACCGCGTTCAGTTGAAGGTCACGTTCGTTCTCGAAGAGTAAACGAGGCAAACGCGCCTCAATGAGGAAAAGCGAATGATCAACTTTCCTGTATGGATTGGTATAGGGGCAGTGACCGGCTGGATTGCGAGCCGGATCGTAAAGAATACGGGTCGGCGGGGATTGATCGCCAATATTTTTGCAGGCATCGCCGGCGCTTCTCTGGCAGGCTACTTTGTGAATCCAATTTTCGGCACGAACCCAATCGGGGAAGGCTTTAGCGTCACCATGATAATGGTGCCATTGGGAGGCGCTGTTGTGCTGTTGATAATCCTCAAGGCGGCGCGTGACGCCAAGGCGTTCTTGAATCGAAACCTCAATTTCTCGTTGTATTGAAGATCGCGGCTTGTCGTAGACCCTTCCTTCAAGCGATGGAGCTTTATAGGATAAGCGCGTTAATGGTTCATGCGAATCCAATTTACATCGCAGACTTGAGCCTCCACCTCGTTCAGCTCCGGAGAATAAAATGACCAACTTCCTGCTATGGATCATCGTGGGGGCAGTGATTGGCTGGGTTGCCAGTCTGATCATGAAGACCAACAGCCGACAGGGGCTGATTGCCGATATCGTAGTCGGCATCGTCGGCGCGTTTTTGGCGGGACTCTTTCTCAGCCCGCTCTTCAACATCAGTACGATCAATGATGGCAACTTCAGCGTTCCTGCCTTGTTGGTGTCTCTGGGCGGAGCCGTCATCCTGCTGGCGATCTCCAAGTTGTTTCGCAATATAGGCGGCTTCCTGATCATTGTGCTCATCGTGTCGGCGATCTTCATCTATTTCAATTGCTGGCAGATGGATTCAGCCTCAGCATTCTGCGCATCCGTCAGGCAATTGCCATTTTTGCGATAACAAGCCTTTTGAAGTTTTGAAAAAACAAATGACGATATTAAAGTCGTCAACTGGAGGATGCAGCATGAAAGGATTTGTAAAGAACATCGAAGACATTGCGGTCACGAATAAAGAATTTCGCCGCGTGCTTTACACAGCCGGTAATATCCAGCTTGTCGTCATGTCACTGGAACCCACTGAGGAAATTGGAATGGAATTGCACGAACTGGACCAATTCTTCCGCGTGGAGGAGGGGACTGGGGAAGCGCTTGTTGAAGGAGTCCATGCAGAGATCAGCGCAGGCTTTGCTGTGCTCGTTCCTGCAGGCACACACCATAATATTATCAATACCGGCAATGTTCCATTAAAGCTATATACGCTCTATGCTCCTCCAAATCATCGCGACGGCATTGTCCACCACACCCGCGCCGAAGCGGAGAAGGACGACGAGCATTTTGATGGTAGAACGTCAGAGTAGAAGTCGTTGTTATCGAATTGCTGTACGTAATAATGCGTCCGCCTGATGTAAAACCGTACTAAACCAGGCAAATCCCTGTCTCCCCCAAGTGGCGTAGAGGAAAACTCCCTGACCGCATGATGCGGTCAGGGAGTTTTTGTCTTACGATGGATGTATGACCCGTGTATATATTGCCGACGCAAAGCCTGAAGAACGTTCCGCGCTCCGTCTGGTACTCCTCGATTTGAAGATGGAAGTCGTAGGCGAAGGCGCCGACTGGCAAACTACGCTCGCGCAAGCGCCGATCAGCCGTACGGATATGCTGTTGATCGATTGGGACCTGCTTCCCAATTCGCCGACTGAGGCTCTGGATGAACTCCGAAGAGCCTGCCCAGCCGCGCTGGTCGTTGTTCTCATCAGTCATCTGGATGCGCGTCAGCAAGCCGCGCTCTCCGCCGGTGCTGATGCGTTTATCAGCAAAGGCGAGTCGCCGGAGCGTGTGGCTGAACGCCTGCGCGCCGTTGCCGCGAGCTTTCGCGCCTGATCTAGCCGGGCTGATCGCGCGGAATTGAGAACCGGCGCACCAAGTGCTGTATCTAAGCGCCGGCGAAAAGCCGGACAATAATTTCGAAGGATTGGAGGATTAAATCATGAACAAAGATGTAATTGAAGGTAAATGGAAACAGATGCGAGGAGAGGCTAAGGCGTGGTGGGGCAAACTCACTGACGACGATCTGGAGCGTGCCGCCGGAAAGGTCGAAGTCCTTGCCGGTTTGCTTCAGGAAAAATATGGCTATACCCGTGAAGCTGCTGTCGATGAAATTGATAAACGGGTTACAGAATATGAAACCCGCCTGAAAAATGATACTCAACCCCGCATCACAGGCATCAAATAATTGGCGAAGCGCTGGTCTCCCTCCTCAAGATGGGAGTACGGTTCATACACATGGGCGACCATGTACATAAAAAAAGGAGAAGGCACAATGAATCTCATCATATATCTCATCGCTGGCGCATTCGTCGGCTATATCGCAAGCCGCATCATGCGAACAAATTCACAGCAGGGCTTGTTGCTCGACATCGTGGTCGGTGTCGTCGGCGCATTCCTGGCGGGGTATTTCATCAGCCCGTTGTTGGGAATCGGTACGTCAATGACGCCGTCACGCTTCCGACCATGCTGGTCACTCTGATTGGGTCTGTCGCTCTGTTGGCGATCGTCAAGGCTGTTCATCGCTAATTCGAATGATACGCGCAAGGCGCTTGTAACGAAAACGCATCGAAAGGATTGGTCGAAATGTCAAACGAAAACCGAGTATCAGAAGTTAGAACGTCGCAGCACGAACCGGAACGGGAGCAACGTATCTTCACCTTCAAGGCGACTCAAATGATCTGGCTGTTTTTAGGCATTCTGGAAGCCCTGATCGCCTTACGGATCGGCCTGAAACTGATTGGAGCCAATCCGGATAGCCCGATCGTGACCTTGATCTACGGATTTACAAACCTGTTTCTCTTCCCCTTCGCGGGAATGACCCCAACACCTTCCGCTGGTGGTATGGTGCTCGAAATCTCATCCTTCTTTGCCATGGTGATCTACGCATTGATCGCATGGGCAGTGGAGCGAACGATCTGGGTGCTTTTTTACCGCCCGCGCGGACCCGTCGTAGGTGTGACAGAAACGACAACCAGCGAGCGTCACAGCAATCCGTGATCAATATGGTTGGCACTATGCGGTCCGCGCGCGAAAAGCGGTAATCATTAATTCACAAGGAGAAATAACCAATGAACGAATATCAAGAATATCCACCTTACAAAAATAACGCGTTCGGCGTTTTAGCTGGTTTGTTGATCGGCGGCATGGCTGGCGCGTTGACAATGCTCTTGCTTGCGCCGCAATCAGGAAAAGTTACCAGATTGCAGATCAGGGAAAAGGGCATCGAACTCCGTGATCGGACCACCGGGCTATTGGAAGATACCATGGCTCAGGTGCGTTCAGATAAAGCCAGAATTACCATGAGCGGAAAACAAAAAGCCAGGGAATTAGTCCAACAAGGTCAGGCGCTGGTGGTCGAGCAATTGGATCGAGTATCCGAGGCAGCGCAAGCGGGGAAAAAGGCGATCCAAAGTTCGTAGGACCAATGCAGAGTGTAGGACACACACTGCCAATCAAAGGAGATAATTATGAGATTCAATGGAAATCTTGGGTTCGTTCTGTTAGCCATTTGGTTGATCCTCACGGGCCTCTCGGCATTCATGTCGCTGGGCGGGCTGGCTGTTATTATGGCTATCCTTGCTCTTGCAGCCGGCATACTGATACTGATGGGCCGCTAGTTCGACTACCACCCGGTTCGCCTGCCGGGTGGTACGTCATTATTCGAATCGGACTCGTCAAGCCTGCACTCTCAAGAGTTGAAAAAACTGGACGAGGAGTACAGATGGTTCCTCCACAAAAACAAAAACCCCAAACCGAACTCGACTGGTTCCTGGCGCGCGATGATCTGGATCCATTTGCGCTGGTGGCGCAACCGAAGAAAAAATCGATCCCGCGCACGGAGAGGAATCGTCCCCGCCTGCAAACGGAAGACGAGAAGCTGAAAGACGAGCTTCTTGCCAATGACAGTCTCGGTGGATAGAAGAGAAATGTTGATATTCTCCACACAAGGCAGCGATCGCAGCGAGTGTGTCGACGTGTATCCGAAAAAGGACAAAGCAGTATGAAAAAAAGAGTTGGAATGTGGCTTGACCGAAATAAGGCTGTCATTGTAAGTATTGCCGATAATATTGAGGCGAAGAGGATCATCACCTCCGATATGGAGCATTATGTTCTCCACTCCACGGTGGTGCCAGGCGATGGCGCACCGGAGAACATTCGCGATAGGCGTTTCTGGAATCATCTCGGTGAATATTATGACAAGATCGTCACGCATATTCGCGACGCTGCAGAGATCCGAATTTTTGGACCAGCAGAAGCCAAGTTTGAACTTCAAAAGCGCCTGGAGGGCGAAGGACTGTCGGGACACATCGTCAGCATCGAAGAGGTCGGAAAGTTATCAGACCCTCAGATAGCCGCAAAAGTCCAGAAGTATTTTCCGGCCCGATCCCGATTTGATCTTTCCTGAACGAGAGGTTCTCTCCCCCAAGCGATGGAGAACAACATCACCCAATCGATGGTTGTACGGGAAGATGGTCGATCGTATGATACATATGGAAGAAAAACGTTCAAAAGGAGATTAACATGCTTACCTGGCTTATCGTAATACTGCTCATACTATGGCTCCTTGGATATTTCGGCCCAACCGTCTTCTCTGGCTTTCCCCGCAGTGGCAACACGATACATCTCCTGCTTGTTATTGTCGTGGTGATCGTTGTCTTGAATCTGCTGGGAGTTGTCTAATAGAAGCAGCCGGTCGCATTCGGTTGGATTCTGACAACCGTGCCACCAGTTCGCAAGAAAAGAAAGGAGAATCCCCATGTTATACACTGTATTGATTGTCTTGCTCGTACTGTTCCTCATCGGATACCTGCGGTAACGCATGCATCTTGCTGGGTGTCGTAAGACCTTCTAAGAAATATCAATAAACTGATGCGGCGCAGTGAGTACACTGCGGTCGCATCAGTTAAAAGTGAAAATTGCAATGACCGCTGGTCGCCGAATCGTGAAACTGAATACCATTGTTGAAGTGTTGCTGAGCGTGCTCATCGTTGCCGGTTGTTCCACGCTGCCAACATTAACGCCTTCCTCACCGGATTCGTTCTTAGACACCTCGCTGGCTACTGCCGTGCCTTGTGAAGCATGTGCCGAGGCGACGCTGGCATTTGCACTCACGCAGGGGAAGATCAACGAGAATAATCAAGCCGCCTCAACGGCTGAAATTGTGCGGGCTAATGCGCAAGCTACGCTGAATTCAGCCAATACCACCTTAAGTGCCGCACAGACCCAGGATCAAACCAACGCCGATATCGTCGCGGCTCAGATCGCGGGTACAGCCCAAATCGTCTTTGCCAATGCGCAAGCAACCTTAAATTCCGCCGCTTCCACACAATACGCGGCATTTACCCAGGATGCGATTCGGCAGACGCAGGTGGTTGAGCAGGCGACCGCGGGCGCACAAGCCCTGGTGAACCAACAATATTTGGATAGTCTCGCGGCGGGCACGCAAACTGCGATTTCCGATGCAATTTCCACACAAACCCAAGCGGGTGAGGCGACAGCGCAATTTTATGCAGATCAACAACGCCAACGCGAAGAAGACCGGCAGGGACCGATCGGCTTCCTTTGGAC
>DAOTZF010000346.1:0-6685 GCA_034434415.1 Anaerolineales bacterium | reverse complement strand
GAGATCTCAGCACCGAACTTGTCTTCGAACGCCATGATCAATTCCACCAGGTCGAGCGAATCAGCCTCAAGGTCCTCACGGAAGCGGGCTTCCGGCGTGATCTTCGCCTCGTCCGCGCCGAGCAAATCCTTGATAATCGCCTTTACATCGTTGAATGTGTCAGACATGACAACCTCCTCAAAGAATTTCTCCAATTGTACTAGATATTACAACCACAGGAACACTGCCTAATGTCAAAAGTTGCGCCGATAGACCAGCGAAAAGCCGACCATATCAAGATCAATCTGGAGCAGGATGTCCGCTCTGCGCTGACGACAAGACTGGAGAACTATCACTTTATCCATGAGGCTCTGCCCGAATTGGACTTAAACCGTCTCGATACGACGGTGAACCTGTTCGGCAAGCGGCTGGCGGCTCCCATCCTCATCTCTTCCATGACCGGCGGGACAGCCGAAGCGGAGACCATCAACCTGCGTCTCGCCGAAGCGGCGCAAGAAATGAAGATCGCCATGGGAGTCGGGAGTCAGCGCGCCGCGATAGAGCACCCCGAACAAGCCAAAACATTCCAAGTCCGCCGCGTTGCGCGTGATATTTTATTATTCGCCAACCTTGGTGCAGTTCAACTGAACTATGGCTACGGTATTGACCAATGCCGCCGCGCCGTGGATATGATTCAAGCCGACGCGTTGATCTTGCATTTGAATCCCTTACAAGAAGCAGTGCAAGATGCAGGTGATACAAACTTTGCCGGTCTCGCCAAAAAGATCGAAGAGGTCTGCAAACAAATCGAAGTGCCTGTCATTGCAAAAGAAGTCGGTTGGGGAATTTCAGAACGAACAGCAAAGCTATTATCCGATTGCGGAGTCAGCGCATTAGATGTTGCAGGCGCAGGCGGGACAAGTTGGTCACAAGTGGAAATGCACCGCGCGCCAGATGAATTCACCCGTCAACTCGCCGCGACGTTCGTTGGCTGGGGCATTCCAACTTCGGAGTCCATTTTGAATGTAAAAAAAGCTGTGCCCGATATGACGATTTTCGCCAGCGGCGGTCTCAAAGACGGACTCGACATCGCCAAGTGCATTGCCCTCGGCGCGACCCTCGGCGGCATGGCGGGTCAATTTCTCAAAGCCGCGGCGGTCTCGACAGAACAAGTCGTTGAAATAATGAAGTTGACCAAGAGGCAGATTGAAGTCACGATGTTTGCGTGCAGCGCGGCTAATTTAGAAAGGTTGTCGGATGGCAAACTAATGCCTCAAAATCTGAGACAGAAATAATTTCGTTCTGTCCTCCTTGGGGTTGTTGAAGATTTGCTCAGGGGTGCCCTGCTCCACAATTTCGCCCTTATCGAAAAAGAGCATCCGGTCTGCCACGGCGCGGGCAAAGCCCATTTCATGCGTCACGGCAAGGATGGTCATGCCCGATTTCGCCAGTTCGACCATCACATCCAACACCTCTTTGATCATCTCCGGGTCAAGCGCGGAGGTCGGTTCGTCGAACAACATGATCTTCGGTTGCATTGCCAGCGAGCGCGCGATTGCCACGCGCTGTTGCTGTCCGCCCGAAAGTTGACCGGGGAACTTATACGCCTGCTCCGGGATTCCCACACGTTCAAGCAGTTGCATCGCAACCTCTTCCGCCTTCTGTTTTGTCCACTTACGGACTTGAATCGGCGCAAGCACAATATTTTGCATAACCGTCAGGTGCGGGAACAAGTTAAACTGCTGAAAGACCATCCCCGTCTCCATGCGGATCTGCTCGATGTTGCGCACATCATGGCTCAATTCGATGCCGTCCACCACGATCTGCCCGCGTTGATGTTCTTCGAGGCGGTTGAGGGTCCGAATGAACGTGGATTTTCCCGACCCCGAGGGACCAAAGATCACGATCACCTCGCGTCGCTTCACTTCCATGTTGATGCCCTTCAGGGCATGGAAATTCCCATACCACTTGTGAACATCCTGCACTTTGATGATCAGATCGTCTGTCATGCGCAATATCCTTTTCGTCTATCGAATTCCAACACCCAGCCGCTCTTCCAACTGCTGGCTCAAGTAAGACATTCCATAACTCAACACCCAGAAGATCAACGAGATAAAGACATATACTTCGCGTTGCAAACCCAGAAACTCCGGCTGCGCGAGCACAGTCTTTGCGATGCCCACCAGATCGAGCAAACCAACGATCGCCACCAAAGAGGTGTCCTTGAAAACTGCGATGAACTGCCCAACCAGGATCGGGATAACCAATCGCAATGCCTGAGGCAGGATGATAAAGAACATCGTTTGCGCGCCGTTCAATCCCAGAGCCTGCGCCGCTTCAAACTGACCTTTCGGGATGGCTTGCAACCCGCCACGTACGTTCTCTGCCAGATAGGCTGCGCTGAACAAGGTAATGCCCACCATTGCGCGAATAACACGATCCACCGTCCAGCCGGTCGGTAAAAATAGCGGCAACATCAACTGCGCCATGAACAAGATCGTGATCAACGGAACGCCTCGCACCACTTCGATGTATGCAATACTGAACCAGCGGATGATCGGCAATTCCGAGCGGCGCCCCAACGCCAGCAGAACGCCGAGCGGAAATGAAAACATAATACCGACGACCGTGAGCAGGAAGGTGAGCAACAATCCGCCCCAAAGGTTGGTGCGTACGATCGGTGCAATACCGGATTCAGATTCAGAAAGTCCGTAGGTAAGCAGAACGATGATAGGCAATGAAATTACCCATCCCGCGACAACGCTTCTTTTCAGGACTTCGGGGCGGGCGCTTCCGATTGCCCAACCGACCAACCCTGCGAAGGATAATATGCTCAGCCATTTGCGCGGCTCATCACCGAACGGAAGAAGAAACGCAAGCAACACTGGAATTAAAAGAAGAACGACCGCGACGCGGGATTGCCGCGCCCAGATCCCAATCGAATTCCCCGCGAGGAAAACGAGAAAACCAAGCCACACCCACAACCTGCCTGCCTGCTCGATGGGATACTGGCCGATGAACAACAGACGCGCATTGACGACGATCACCTCCCATTCTGCAACAGTCAACACCCAGTTGAGAAATCCTCCCACCGCCCAATAGGTGACCCATACACCGATCAGGGTAAACAGCGCGTCGTACCAAGAACCGAACAGGTTCTTGCGCATCCAACGCAAAATGCTGGAACGCTCAGTGACGGGCGGCAGGATGGTCGCAGAATCGGACATCTTATCTCTCCACCAATTTGATGCGCTGGTTATACCAATTCATCAAAGCAGAGGTGACTAGGCTAAGACTTAAATAGGTCACCATGACCAACGAGATCATTTCCACCGCGCGTCCTGTTTGATTCTGAATCGTGTTGGAAACGTAGAAAACATCCGGGTATCCCACGGCGATGGCAAGCGATGAATTCTTGACCAGATTCAAATACTGACTTGTCAACGGCGGGATGATGACGCGTAACGCCTGCGGAAAAACGATTAAGCGCAGGGTCTGAAAACCGTTCAAGCCCAATGCGCGCGATGCCTCCACCTGGCCTTTGGAAACTGATTGAATGCCAGCGCGCACAACTTCACCGATGAACGCGGCGGTATATAAGACCAGACCCGATGTCAACGCCATGAATTCAGGGCTGAGTATCTTTCCGCCTGAAAGGTTCAATCCCTTGACAAAGGGAAGGTCCAACGTGAGCGGTTTTTCAGGGAGAATTAACCAGCCAATGGCGGCAACAACCGTAAAAGTGAGGGTGCTCCATAACAGTGCCAACGGCGCGCGGCCGGTGCGTTTGCTGTAGGCGCGCAAGGCGAGGAAAACGATCACAGCGAGGATCAAGCCGACTATCAATATCAATTGAAACGTCGGATAGGAGGCGGTAGGTATCCCCCATGGAATACCCACACCACGATTCGTCCAGATGATATCGCCGGGCCAAACTACGGCTTCCCGTACTCGCGGAAGTTTAAGAAATACGCCGAGATACCAGAAGATCAGGAATACAAGCAGCGATAAGTTGCGAATCAGTTCAAGGTAGAAGGATGCAAGGCGATTGATAATGAAATTGGTGGAGAGGCGCGAGACACCTAAAATCACGCCGAGGAGAGTGGAAAAAATGATGCCAACAATTGCAACGGATAAGGTGTTGAATAATCCGGCGAGGAATGCCTCGCGGTAGGTGGAGTTCCGATCATAGGGGAAAATTGATTCAGCAAGATCAAAGCCCGAAACACCGTCGAAAAAGCCGTAACTTAATGTGATGCCCTGTCGGGCGAGACCAGCTTGCATGTTCCGGAAGATGAGCGATGCGACAACGAGCACAAGCAGGACAAATGCAATTTGCCCAATACCCTTGAGGATGCGTTCATCACGCCAGAAAGGAGTAGTGGTTTTTTGCGACTCGCCGGGTTGCATGGATTCTTACCGCAAATGTTGAGGGTGGGGGAATTGCTCCCCACCCTCTTTGGAATCACGGTTGCTTAGCGGAACGGCGGCGCATAAAGCAAGCCGCCATCGGTATACAGGCTGTTCAAACCGCGCGGGATGTATGTCGGCGTATCGGGACCGAGGTTGCGATTATAGATTTCTTCGTAGTTGCCGACCAGCTTGAGAATGTTATAGGCGAAGTCGTTGGTAAGCCCGAGCTTCAAGCCCAAATCACCTTCAAGCCCCAGCAAGCGGCGAACTTCCGGCGCTGTGGCGCTGGCTCGCACATCGTCCACATTGCCAGATGTGACGTCAAACTCCTCGCCAGCAAATAACGTGAAGACAGTCCATTGCGCGATGTCGAACCATTGATCATCGCCGTGCCGCACCATCGGACCCAGCGGTTCCTTCGACATGGTCACATCGAGAATGGTGTGAGCGCTGGGGTCGGAAAGAATGGCGCGACGCGCAACCAAACCGGATTTGTCGGTAGTCACCGCATCGCAGCGACCTTCTGAGTACGCGGCAAATGTGGCGTCTGCATCTTCAAAGACGGCCGGTGTATACGAAACTCCAAGTGACGCCATTACATCGGCAAGGTTGAGTTCGGTGGTGGTGCCGGTTTGAACGCAGATCGTTCCGCCCGCCAAATCTTCCAAGGCGGCAAGTCCACTATCGGCAGGCACCATCATCCCCTGACCATCATAGAAAGTAGTGTGCACGAAGTTGCCCGCCAGTTCGGTATCGCGCACAAGCGACCACGTGGTGTTGCGGCTGAGAATGTCAATTTCACCGGACTGCAAAGCGGTGAAGCGTTCGGCAGCTGTCACGGGGCGGAATTCGACTTTGGTTTCATCGCCAAAGATCGCAGCGGCAAGAGCGCGGCAGTAATCCACATCAATGCCTGCATAATTGCCATCTGCATCCACATAACCAAACCCCGGCACTTGTGAGTTGACGCCACAGATCAAGGTGCCGCGTTCTTGTACGGCGGCTAGTGTTACACCGTAACCGGTCGGCGCCACAACGACAGGCGCAGAGGATGTCACTTCGACGACAACGGTTTCGACAACGGGTTCGGGCGCGGAATCGGGCGCCGGAGCGGCGGTCCCGCATGCCGCAAGCGCGATGGCAAGGATCACGCCGATCGCTAGAATGGAATAGGTTTTACGCATTTCTCCTCCTTTGAGAAATTTTGTTTTGAACTGATGGAACAGCAAACGAACCGCTCACGAGATATTGTGGGTCGCACCTCCTTTCATGTCATGTGAAAAGGTTTTTAATTCATTTTTTGAAAAAAAGCAAGGAAATTGGCGAATTTCACGAATAGATTCCGTAGGCACAAACACAAGGCCTTGTTTGGCAGAGCGTTTAGCAAAACAAAAGTATAATTCACCCCGTCGCACAGCCCAACATTGAGGTCTATCATGGAAGTACAAACGATTCTTCAGCGCATTCCGCAATTCGCCTCTGCCAAGGCAATCGAGGTCAAGGAACTGACGGGCGGCATCACAAACAAGAATTATAAAATCACCACAGACGGTGATTCGTTCGTCCTGCGCATGGGCGGCAACGAGACCAAGCATCTCGGCATTGATCGCAAGATTGAATACGAGTGCAGCCGGCTGGCGTCACAGATTGGCATTGCCCCTGAGCCGACATTCTTCCTCGAACCCGAAGGCTACATCGTGGCTCGCTTTATTTCGGGCAAAGGTATCCCTGCCGAGGAAATCGGCACGGAAGAAAATATCAAGCGCGTGCTCGAATCTATGAAAGCCTATCACGCACTTGAGAAATTCCCAGGCTTCTTTTCCCCATTTCGAGTTGCGGAAGAATATGCCAGGACGGCGCGCAGTTTCAATGTGCAATTGCCTCCGAAAACGGATTGGTATCTCGAAAAATCAAGCGAGATCGAAAAGGCGTTGTATACGCGCGAGCCGTTGCAACTCCGCCCCTGTCATAACGACCTGCTCAATGGCAACTTCATTGACGACGGCACGCGCATCCGCATTTTGGATTGGGAATACGCGGGCATGGGAGATATTTTCTTCGATTTAGGCAACTTCGCTATTCAACATGAATTCAACGATGAGCAGGATGAAATCTTGCTCCGCGCCTATTTTGGCAATCCCACAGACTCTCAACGCGCACGCCAAAAACTAATGAAGATTATGTCCGATCTACGCGAGGCGATGTGGGCGCAGGTGCAGATCGGCGTCTCACAATTGGATTTTGATTATCGCGGCTATGGGCAGAAATATTTTGATAGGTTCGAAGCCAGCAC
>DAOTZF010000345.1:0-2590 GCA_034434415.1 Anaerolineales bacterium | reverse complement strand
AATATTTGAACAAGGAGATTACACATGGCAATTCTCACCTTTGACGCCTATACCACGCCTGCTATGAGTTATCGCCAAACCACGGTTGAGCGGACCGGCCTTCAACGCCTGTTTGCCGCAGCGGTTGTAAGCGGTCAATTCCGCGAAACGCTGATTCGCAAACCCGAAGAGGCACTTGCAAAAGGCTATCTGGGTCAGGCATTTACCCTCACAGATCGCGAAACATCTGTGATCAAGTCCATTCGGGCAGAAAATCTGGCAGATTTCGCGCAAAAAGTTCATCAGGCGTTGCAAGCGAGTTAAACCCCGAAACGAGCAGAAGCGTCAGGATTTATTCTGAACGCAATTGCATTGGATGACGCGGCGGAGCTGGGGGCGTAGTGGCTAAGGGAATCACTATGCCCCGCGTCCGCCACGTTTCATTTTCACAATGGATAATCAATTGAGTTTGTTCCCGGGCACAGTGTCAAAGCTTGGAGGAGTTCTCCAGGCTTTTGCCGATTTAACGATTTTGCTCGACTTTGATGGTTCCGTACTTGAATATCGTTTCGATTCATCCCATCTTCGAGATCGATTTCCTGATCTTTTGCACAATCGTAGAATTCAGGAAATTCTTTCCTTGGAATCGGCGCGTAGACTTGAAGATCACCTTTTGCAAGTAAAAGATTGCGGAGAAACTCTGCCGTTTGAATTCTCCATCACCTCTCCCGAGGAAAGATGGTTTGATTCACGCATAACCCTCCTGCCTGAATCTCAGTTACTTCTCGTGGCACGGGACATAACGAATCATAAACGGACAGAACACAGGCTGGCTCAACAAGTGCGCCGTCTCGCTGCCCTCCGCTCGATCGACCTTGCGATCGCATCCGGCCTCGACCTTAAACTACTCCTTTCCATGCTGCTGGATCATGTCACCGCTTTGTTATGCGTGGACGCCGCCTCCATTTTGCTGCTCAACCCGGAAACAAACCTGCTTACTTTCTCCTCCGGCACAGGTTTTCAAACCAACACCCTTCAACATACGATGCTGAAATTGGGGGAGGGATATGCCGGTAAAGTGGCGATGGAACGCAAAGCCATCATCATTCCTGATCTCAGGGTGAACGCGACGGGATTCACACGTTCGCCTCATTTTGTGGACGAGCGATTCGTAGCCTATTATGGCTTACCGCTGGTTGCAAAAGGCAAGACCCTGGGCGTATTGGAAATTTTCAATCGCACACCTCTCGGGCTTGATTCTGATTGGGTTGAATTCCTGGGAACCATCTCCGGGCAGGCTGCGATTGCCATAGATAACGCCATCATGTTCAAGGACTTGCAACGCTCGAACGTGGAATTGAGCATGGCGTACGATGCGACCATTGAAGGATGGTCCAGAACGCTTGACCTGCGCGACAAGGAAACGGAAGGACACACCCGCCGTGTTACGGACATGACCACGAGGCTGGCGCTTCTGATGGGCGTGGAAAAAGATTTGATCGTCCATATTCGGCGCGGCTCCATACTGCATGATATTGGCAAGGTTGCCATCCCAGACGAGATACTTTTCAAGCCGGGTCCTCTGACGGAAGACGAATGGCGGGTTATGCGTCAGCATCCCACCATTGCTGTCACTCTGCTTTCGCCCATCACCTATCTTGGTCCAGCCCTCGATATTCCCCGCTGGCACCACGAACGCTGGGATGGAAGCGGGTATCCAGACTGCCTGCGGGGTGAGCAGATCCCATTCTCGGCGCGGTTGTTTGCGGTGGCTGATGTGTACGATGCCTTGACGTCCGACCGCCCGTACCGGTCTGCATGGTCGAAATCGGACGCGATTCACTACATCGAAGATCAGTCGGGCAAATACTTTGACCCGCGCATCGTCTTTGAATTCATGAAGTTGGTACAAGGGAATGGACATGTGGTCGCGCATTGAGCGTTCCACGCGGCTTCACTTGACCTGACCCTGAATCTGAATTAAAATCCATCCCTGCCAAATGCCCTCGTAGCTCAGTGGATTAGAGCGCTTGCTTGCGGAGCAATAGGTCGCGTGTTCGAGTCGCGCCGAGGGCGCCATCATCGAGGAGCGGAACACCGCTCCTTTTTGTTTTCAAATTCAACGGATAAAAATCATGTCAACGAACAAACCACAAATCCTATTAACCAACGATGACGGGATTCGTTCCCCCGGCTTGTGGGCGGCCGCCGCTTCTCTTTCGGAACTTGGGTATGTCACCGTGACCGCGCCGCGCGACCAATCTACAGGCATGGGGCGGAGCCTGCCCAATACGTCCGATGGGATCATTCGCGAGGAGCGGGTGCAGGTCAAAGGTCAGGAATGGACCGTGTTCGCGGTGGGTGGGAGTCCTGCGCAGGCGGTCCTGCACGGAATCTACGATGTGATGAAACGCAAGCCGGATCTTGTGGTTTCGGGAATCAATTACGGCGAGAACGTCGCTTCGGGTGTGACGATCTCCGGCACGGTGGGTGCGGCGCTAGAAGCCGCATCGCTGGGAATCCCTTCGCTGGCGATCTCATTGGAGACCGATTCGAAATATCACCTCTCGTATTCCACTGACGTGGAGTTTCCGATCGCGGCGATGTTTGC
>DAOTZF010000344.1:0-8068 GCA_034434415.1 Anaerolineales bacterium | reverse complement strand
TACGTAGCCCGCGAATCGTTCGACGAGGAACGTGAGAAATACTTTCAAATGGGGATTTCGTATTACGCAGGCTATGGGAAATATAGGGAACGCGCTGCGCACCGGCATATCCCCGTGATGGTGTTGGAGCCGAAGGATTTTTTAACCACGAAGGACACAAAGAACACGAAGGATGTAAAATCTTAAGGTTTAAAACCTTTGTGACCGTCGTGTCCTTCGTGGTTACTCAAAGAGTAAACGCGGGATTCCATAGTGCCGCATCCACCTGCACCGCCAGCGCGCCGACCGAAAGCATCGCGTCGGCGTTTTGCTTCGACCACACGCCTCCCGCGCCGATGATGGGGATTCCCAACTTGGCGGCGGACTCTACAACGTAAAGTGTTTGCGGGAAAAGCGATGGACCAAACAATCTACCGTGAGTAATCTCCCTCACCCCTAGCCCCTCTCCCGAAGGGAGAGGGGGAATCGCGCCTCGCGGCGCGGCAATGCTGATCGCCTGCGCGCCATCCTGCATCAACCGCGGACCGAGGGACAAAACTTGTTCAACCGGTAATGAAAATATCAACGGCAGTTCACCCAGACACATTTCGAGCGTGAGCAAAATAATATCGTCGGCGAGCAGGGGAGCAAAACCAAGTTCCACTGCCATCACATTTTCTTGTGACTCCAACATGCGTACCATTTGCTGTGTCTCTTCGGGGCGGTCTGCCATGAGGTGGACGATGACGGGAAGTTCCGAACGCGTCCATTTGGCGGAGTATTTTTTCAGCGCGGCACGGATGCCGGGATTCGGCAGTCCCGTGTGCAGGAGGAATCCGCCGAGGTATTCGATCACGGCGGGTTGTGCAGTCGGTGTGCGCGGTCGAAGCGAGATGGGGTTGGTGATGAACGCGCCGAAGGGTTCGAGCGAACTCCCCGAACGCGTATCGGGCGCGAATCCCAACGATCCCGCCGCGTTCATCAATGGCTTGCTGAAATACAGGTCTCGTTTCATCGTTCTGAAAATTTTACCCCTCCTTGTTCGGAGGGGTAACTTGTTTACGCCAAGCCCATCGCTTTCAGCATATCGTCGTTGCTGTCGAACTTGAATTCCTCGACGCCGCGCTTTTTCGCTTCCTCCAATTCAACAGCTTCGAGTTTTTTCACATGCTCCTTCAATACGACAGGCTTTCCGAGCGCTTTAAGTTTTGCAGAAACAGCCCCTGAATTCGGTGTGCCTGTTGATTTCATTTGCAGATATTGCAAAACCGCCTTCGCCGCGTTTGTGCCGTCCTTGCGGGCGATGCCCACGAGACCCGAACTCGCCTTGCGCGACCAACCGCCGACGAACACATCCTCGAACGGCGATTCGTACGACGTGCCGTCAATGGGGAAGCGAGGGTTTGGATTCTTCACGAACTCGTTCCATTCCGTGGGCAGACCGAACGACTCGTCCACTTTATCGCCGATGGCAAAGACGACCGTTTCTACATCCAGCCTGCGTTTGTTCCCGGTGCCTTTGGCTTTCGTCTCGCCGTCCTTTTCGACGAGGATATTATCTTCGATCTCCACTTGTGTAAGCATTCCATTTTCACCGAGCATCTGCACTGGCGAAGCGAGGAAGATAAAACGGAAGCGCGTATCCGACGATTTGGGAAGCGCCTTCGGCAGGGCTTCCAGAATCGAAGCGCGGCCCGCCTCCGGGTCCTGGTGAACAGCTTGCATCGTCGGCGCAACGCGTTGGATCTCCTCATCCAGCGCGGCTTGATCCAGGTTGGCGATCACGTATTCCATTTCCTTCTTTTCGAATTTCACTTCGGCAGGTCCGCGCCGCACGATGGCGATCACCTCATCCACTTTTTGCACCCGCGCGAGGAAGTGCGTGATGTCGAGCATCACATTGCCGGCACCGATCACCGCGCAGCGTTTCCCAAACCGGAACGATTGCTCGCTGTAGGGAGGCAAATGATTGTAGTGATACACAACATCCTTCGCGTGATACACGCCGGTGAGGTCTTCGCCGGGCAACCCCAGCCATTTCGTTCCCTGTGCGCCCGCGGTGACGAGAATTGCATGAAAGCCGAGCGCGCGCAGATCGTCGAGAGTCAGGTCGCCGTTCTTTCCGATCGTGACGTTGCCAAAATAATCGAGGTTCGGCAGGTCCATCACCTGACGGAATTGCTTTCGCAACCCGTTCTTCATGTTGTATTTATCCAGATAGATTCCGTATTCCGCCAATCCCCCCGGTTTGATATCACGGTTGAACAAAGCGACGCGCGCACCGGCGTTTACAAGTTCGCGCGCTCCGAACAAGCCCGCGGGTCCTGCGCCGATCACGGCGACGTTGAATTGGTCTGTCACGATGCCTCCTGGCTTGCCCTGCGATATTGAAGTGTGAAAGCGATTATAGTCAAAATCAAACGCACTCACAAGACGAGCGACGCGTCCGTACGTTTCTAGCCGCCAAGATCACGCGGCATCACCGCTCCGCTACGACATTTTTTCATAACTATGTTACGATTGCAGGTGTATTTTATCCATCGGTGAGGAGGTCGTATGTCACAACATTCATCCAACTCCGGCGGTCCAGCCAGCAAACTCAAACGGATTTTACGCGGCGAAACGGATGCGAACGCGCGCACACGCACCCAACGCCGGGCTGGCTTGCCTCGTCCTCAGGCACCGACTCCAGCATCCGCGCCGGCGGGCGAATCTCGATACAAACTTATGCCCGCGTTTTGGACAATTGCAAGCGGCATCTCGATGATCGTCAATGTTATTCTCATTGCCTTTCTCCTGGTGCTGCTTCAAATTTTGGGCAAGGTCCCCTTCCAACCGGAAGACCAGTTTGCCGGTTTGCTCGGCGGCTTGTATCAGAATTTCGTCAAAATGGATGAAGCCTCGATCATTGCAGATGTGCCGGTGAATTATACGATCCCGCTCAATATCATCGTGCCCGTCCAGACGACGACGCGCATCACGCTGGCGGAAACGACTGTCATCCCCAACGCGCATGTGGTGATCAATACCAGCGGCGTGGATATCGACGCCGATGCGGTTGTGACCCTTCCCAAAGGTCAGCCGCTCAACATTACGCTCGACTTTCCATTGACGGTGCAAAACAACATTCCAGTTCAACTGAATGTTCCGGTGAACATACCGTTACGAAATACTCAACTGCATGATCCGTTCGTGGGTTTGCAGGAAGTCGTCAAGCCGTATTACTGTCTCGTCGAGCCGAACGCGATCTGGAACAATATTCAGATCTGCTCGCCGTTGGCGAATCCATAATTTTGGAGCCATTCTTTCTCATGACCAACTCACACACAGAAGTAACGCTCTCCAACGGACTCAAAGTCCTGCTCAAGGAAATTCATACCGCGCCGATCATCTCGTCGTGGGTGTGGTACCGCGTCGGCTCGCGCGATGAAGTGCAAGGGCGCACTGGCATCTCACACTGGGTCGAACACATGCAATTCAAGGGCACGCCGCAATTCCCGGCGAACGTGTTGGATAAAGCCATCTCGCGCGAAGGCGGCGTATGGAACGCCATGACCTACCTCGATTGGACGGCATACTACGAAACCATGCCGGCGGATAAGATCGATCTCGGTCTCAGGCTGGAATCAGATCGAATGGTCAACAGCCAGTTCAAACCCGAAGAGGTTGCTTCTGAGCGCACGGTGATCATCTCTGAACGCGAAGGTAGTGAGAACGAGCCGTTGTTTATGCTCGGCGAAGCGGTCCAGCAGACCGCGTTCCGCGTGCATCCGTATCATCACGAAGTCATAGGCGATATGGCAGATTTGCGCACGATGACGCGCGACGATCTCTACAATCACTACCGCGAATTCTACGTGCCGAACAACGCGGTCATGGCGGTTGCTGGCGATTTCGAGATGGATAAAATGTTGGCTCGCATTCGTGAACTCTTTGAGCCAATTCCCGTTGGAAAGGAACCGGCGCGCGTGGCGCGCGAGGAACTGCCGCAGAATGGGGAGGTGCGTTTGTCTGTGGAGGGACCGGGCGCGACTTCCTACGTGCAGGTTTGCTACCGTTTCCCAGCTGCTTCTCACCCGGACTTTTACCCGCTCACCGTGCTGGATAGTTTGCTTGCGGGACCCAGCAACCTCAACATGTTCAGCGGTGGCATCTCGAACAAAACCTCCCGCCTCTACCGCGCGCTTGTAGACAAAGAACTCGCGGTCAGCGTGCACGGCGGCGCGCAAGCGACTGTGGATCCATTCTTGTATGGAATCACGATGACGATCCATCCCAAACGCAAACCGGAGGAAGTGATCGCCGCGCTGGATAGGGAAATCCAGCGCGTACAGGAGGAGAAAGCTTCCAAAGAGGAGATCGCTCGCGCCATCAAGCAAGCGCGCGCTCTCTTCGCTTATGGCAGTGAGAACATCACCAATCAGGCGTTTTGGATGGGCTATGCCGAGATGTTCGCCAACTACGAGTGGTTCCAAACCTATCTAGATAAATTGGCTAAGGTCACGGCAAAAGATATTCAACGCGTGGCGAATGAATACTTCAAACCGCAAAGTCGCGTCGTCGGCACGTATGTTCCATTGGATGGGAGGGTGAAATGACGGATAAACATAATTCCGCGTTGCCCGGTCCCAATGATATTTACCGCGAGGTATTGCCGAACGGCATCACGGTGCTGACGCGTTCCAACTTCAACAGCCCGTCGGTTGTGGTGAGTGGGTATTTCGATGCCGGTGCGCTGTTCGACCCCGATTCCAAGCTAGGGCTTGCCGATTTCGTTACCTCCGCATTGATGCGCGGCACGAAGAAACGCACTTTTGACAAAATCTACAACGAACTCGAATCGATCGGCGCAAGTCTCGGTTTTAGTTCCGGTGTGCATAAGTCTGGTTTCAACGGACGCTCACTGGCGGAGGATCTTCCGCTGTTGCTGAATTTGCTCGCTGAATCGTTGATGGCGCCGACGTTCCCCAAAACAGAGGTCGAGAAATTGCGAGCACAGTTGCTGACCGGGCTCGATATCCGTGCGCAAGATACCTCCGACATGGCTTCGATGGTCTTCGATGAGATTCTGTTCAAGGATCATCCGTACAGCCGCCCGGAGGATGGCCATCCGGAGACGGTCAAGCGGATCAAACAGGATGACTTGGTGAAATTTCACCGTGAGTATTTTGGTCCGCGCGGGATGGTGATCGTCGTCGTGGGTGCGGTCAAGGCGGAGGAGGCGGTCAAGCAGGTGAAACGCGCCCTAGGGGGATGGCAGGTGAAAGGTCAGAAAGAAGCGCCTGAACTTCCTCCATTGAAACCGATGAAGAAAACAGTCAAACGACATCATCGAATCAACGGCAAATCACAGTCTGACCTGATCATCGGCACGGTGGGACCGAAGCGCCGCGACCCGGAGTTTATGCCCGCGATGCTTGGGAATAATATTCTCGGTCAATTTGGTTTGATGGGCAGGATCGGCGATGTGGTGCGTGAGAAGGCGGGGCTGGCTTATTATGCCGGTTCGAGCCTGAGCGCCGGGCTGGGACCCGGCTCGTGGGAGGTGAGCGCCGGGGTGAACCCGAAAAATGTGCAAAAGGCTTCCGAGTTAATCGTCAGCGAGTTGAAGCGATTTGTTGATGACAGTGTGACAGCGGAGGAATTGAAGGATAGTCAGGAAAATTTTGTCGGGCGTCTTCCGCTCTCGCTCGAATCGAACGGCGGCATTGCAAATGCTTTGCTGAATATCGAACGATTCGATCTTGGACTGGATTACTATCAGCGATATGAGAATATCGTACGTGATGTGTCGCGCGATGATGTGTTGAAGGTTGCAAGGAAATTCATTGATACGGAAAGACTGGCAATCGCCACTGCAGGACCGTAGAGAGTTAAGCCTTGAAAATTGCAACCGGCGTTGACTTGATCGAGATTTCACGTATCGAAGAAGTGATTGCGCGTCATGGTAATCACTATCTTGATCGAATCTTCACGCCTGCGGAATTGGAACAGTGCGGCAAACGCGCCGAGTCGCTGGCGGGGAGGTTCGCCGCGAAGGAAGCCGTTGCGAAGGCTCTCGGCTCCGGAATCGGCGATGTGACTTGGAAGGAAATCGAAATCTTGGGCGATGAGAATAACGCACCATTGCTGTCATTGCACGGTGTGGCGAAGCAGAAAGCCAATGAACTTGGGCTAACGCAATGGTCGGTGAGTATCAGTCACAGTCAGAGTCATTCGGTGGCGTTTGTTGTGATGGTTGGTAAATAAACATCTGAAAAGTTGGTGCGGCAGTTCAACTGCCGAACCACCAAAATAAACATCGCCCGCAGGCCAGTTCTGCGGGCGATGTTGCAAAGGACAGGACTCGACTCTTGTCCGTGTTGCCAAATTAGCGATTTTCTTCCAAACCGATCCAAATATGACCGGGGAGAACAGGGCGATAAGCGCGGACAGTGATCTTCTCGCTCTCCACCACGGAATCTTTCATCATGCTTGGGTGCACGAGGCAAAGATCGGGGGTGCGTCCATATTTCTTTTTGTAGTAATCAGCCGCCTTTTTGATCTTGGCGTCCAGTGTTGATTGTGTATCGTCGAACCAGAGCATTCCTGTGTGCATGTGAGTCTCCTTTTAGTCCAAGCTCGGTAACCAGAATCGAAGCCAATGATTTCCCTCGCGCAGTGTGAATTGCGCATTGCTGTTAAGATTTTTGAGGTTTGCACCATCTGCCATGAGTTTGCTTGCACGATGATCATCTTTGATGGCACCAAAGATTCGTGTGTGGAACGCTTCAAGCCAGGGTTGGATACCGTCGCTTCGGTTCGCGTTCAATGTGACAATGGGCCACACTCGTCGGGCAGGTCCGCGCAGGAAAAGCCAGCGCAACGTTTGGCGCGCCTCAAAATCGAGATTGGTCGCGGATTCCAGATCGTCTAAGAGCAATAGAATGGATTGCGAATCGGTTTTGCCTCCGCGCGCCCATGATGCCACGGTAAGCAGGAATTCTTGAGACGAATCTGCGTAAAACGGATAAATTCCCGCGTTATTTGGAATTTGTTCAAAACCAGTCCATTCCTCAGGGTGATTAGTCATTACACCGAATTGAAGAGCGCTGGGGGAATGAGTCATGCCTGAAGCGCGGGCGATGATTTGAAGCAGATCTGTCTTACCAGCGTCAGCATCACCGAGCACAAGAAGGGGGCCGGGTACTGCATCGTGAAGATTGAGCAACATTGGCAATCCATCAGAGGCCATGCCCATAAATAATCCCTCTGGAGGTATCGCGCCCAATCCTTCCAGCACATTACTTAAGGAAGGGTTCGCAAGTACAGGTGTGAGTCCACGCGCCGATTCGATCTCCGGCTTGAGCTCGGTATAAGCGTCCATCAGTAGTGAATAGCGATTCATCTCTTCCATAGAACAATTGTTCTAAATATAATGGCATCCTTCTATTAAGTCAAGAGGCTGGTATTGCCTTTGCAATGGAATAAATATTCTTGACTTGACCTGTGAAGTCTGCTACACTTGAGCCCTGCTCCCTACATGCCGGGAGCAATTTAATTGTCTGTTTTACTTCCCCGTAGCGTATGGCTTTGGTATAATCCTCCTGCTTAATGCGCGAAGGTGCGGGTGTTCTCCCCGCTAGTGCCGACGTAGCTCAATCGGCAGAGCACCCGCCTTGTAAGCGGGCGGTTACGAGTTCAAGTCTCGTCGTCGGCTCTATAAGTAAAAGTTGATTTCTTCGAACGCAGGAATCAACATGTGTCATTTGCGGGCGGTTACCCAAGTGGCCAAAGGGGACTGACTGTAAATCAGTTGTCGAACGACTTCGGAGGTTCGAATCCTTCACCGCCCACTCACCGAGGCGTTCTCGGCGGCAAGTCCCGCCCACATAGCTCAGTCGGTAGAGCACACCCTTGGTAAGGGTGAGGTCACGAGTTCAAGTCTCGTTGTGGGCTCAATTGCTGATCAAGTTTTATTTTAGAAGGAGAAAAGCTATGGCGAAGGAAAAGTACGACAGGAGCAAACCGCATCTGAACGTAGGGACGATGGGGCACATTGACCACGGGAAGACGACACTGACGGCGGCGATCACGAAAGTGGCAGCCT
>DAOTZF010000343.1:0-3214 GCA_034434415.1 Anaerolineales bacterium | reverse complement strand
AATCAAGAAATCTATCGCGGGGTATTGAAGGAATTACTGGAATTGAACTCCTCCGCCCAACCGCAGTTCTCCTATTTCCATCTGTATTCTCCGCACCAGCCGTATAAACCGGATCGAAGGCACCTGCAGTTATTCGATGATGAGATCTCGTTTCCGTCCAAGCCGGTCCATGTCTTTAATTCTGCGCGCGGGTATGCCGAAAGCGATATTCTAGACCGGCGATTGCGATACGATCAACAGGTGGCGCACGTGGATACGGAGTTTGGGACTCTCATCGATGGGCTGGAGGCGGCGGGAATTTTGGATACCAGTTATGTCATCGTGACCTCCGACCATGGAGAAATGTTCGAGCGCGGATTTTTCGGTCATGGCGAGCGGATGATGTATGAACCTGTACTTCGCATCCCATTGTTGATTCACGCGCCGGGGCAGAGACAACGGCGGGACATTTATTCGCCAACCAGCAATGTTGACCTGCTGCCAACATTGGAGGCGATGACCGGCGCGGCATCCTCGGTGCGATTTGATGGGCGAATCCTGCCGGGGTTTGGCGGCGAGGAGGATGAGGAACGCACGCTCTTCTCGATGGAGGCTTCGGAAAATTCCGCCTTTGCCCCTGTGAAAAAAGCGGTGATCGCCATGCACAAAGGGGGATATAAATTGATCGCCTATCCGGGGTACGACTTGGAGCGTGAGTACGAAATGTATAACCTTGTAGAGGACCCGCAGGAGTTGAACGACCTTTCCACCCGCGATTCCTCCACACTTGGCATCCTGCGCGAGGAGCTGATGGATTCTCTTTCACAAGCCAATGCTTCCTACCACCGCTGAACCGTAGCAATTAATCCTCTTTACCCGCAAAGATATTTTTCAGATCCACTTCTTCGTTGCGATAAAATCATTGCATGTCTCTGCCCCGCGAATTTCTCTACGAATTGCATAAAAATTTCTCCGGTGATATTCGCACCGACCCCGCCTCCAAAATTCTTTACAGCACAGATGCAAGCATTTACCAGATCGAACCGCTGGGCGTGTTGATTCCGCGAACTCAGGAGGAATTGCACGCAGCGGTCGAACTGGCGGCGAAATACAAGGTTCCCGTTTTGCCGCGCGGGGCAGGGACTTCGCTTGCAGGGCAGGCGGTCGGTGAGGCGCTGATCCTCGATTGTTCGCGCTGGCTGGATTCCATTGTTGAGATCAATGCCGAGGAACGATTTGCCATCGTTGAGCCTGGTGTCGTCCTTTCTGACTTGAATCAAGCCGCTTCGAAATACGGACTCATGTTCGGTCCCGACCCTGCCTCCGCCGAACGCGCGACGATGGGCGGTGTGATCGCCAACAACGCAACCGGCGCACACTCTATTGTTTATGGCATGAGCGCGGATCACATGTTGGAAGCGGAGGTGATATTGGGGGACGGGAGTTTGGCGAAATTCGATGATTCGATATCGGATGAGTCGATTTTCGATAATCGAGGATTCGACTCCCGACTATCGAATATCGCTTCTGCCGTTCGAGAAATTCGGGAGAAATATTCCGAGGCGATCAAACAGAATTACCCAAAGACATGGCGCAACGCGGCGGGGTATCGGTTGAATTATCTGTTGCCGTGGAGTCCATCCGCGCCGCCGCGCTGGGCGGGAGAATATCCTCCCATTACGAAATTGAATCTTGCGCCGTTGCTTGCAGGGAGCGAAGGTACGCTGGCAGTGATTCGCAAGATGAAAGTGAACCTTGTTCGGAAGCCGAAGCATACGTTTCTCGTTGTATTGTCCTATCAAAGTGTGGCGGAAGCGTGCGACGATGTGCCGCGCTTGTTGAGTCGTAATCCTTCGGCAATTGAATTGATTCCAAATACCATCATCCGGGCGGCGCGCGGTTCGGCGGGGTATGCGCGCGAGGTGAGTTGGATTCAAGGCGACCCCGCCGCGTTGCTGGTGGTGGAATTCACGGATGGTGGTTTCGATACGGCGGCGATGGTCGAGTGGACGAAGTCTGTATCGAGACCCGCCGCCTACTCAACCACCGGTGAAAAAATTATTATTGCTGAATCAAAAGTGGATCAAGCCAGAGTATGGAACGTCCGCAAAGTGGGGCTGGGATTGATGGATTCGAAATTCAGTTCAGAGCGGCCCGTCGCGTTCATCGAAGATTGTGCGATTCCCGTCGAACGGCTGGGCGAGTTCGTGCGCGAGGTTGAAAAGATACTTTCGGCACATGACACAGAGGGCGGGATGTACGCGCACGCGTCGGCGGGATGTTTGCACATTCGTCCCGTGTTGAATTTGAAGACCGCGGGCGGAGTCGAACGTCTGCGTTCGATCAGTGAAGCAGTGTTCGAGTTGACGTTGAGCCTCGGCGGCGCGATGAGCAGTGAACACGGCGATGGGCTGGCGCGTTCCGAGCATCTCGCGCGCGCATACGGCGCGGAGGTCATGGACGCGATGCGTTTGTTGAAGGACGCGGCGGACCCGCATCATATTTTGAACCCGGGGAAAATCATCGACGCGCAAAAGATGGATGCGAACCTGCGATATGGTGCGGCATACGAATCGCGCGCATGGAAACCGTCACTGGCGTTTGCACATGAAGGCAGTTTTGAGCTGGCTATCGAACAGTGCAATGGGCAGGGTGTTTGTAGAAAAACGAGCGGTGTGATGTGTCCGTCGTATCAAGCGACGCGGGAGGAAATGCATTCGACGCGAGGGAGGGCGAATTTGTTGAGAGCGATGATAAGCTCGAATATCGAATATTCGAATACTCGAAATTCGAAACTCGAGTCCGCGGTTTTTGATGCGCTTGATCTGTGTCTGGCCTGCAAGGGTTGTAAAGCGGAGTGCCCGAGCGGCGTGGACATGGCGAAGTTGAAGTACGAGTTCGAGAACGAGTTTTACAAGAGTCATCGCCGTCCGTTGCGCGATTTTGTGTTCGGGTATTTTCATGTTGTAGCGAAGTTACTTGCGCCCGTCGCGCCGCTCGCGAATTGGTTGATGGAGTTTTCGCTCACGCGGAAGTTGATCGCGTGGACGTTGGGTTTGGCGGAGGAGAGGGATTTGCCGAGGTTTGCCCGAAGAATGTCATTGCGAGTGGCGCCTGCAGCGCCACGTGGCAATCTCCTCGATACAGGCAGTCAGGATGAAAAACAGGAGATTGCTTCGTCGCTTCGCTCCTCGCAACGACATGTGGTTATTTTTCTTCCAGATGTGTTTTCGCG
>DAOTZF010000342.1:0-4219 GCA_034434415.1 Anaerolineales bacterium | reverse complement strand
TTGATCACTTCATCGAGATTCTTCAATGCGACGAGGTATCCCTCAAGGATGTGCGCCCGCGCTTTGGCTTTTGCCAGATCGTACTCGGCGCGTCTTTTTATGACGGTCAGCCTGTGTTCAATGTAGACGCGTAATGCCTGCTTGAGAGTCAACGTGCGCGGCTCGCCGTCTACGAGAGCCAGCAGGTTGATGCTGAACGTGGTCTGCATCGGCGTGCGTTTGTACAGGTCGCGCAGCACCACATCGGGATCGGCGTTCTTCGTCATCTCCAGCACGATGCGCATCCCCTGACGATCCGATTCGTCGCGCAGGTCAGATAAGCCTTCGAGATATCCCTCGCGTGCGAGTTCCGCGATACGCTCGATGAGGCTCGACTTGTTGACCATGTACGGCAGTTCGGTGACGATGATGCGGTTCTTGCCGCGTTCCATTTCCTCCACGTGCGCCTTGGCTTGCACCACGACGCGTCCGCGCCCGGAGCCGTAGGCTGATTCGATGCCATCCTCGTCTTTTTCCTGCACGATCAACCCGCCGGTCGGGAAGTCCGGTCCCTGCACGAACTTCATCAATTGATCGACGTCAACATCGTCGAGTTTTTCGTATTTATCGAGCATGTACACCAGCGCGTCGACAATTTCCCCGAGGTTGTGAGGCGGGATCGAAGTCGCCATGCCGACCGCGATACCCGTCGCGCCGTTGACCAGCAGATTTGGAATCGCAGAGGGTAAAACGTTCGGTTCGGTTAATGTGTCGTCGAAGTTCGGGGTGAAGTCAACCGTTTCTTTGTTGAGGTCGAACAAAATATCGAGCGCGGCGGGCGTGAGTTTTGCTTCCGTGTAGCGCATCGCGGCAGGCGGGTCGCCGTCCACAGAACCGAAGTTGCCCTGCCCATCCACAAGCAGTTGGCGCATCGAAAAATCCTGCGCCATGCGCGCCATCGCTTCGTACACTGCTGAATCACCGTGCGGGTGATATTTACCGAGCACTTCACCGACGATACGAGCGGATTTTTTATATGCCGAGTCCGCGCGGATGCCCATGTCGTACATCGCGTACAGGATGCGGCGCTGCACGGGTTTGAGTCCGTCGCGCGCATCGGGCAGGGCGCGCGCCACGATCACGCTCATCGCGTAATCGAGATAGGACTGTTGCATTTCATTGTCGATGTCTATTTTGCGGATTGTTCCAAGGTCCATGTTTGCTCCAAAATATTCAGCCACAGAGACACAGAGATCACAGAGTTATCTCTGTGTCTCTTTCAGGGCGAATGTATGTTCTAATTGCGGGGACAATCTTACGGGGAAAGAGAAGATGCGTCAAGTGACGGGAAAAATGAACAAACATGACTCACTCCGAATTTAATCTAACGAGATTTTAGCCACGAATTTCCACGAAAAAAGCCAACCCAGTTTGACCGGGTTGGCTTAATGATCAGCTCATCGGGCGATCCGAAATTCAAAATCCGCGAGAATCTGTGTAATCCGTGGCTGAATCCTTAGGTTTGGGGTTAATCATGTTTGTTGATGTGTTGTTGCTTTCGATCAGGGTGTGAATGAAATTTGCTCGGATACGCAAATCCCGTTCAGATTTTTTTCAGAGCACACGGTCACCGTTGCAGTCAATTTGTGTCCGGTCGGGTCGTAGGCGAATGCCGGTGAACTGACGATGTGCGTTGTGCCGGGATTCATGTTGTTGTTTGTGTTGGTTGTAAGACAACCATCCAAATTGGTGAAACCATCGGAGTTGGTGGAAATCGTTATGTTGGTGACAGTATCCTTCACGCTCAGCGCGATGGATCGGAAACGTACCTCGCTCTTGTTCTTGATCTCCAGTTCCACCCACCAGCCAACGCAGGTATCTTTCCCTGAATACGAGACGCGAATATCCGGTAAGGGTGTCGGCGTGAAGGTCGGTGTGGGCGGCGGAGTGAAGACCGGCAGCGCGGCGAAGTTCCCGGTCACGGTTGCATATTCGCCCCACAGCCAGCAGAAGTTACCCGGCGAATCGGGATTTTGAATGAACCAATACGTGCCCGAAGGGCTGCGCCCATATACCTGCGCGGTTTCACCCACCAGCAACGCGCCCACCCGGTCATAGACCCTGCCCGGTCCGACGCGGCAGTTGGTCGGCACCGAAACGCTGATCAGCGGAATCGCCGGTGTGAAGGTAAAGACCGGTGTCGGCGAAAGAGTCGCGGTTGAGGTGAATGTGCGCGTGGATGTGATGAGCGGCGTTACCGTGAACGCGGCGGCGGTCTGCGTCTGTGCCGAGGATACGATCTGCGCCACGGTTGTATTGACGGAATTTGCATCAGGCGTCGGCGCTGAGGGCAGGCAACCAGAGAGGACGATCAGCAATACGCCAGCCAGTTTGATGGTTGGGTTAAGTTTTTGCATGTGTGCCTCCTGTTGGATGACAACTCAGATCACGGAGATACGAAGTCATCCCCTCTTGCAAGACGTTTGCCAGCTTGAATTGTTCCGGCAGGACGTTAGGGCGCGTACGTGATGATCTTGGTCGTGCATTGACCGGTGAGGTTGGTCTCGGTGCAAAGCGTGATCGAAACAGACATGCTGTGTGCGTTCAAATTGTACGCGAACGCAGGTGTGCTGATCAGCACCGAAGCATCCGGGGCAATGGTACTCGTCCCGCGCACCGGCGCACACCCATCCCGGAACGAGAACTCATTGCCGGTATATGAACGGACATCGCCCGTTTCCCTGTCCGTAGCCACCAGGTTGATGGATTTGAACGTTCCCCGGCTCGGGTTCCTCAAGCGAATATCCGACCAGAACTCGCCGGAACATTGTCCCTGCCCGCGATACTCGGCTTCGAAGTTAACTCCTTGCTCACCCGGAACCGGCTGTACCAGCAGACCAAACGGATTCCCGCTGATAATGGCGTACTCGCCGGACATCCAGCAATATTCAGGACCGACATCCGGGTTGCGGACGTACCAATACTGCCCGAACGCGTCCCTCCCGACGATTTCGGTTGTTTCGCCCACCAGCAAAATTCCCACCCTTTCGTAATCCTTGCCGGGTCCTGTGCGGCAGTTCGTATCCACCGTGACGGAGATCGACGGGATGGTGGGTGTACCTGTCGGTTGTGATGTCACGGTTGGAGACGCGGTCGCTGTGGACAATTCTACTGTGGGGGTTGTCGCTCCCGCCGGGATCGCAGACTCGGTCGCTTGAATTGCCATCAGTGTTTGTACAATGGAAGTTTGTGCGGCGTTTGGGTCTACGGTAGGAACAACAGCGGTTTGCGTGCAGGCAAGCGATACCAGCCACAGAAAAATGATGAACAGGAGGATCGGGGATTTCTTCATCGGGAATCCTTTGGGTTACCCCAATGATAATACCATTCAGGGTTCAATCGAGATGCCAAACCAAATATCCCCTCGATACGAATTTCCTGTGCACATTGATTTTATATCCTCTGCCCGCCAATGACTCCGCTGCGGCAATGAACCACTGTCTTGCACCGAACGATTTGGCATGGGCTGTCTCTTTTGCACATCGTTTCCACGCCTCGAAAAAATCATAGATCGGTTCGCCTTTGACCATGCGATGAATTAAATTTTTCGGAAGGATCGTTTGAAACTCCTCCACAGCAAAACCCAGGCGGAAGTTCGTGCTGAACACAAGCGCTTCGAATCTCCACTCTCCAGTCTCTACTTCTTCAATTCTCTTTTCCAACTTTCCACTTTCTAGTTTACGTGCGAGATTTGCAGCCCAAAGTTGACCATACGGTGTGGACGTCCCCTCGATCATCAACCCGCCGGGTAGAACGTATTGCGCGAGTCGTTCGTAAGCAAGAGCAAAATCCTTTTCCTCGTATTGGCGTAGAACATTGAACGCGCGAATCAATCTGATGTGTTCGCCCTCGTTCAGCGGCAGGTTGAAACCACCCAATCTGAAAAATGTTTTGTCGTCTGCGAATGGCAACGCAGCATCGACTCGTTCTTTGTCAATTTCCACGCCGAGGATTTTTAGATCCGGGTTCACGCGCCGGAAACGCGCGGCGGATTCGAGTGTAGTGCGTGCGTCGAAGCCGTAGCCGAGGTCGACGAATAGCGAGTCGGCGAACCAGCCGTCCATACGCGAGAGAAGCGAGGGCTCGTAGAGCAGGATGAAATTGTCCACGCGTCGGAGTCGATTGGCGGCGGTCTTGCCGCGCGTGGGCTGTCCCTCTGGTTTTTTTGAAACGCGAACGT
>DAOTZF010000341.1:0-1685 GCA_034434415.1 Anaerolineales bacterium | reverse complement strand
CAGAAAGGCACGTCCGATCTCCCCAAGCCGGAATGGAAGAAAGTTATTCAGCAGATAACCTTCACCGATCGTAAAAAAGACATCCTGATAGGAGGGGCGATCCCGCAGCAGCGTCCGCCAGACGATCGCCCGCACCGCCATCCAGATAAAACCAATGGCAATCGCAATGGCAAGCAACGTGTAATTCGCGTTGCGGATTGCATCCAGCATCGCGCGCAAGTCAACGAAGTATAAAATAGCGGCAATGAGCAACAGGCTGATCAGCGCCCCGGGCAGCCAGCGTTTTATATCTTTCATATTTTTTAACCACGAAGGGCACGAAGAGCACTAAGGTTTATAGGCTGAGGATTGAGCAGCCTTCCCTTAGATTTTCTTTTGTGCGCTTAGTGTCCTTTCGACAGGCTCAAGACAAGCCTTTGTGTTTAAAGTTTATTCCTCGTCTAACTTCAATACGGCCATGAATGCGTCTTGCGGGATTTCCACATTCCCAACCATTTTCAAACGTTTCTTACCCTTCTTTTGTTTCTCGAGCAATTTCTTCTTGCGGGTGATATCGCCGCCATAACACTTCGCCAAGACATCCTTGCGCGTCGCTTTGACGTTGGCACGCGAGATCACGCGTCCGCCGGCCGCGGCCTGGATCGCGACATCGAACAATTGTCGCGGGATTAATTCTTTGAGCTTGGTGATCAGGCGCTGACCTTTGTGGAACGCGTCCTTCTGGTGAACGATGGTCGCGAGCGCATCTACTGGTTCGCCGTTGACCAGGATTTCCAGTTTCTGCAAATCATCCGGGCGATATTCCAGGAACTGATAATCCAGCGACGCATAGCCTTTGGTGCGCGACTTTAGATCGTCGAAGAAATCAATAATAATTTCGGAAAGTGGAATTTCATAATCGAGTTGGACACGGTGCGGCGCGGGATATTCCTGCTGCTTGAAGATGCCGCGCCGTTTGGTAACAAGTTCCATGATCGGTCCGTAATAATCGGTGGGTGTGATGATCTCGATGTTCATCCATGGCTCGCGGATCTCCGCGACTTTCGATTCATCGGGCAATTCTGCAGGAGAGTCAACAGGAATCGTTTCGCCATCGTACATCACCACTTCGTATTCCACCGATGGCGCAGTGAAAAGCACGTCGAGGTCATATTCACGCTCGATGCGCTCCTGAATGATTTCCATATGGAATAAGCCGAGAAAGCCGGCGCGGAAGCCAAATCCCAGCGCCTGCGATGTTTCGGGCTGGAATGTCAGCGAGGCATCGTTGAGTTGAAGTTTATCCAGCGCCTCGCGCAAGTCAGAGTAATCATCCGCTTCAACGGGATAAATTCCAGCAAAAACCATCGGCTTGGGATAACGGTACCCAGGCAGAGGCTCCAAAGCAGGATTCGCTGCGCGAGTGATGGTATCGCCTACGCGACACTCATGGACGGTCTTGAATCCCGTTGCGATGTAGCCTACTTCTCCCGAACCCAACGCTTGAACTGGTTTCATACTCGGCGCGAAGATCCCGATTTCTACAGGACGCATGTCTACTTTGGTCGCGAACATTCTCAGAATGTCAGTGGACTTGAGCGAACCTTCCACGACGCGCACATAGGCGATCACACCTTTGTAAGGGTCGTAATGCGAGTCAAAAATGAGCGCGCGCAGCGGCGCCTCATCCGCATCTTTCGGCGGCG
>DAOTZF010000340.1:0-2405 GCA_034434415.1 Anaerolineales bacterium | reverse complement strand
CTCCTCATCGAAACCTCGCAGGACATTCTTGAAGTCAAAGCCGCCATCATCGGCATCCACAAAGCCTTCGATGAGACTCAAGTCTATTTGCCGATTCAGGCTCAGGTCACGCTCGACACGACCGGTCGCATGTTGCTCGGCACCGACATCAACGCCTCGCTCGCCATCCTTGAAGGCATGGGCATCGATGTCATCGGTCTCAACTGCTCCACTGGACCCGAGCACATGCGCGAGCCCATCCGCATCCTCGGTGAAAATTCCACGCTCCCCGTTTCGTGCATCCCCAACGCGGGACTGCCGCTCAACGTCGATGGTCAAGCCGTGTATCCGCTCGAGCCCGAACCGTTTGCGAAAGACCTCTACGACTTTGTAACCAAGCACAACATTTCAATTGTTGGGGGATGCTGTGGCACGACGCCTCAACATCTTAAGTTGCTTGTTGACAGGCTGAATCACTTGCCGCCTCCCAAGCGACCGCTTCATTCTACGCCTCAGCTTGCTTCCGCCATGTCAGCCTTGGACATGCGACAAGACCCGCCTCCCACCCTGCTCGGCGAACGACTCAACGCCCAGGGCTCGCGCAAGTTCAAACGACTCCTGCTCGAAGAAGATTACGACTCGATTTTGGAGATCGCGCGCGAACAAGTTGCATTCGGCGCACACGCCCTCGACATCTCCTGCGCCGTCACCGAACGCCCCGACGAAGTGGAACTCATGCGCAAGGTCGTCAAGAAACTTGAAATGGGTGTGGATGTTCCATTGGTGATTGATACAACCGAATTAGATGTCCTCGAAGTTGCACTCAAAACCGCGCCTGGACGTTGTCTCATTAACTCAACGCATCTCGAGTCAGGTCGCGACAAAGCCGATAAGATTTTCAAACTCGCCAAGGACCATAACGCCGCGGTCATTGTGTTGACCATCGACGAAAACGGCATGGCAAAGACCCGCGAGAAAAAACTCGAAGTCGCCAAACGTATCTACGACATCGCCGTCAACGACCACGGACTCAAGCCTGAAGACTTGGTCTACGATGCATTGACCTTCACCCTCGCCACCGGCGATCAGGAGTTTATCGAATCTGCCATTGAAACTATCGAAGGCATTCGCCTTATCAAACAAAACCTGCCTGGCGTAATGGCATCGCTTGGCGTGAGTAATTTGTCGTTCGGCTTTGCTCCGCAAGCCCGCCCAGCATTGAACTCGATCATGTTGTATCACTGCGTCCAAGCAGGCTTGGATATGGCAATCGTAAATCCAGCCCATGTCACCGCGTATGCAGACATCCCCGCCGAAGAAAAAGAACTCTGCGAAGACTTAATCTTCAACCGCCGCGCAGATGCATTACAGCTTTTTATTGAACACTTTGAAAACGTCACACCGACTACTGAGTCATCTCTCGTTGATCCCACCGAAGGCATGACTCCCGAACAACGCCTGCACTGGAAGATCGTCCATCGCCATAAAGAAGGCGTCGAAGCGGATATTGACGAGATTATTAATCGCACGCCCAACGCCTCACGCTCGGCACAGCACGAAGTAGCCGTCCACACCCTCAACAACGTTCTCCTCCCCGCCATGAAGGAAGTCGGCGATAAATTCGGCGCGGGCGAATTGATCCTGCCCTTCGTGCTCCAATCCGCTGAAGTAATGAAGAAGACTGTCGCTCATCTCGAAAACTATCTCGAAAAGATGGAAGGTGTTACCAAAGGCACTGTCGTCATCGCCACCGTCTACGGTGATGTACACGACATCGGCAAGAACCTCGTCAAAACGATTCTCGCCAACAATGGCTACACTGTGCTCGACTTGGGCAAACAAGTCCCTGCCGAAACGATCATCACCAAAGCTGTCGAAGTCAATGCAACCGCGATTGGACTCTCTGCATTGTTAGTGTCCACATCGAAGCAAATGCCATTGATCGTCAATGAGCTCCACCGCCGCGGGCACAAGATCCCTGTGCTCATCGGTGGCGCCGCCATCAACCGCCGCTTCGGTCGTCGCATCCTCCAAACCGAAGGAGGCGATTTCTACGAGCCAGGTGTATTCTACTGCAAGGACGCGTTCGAGGGTCTCGAAACGATGGATCAATTGATCGACACAAATCGCAAGCCTGCATTGCTTGAACAAGTCCGCAAAGAAGCGGATATGGAATTGGGACGCGCCAGCGCAAAACCTGACAACGTTCCAACCTTTCAACGTTCGAACGTTGTTCCAGCGCCTCTCACACTACCCCCCTCCAAGTTTGGAATGCGCGTTGTCAAGAACATGCCGCTCGAGATCGTCTTCACCCATCTCAACATCAACGAACTTTATCGCCTCTCATGGGGTGCGAAGAATACGCATGGAGAAGAATGGACCAAGCTAAAAGCCGAGTTCGATGCGCGTCTCGATAGGATGAAACG
>DAOTZF010000339.1:0-2641 GCA_034434415.1 Anaerolineales bacterium | reverse complement strand
ATCTTCGGCGGCGGCACGCTCACCGATCTGCCCATCCGTAATTTGTATTATCCCGACCATGGACGCGAAACGGGACGCGGCATCATCCTTGCAAGTTATACCTGGTCTGAGGATGCGCAACGCTGGGGTTCGCTTAAACCCGATGACCGAATTGTGCAAGCGCTGGACGATGTGGCGGAGATTCATCCGCAGATCACAAAAGAATTCGAAGTAGGAACCTCATGGATGTGGCACGACGACGAATTCGCCGGCGGCGCGTTCGCGCTGTTCGACCCGGGTCAGCAATCGCTGTTGCACGATGAAATCGTCAAGCCCGAGGGGCGAATCCACTTTGCGGGAGAACATGCGTCGCTGTATCATGCGTGGATTCAAGGCGCGTTCGAATCCGGTCTGCGCGAGGCAATCGCGATCCATCAATCCCCGTAGAACAAAAGACCTCACCGGTCTCAAAGACCGGTGAGGTCTATCGAATTCGATACCCCGCCGATGCCGTGTGCTGCGAAGTTTTGAACCTGCTTTCGCAGGTGGGTCCCTACCCAGAAACGCCGCCTTGGCTCAGGCCTATCGCGTTATTTCTTTAGGAGTTAAAGACCCTTTTAGAACTTGTTGGCTCAAAACGGAAGGGCAACATCACGAGCACAGCAGGGATGTAATTTTTATACCATAAAGACCGGTGCGGGGGTAGACCAATATTAATTGCGGAATTTTCAGGGCGGTTGATTTTGCTTGACATTTGTGCTACCCTTGTTTCCATTAATATTTACCCAGCAAGGAGAACTGCATGGCGACCGTTCCCGGAGTTGATGTTTCCTATTGGAATGCAGGTATCGACTGGCCCAAGGTTCGCGCGACGGGTCAGCGATTTGTTTTCGTGAAAGCCACCGAAGGGGATTTCTATTCGGATCCATCCTTCGGGGCAAATTGGTCCGGCGCAAAGGCGGCAGGACTCTTGCGGGGGGCATATCATTTCTTTCGCGCCAACGTGGACGGGAAGAAGCAAGCCACTCGTTTTATCGATTACGTCAAATCTTTCAACGATGATGGTGAACTCCCGCCGGTGCTCGATATCGAAACCTCCGATGGTCAGAAAAAAGAAAAGATTATCGAGCGCGCGAAAATTTGGCTCGATTTGGTCGAGGCTGCGTTCGGCAAAAAACCGATCATTTACTCCGGTCAATATTTCCTCCAGGATTATTTTTCAGAAGCGGGCGGCGGACCTCCCGTGTGGGCGAAGGACTATCCTCTGTGGCTGGCGCAATACCCGAACAATTATACGGAAGGTTCTCAACCGTTCCTGCCGCGCGGCTGGTTCAAGTGGACCTTCTGGCAATACAGCGAAAAGGGTCGTTTGAATGGAATCAATGCGAATGTTGATTTAAACGTGTTCAACGGCACGCTGGAAGAGTTGTATCAACTCGCGGGAGCGAAACCTGTTTCGTCCGATTCGAAACCGGTGAAGCACAAGGTCACAGCGGGAGATTCGTTCGAGTCGATCGCGAACAAATACGGCGTGACCGTGCGCGAACTCGTCAGCGCGAACCCGCAGTTGTTGAAGACCGGCGATTCGTTGACGATTCCGCTCCCGGCGGCGATTCCCTCCGAGGGCGGGACAGGCTCCACCGGCGCGGGAAGCGGTTCTTCATCCCCAAGAACGTACACGGTCAAATCGGGCGATTCACTGTACGTGATCGCCGTTAAATATGGAACGACCGTTGCCGCGATCGCGTCGGCAAACAACATTTCGAATGTGAACAGCATCAAAGTGGGGCAGGTGCTGGTGATCCCGTAACGCGGAATCTTATTTCAGCGAGATCAATAACCAGTAAAAACCCGCCGCGAGCAACGCGCTGGCAGGGATGGTGATCAGCCAGGCGGTGAGGATATCTCCCGCCACGCTCCAGCGCACTTTGCTGAACCGTTCCGAGGCGCCGACGCCAATGATGGCGGAACTCACCACTTGCGACGTGCTGACCGGCGCGCCGAAGAACGACGCGCCGAGGATAACGATGCCCGAAGTCAATTGGGTAGAAAAACTGTGGAGCGGGCGTATCTTATAGAACTTTCCGCCGAGCGTGCGGATGAGACGCCACCCGCCGAGGCTGGTGCCGATTGCGATTGCCGCAGCGCTCACCACGATCACCCATAACGGGACTTGAAACTCAGTCAGCGCGCCGCCGATGACCAGACTCAACGCGATGATCCCCATAGTTTTTTGTGCGTCGTTCGTGCCGTGACTGAGCGCGAGCGCGATGGCGGTGAGCAACTGGCTTCGTTTGAAAAAGGTGTTGATGTTGGGCGATGCACCGCGGACGAGAAAATAAATAATGCGGGTGAGTATGAACCCAACCGCGAAGCCGATGAGCGGGGAGGCGAAGAGCGCGATCAGCACCCGGTTCAATCCCGCGAATTTGATCGCGTCCAAGCCTGCGCCGGAAAACACCGCGCCGAGCAACCCGCCGATGAGCGCATGCGACGAACTGCCGGGAATGCCGAGGAACCACGTGAGCAGATTCCAGACGATGGCTCCAAGCAATGACGCGGCGATCATTTCCAGTGTCAGCGCGTCGGATTCGACGATTCCTGCGCCAATCGTTTTTGCCACCACCACCCCGAACAGGAACGGACCGAGAAACTCGGCGAC
>DAOTZF010000338.1:0-3369 GCA_034434415.1 Anaerolineales bacterium | reverse complement strand
GAATCTTTGTTGACGCCGTGGAACATGATGACCATGACGACCGTCCCCGGGGCTGCGTTGTTCGAATTCCATTTGTTGTGAATGTATTCGCACGAATCCTGTACATACGTGTGAGGAGTGTCCAACGGATTTAATTGGCTCGCGACGAACGTTGATGGTAACGCGGGCGGCGTGCGGATCGCCGTCGGAGGGGGAACTGGTGTTTCCGTAGGAAGCGGAGTCTGCGTGGGTTGGAGTTGGGCGACCGCCGTTTGAAAGGCTTGTGTGTACACCGCGTTCACATCCATGGTCGCAGGAGGAGTCGAAGGTGCGCACGCGGCTAAAACGAAAGCGAGCAGGCTGAGGCTGAGAAAGAGGCGGGGTGTCATTGTTGAAGTGATCGGTGTTAAATAATCAGTAATTTGTAATTGGTAAATCGTACATCTGAAATCGAAATTATTCTTCCGATTTTCCTGAAATAAAATCCTCCACTTTTTCGCGGCAGATGTCATCGCGGAATTGTTTGGGAGGGGTTTTGAAAAAGTAGGAGGAAGGACCGATGATCGGACCGGCGAGTTCCCGGTCGAGGGCGAGCTTGGCACAGCGGATCGCGTCGATCATCACACCAGCCGAGTTGGGGCTGTCCCATACTTCAAGTTTCAATTCGATGTTCAGAGGCACGTTGCCAAACGTTGTGCCTTCCATACGGATGTACGCCCACTTGCGGTCGGTGAGCCATGGCACATGGTCGCTGGGACCGACATGCACGTTGTTCGGGTCAAGTTCGTAGGGAATCATGCTGGTGACCGCGTTGGTCTTTGAGATCTTCTTGCTTTCGAGTCGTTCGCGTTCGAGCATGTTGAGGAAGTCTGTGTTGCCGCCGAAGTTGAGTTGATAGGTGCGGTCGATCTTCACGCCGCGATCCACGAAGAGTGTGGCGAGTTGACGATGAAGGATCGTTGCGCCGACCTGACTTTTGATGTCGTCGCCGAGAATGGGCAGACCGGCATCCGCAAAGCGCTTGCCCCAGTATTCCGAGGAGGCGATGAACACGGGGATGCCATTGACGAACGCGCAACCCGCTTCGATGACCTGTTCCACGTACCATTTGGTCGCCATCTCGGAGCCGACGGGCAGGAAGTTAATGACCACATCGGTCTTTGTTTCTCTCAAAAGCTTGACAATATCCGCGGTGGAGCCCGGCGCTTTTTGAATTATGCCGCTCAAGTACCTGCCAATCCCATCGTGGGTCATGCCGCGTACAACCGGGGCGTTGAGTTTGGGAACGTCTGCGAATTTGTAAGTATTGTTCGGCTCGGCAAAGATCGCCTCAGACAAATCCTTGCCGACCTTGGTCACGTTCACGTCGATGCCAAGGGTGAATTCGATGTCGCGCACGTGATAATCGGCGAGCTGCGTGTGCATGATGCCGGGGATGATGTCATCCTTTTTGGCGTTCTTATAGAATTGAATGCCCTGCACGAGGGAAGAGGCACAGTTCCCCACGCCGATGATCGCCACGCGTACTTTTTTCTGAGCCATGGATCAAATCTCCTGAGTGTGTAATCCTTCTTCAATGAAACGAAAATTCTTCTGCCATGCCCGTGTTGTATAATTCGAGCAATGGCAACCAACCAGCGGATCGACCATCTGGAACGCCTGCTTGAAGTGGTGCGAGGTCTGACTACAGCGCCGGATATCGAAGCGTTCCTGCAGACTGTGATCAACGAAGCGAGCGAGATGACGAACAGCGAGTTTGCGTCCGTGCTCGAGTACGACGATGCCGCCAAGGAACTTCGCTTCCTTTCCATGGCGTGGATTCACCGCGAAGCGCTGCGCCCGGTGGGCGTGCCGCTGGATGGGAGCGCGGCAGGCTGGGTCTTCCGCAAGGGTCAACCGCTGATTATACAGGATACGAAGATTGACCAGCGTCACTTCAAAGCGGCGGACCGCATCGCCCAATATGAAACCCGTTCGCTTGCCGCAGTTCCGTTGGTCGCACGTGGCGAAGTGATCGGCGTTCTGGAGGCGATCAATAAGAAGGACAACGCACATTACAACGAGCAGGATCTGGCGATCCTTGCCACCCTCGGCGCGCTTGCCGCGCAAGCAATGCAAAATGACAATCTGCGGCGGCAGGTCAAATCTGCACGCATCGAAATGGCTGAACTCGAACGCCTTAAAACGGATTTCATTGCCATCACCTCGCACGAGCTTCGTACGCCGCTTGGTTTGATCCTCGGTCATGCCACGTTTTTGCGTGAACTCGCCGGCGAACAATACGGCGAGCAACTCGATACGATCATTCGCAATGCCACGAAGTTAAAAGAGATCGTTGAGAACCTGGCGGATGTGGATAATTACCAAAAGGGGTCTGCGCGTGTGCGCAGCAATCAGGTCTCGCTCGCGAGGATCGTGGACGATGTGGCACTGACCTTTCAGGAAGAGGCGAAATCGCAGAGCGTTACGCTGACAGTTGATAAACCCAACTCGCCTCTCTATATGGATGCGGATGGTGTGAAGATCAACATCGCGTTGAGCAATTTGGTGAAGAACGCACTTCAATTCACCGACCCAGGCGGGCGTGTGATGGTCCGTGCTGGGGAGGAATCGGGTTATCTCAAAGTGGCGGTGGAAGACACCGGGATCGGAATCCCGCCTCGCGATCTGCCGCGCGTCTTCGAACGATTCTTCCAGGTGGAGACTCATCTCACGCGTCGCTACGGAGGTATGGGGCTGGGTCTTGCCGTGGCGAAAGGGATGATCGAACTGCACGGCGGGCGCATCTGGGCGGAAAGCGAAGTGGGGAAGGGGAGCACGTTCACTTTTCTGTTGCCCATTCGCCAGCCTCAGCCCTCCGAATCGAAACCAAGACCGTTGATGGATTAAGTAGAGTCCGCCGCGAAAGGCGGATTTTTCTTTTCCACGCCTGGTATCGAGATATTCCACCGTATAATTGCGAACGATGCCTCCAAAATTTCTTGTGTTCGGAAACCTGACGCGTGAATTCCTTGTGCCTGCTGGAGAGCAGCCGCGGTTGGATGTGCCGGGTGGCAGCCTGTTGTATGCGGCGGCGGGGCTGAAGGTGTGGGAATCAGATATCGGTTTGGTGGGACGCGTCGGGGATGATTATCCGCGGACATGGTTGAATGACCTCAAATCGCGTGGCTTCGACACAATGGGAGTCAGAATCCTGCCGCAAGAACTTGACCTGCGCGAGTTCATCTCCTATAACGAAAATTTTGAGATGAATCAAGGAAGCCCGATCACACAATTTGCGCGGCGCGGCATGACGTTCCCCAAGTCGTTGCTTGGATATCAGCCTTCCGTCGAACGCGAACCGGAGGAGGCAAAGAAATTACTGGTCACAGATATTCCAGAGGAGTATCT
>DAOTZF010000337.1:0-11850 GCA_034434415.1 Anaerolineales bacterium | reverse complement strand
ATGCGACCGGTCGTGTCGAGCGTGACCTGAGCCTGAATCGGCAAATAGACTTGAGTCTCATCGAAGGCTTTGTGGATGCCGATGATGGCGGCTTTGACTTCAAGAATGTCCTGCGAGGTTTCGATGAGGAGCACATCCACGCCGCCGCGGATCAGACCGACAGCCTGCTCGCGAAATGTTTCGGAGAGTTCATCGAAGCTGACGTTGGAAAGTTCGGGGTCATTGGTGGAGGGAAGTTTGCCCGAGGGTCCGATGGAGCCAGCGACGAAACGCGGCTGACCTGTTTTCTCGGCATATTCATCGGCAAGGCGACGTGCAAGTTTTGCAGCGGTTTCGTTGATCTCGATGACGCGGTCGCCCAGTTTATATTCCGCCATCGTGATGCGGTTGGAACGGAAGGTGTCCGTTTCGAGCACGTCCACGCCGACCTCGAGGAAAGAACGGTGGACTTTCTCCACGGCTTCTGGATACGAGATGACGAGGTAGTCGTTGCATCCGTTATATTGTTCGCCGCCGAAATGTTCGGCGGTCAGGTTTTGGACTTGCAGGCTCGTGCCCATCGCGCCGTCGAAGACGAGGACTTTCTTTTCGAGGGCGTCGAGGTAGCGGCGGTTGGTGTATTTTCGAATAGACATATTAAGTTGGGTCTCCTAAATTCAGGTTCACGGTATTACAAAGTCGAGTGTGATTTTTTGGTCTGTAGAAAAAATTACATCAATGTGGCAGGTTCCATGCGTTTCTGAATCAAATGAGATCGCTAACTCATAAGATGTCGAGGATTTTGGCGTTCCTCCCCATCCTGTTACAATGCAACTTCCACTGGAAGTCCATTGATCTGTTGGCGGCAACGTATTTCCATCAAACGGAACTTCAAATACATAATCGGCCGACCCCTGATTGTCGATTAAACCTAAACATTTAACCCTTTTATCCGACTGAGGAAGGCAGACACTCGTATCTGGGATAATTGTCTGGTTGGCTTGAATTTTCTCAAAATCATTATAGTAATCTTCCACCTTCATTCCGAAAGCGGATATAAAAGCATCTCGCCAAGGTCTGCCCATCCCAATTTCTGAATAAAAAGTAATTACAGCCTTTTCGCCGTCAGGAGTAGTTCGAATCAAATAATCCGTAGCCCACGAAGATACTGAAAAGAATTTTGGTTTTTGGTGTGCATCATACCCATCAAGTTCGCTGAGTGAAGCACCTCCAACTGAAGCGTCAGTTCGCCAATAATCAAAACCTAATTTTTGCACATCGCACTGGTCCAGATCACCCGCAAGTCGATAACTGATGGCTTGTGCTGAACCCTCAATGATCCAGTCGGGTCCCCGATCGAATACCTTCCGATCCAGGCTGTGACCGACTAGGTTACGTTGCAGGAGGTGGACCATTTCGTGCGCAATATCGAGGGTTGTAGAGCACAAATTCAGATGATTGTTCGATACGGAATAACCAGAATTAATTATCATTAGGCCTTGGACGGCTGTACCTCCCATGCTCGGCCAATCCTGAATGAATTGGCTCTTGCTGGCGTTTGGAAGATCGGCTTTAATCATTGGGAAGATCTCATCAATATATTGGTTTATATCCGAAATAGTGTAAATGTGATCTGACCCAAATCGGCATACTGTGAAATATAAATGTACGCTTTAATGGCGGCTTGTTCCGTGATTTCGCGTGCATTTGCTGGAACATTGTCTTGATAGATAAATGTGATTGGCAAGGGAGTTGGCGTTATTGTTGGTGTTGCCGTATTAGTCGGCGTTGGAGTATTCGTAGGTGAAAAGATTGCTGTTTGCGTTGGTTTGAAGGTGGATGCGGGATCCGCTGTCGCGGCGGGACCGCATGACGTCAACAAGACAGCAATGAGTAAAAATAGGTTTAGGTTTTTCACGATGTTCTCCAATTCTAGCTTTCGATCCTTGCCATCTTCCAGCGCGGGGTTCAATGCGGGCCATGCAGTATCCTGCCTCAGTCCGTGGAACTCCGCTGAAGCGGACTATCCCCGCTCAACACGCTTCAGGGGAGTCGGCTTGGCAGATTTGTGATCAACAACTTGCTTGCGTGAATTAGCAAGGAACTTGCGATACCCTGCCCGTAATTTTCTTTCCGTCGGATTAAATGGAACACCCAAATGCATACACATCGCCTTTATAGAATTCACGTACTCCGTGTATGATTTGTCCTTGGGTCGTATAAACGTCATAGAAGTTTTTTTCATTCAACCGTCTCCGATCACAACAAAATCGCCTCTCGGAGTGAGAGGCGACATGAATTCATATCATCTCTCATCTCCCGCATGAAAAACCATGCGCCGAAGTTGGCACCGCTTGAACGGTTGCCGAAGCGTCACAGGGTCGGTCCCTCAGCTTCTCTGGATGAGTGTATCCGTAAATTGTTTGCGAGTTATATCATGGCGAAGCAGGAATGTCAATTCAATATTGTATAATCCTGCCATGCCTTTTGAACGGGAAAAAATTCAAAAACTTGCGCTAACCGCTGGTCTCGCCGTTTTCCTCATCGGTTTGGGAGTGTATGCGTATCTCGGAATCCATTTCCGCTACTGGGCGGATGACTGGTGTTACAACTCGGACTTCCGCAATTTGGGATTTTTCGAAACCTTGCGCGGCTACGCCTACAATGTGACATACACTCCGAGCCGATACTCCGTGACGATCCTCGCGGGGATGTTCTATCCGCTCGGCGTTTTTGGATTGCAGATTCTCATCCCGCTCTCGCTTCTTCTCTGGACGTGGGGTTTGGTTCGCTTATTCAAAAACATTTCCTCCATCTCAGGTTTTTCGCTCTCCACCTCCCAAGCGACTCTACTCTCCGTCATTATTGTTTATTTTTCAATTTATCTCGCGCCGCATTTGTATCAATCCCTGTACTGGAATACTGGCTTCTTCACGTACACTTTTCCCCTTGTGTTGACACCTTGGGTGCTGACCCTCGTCACGAATCAGAACACATCCAATACTAAATTAATTCTCATTGCATTGCTCTCCCTCCTCGCAGGCGGATTCTCCGAAGCGAGCAATACTGTGCTGGTTTCGATCTTGGCATTGTATACAGTGATTGCCTTTGTTGGCTCACAGTACAAAAAAGTTTGGGCACAGAAGACCTTTGTCAGTGCGCTTATTGCTTTAATGTTTGCTTTAATCGCTATGGCATTGCTCGTCTTCGCGCCGACCACGCAAATCCGTGCGGAGCGATATGGTGAGCCAGCGAGTTTACCTGAACTGGCGACCCTGGTATTCAATTTCACCCGCGCGTTCGTCACACTCTCTCTAAAAGATTACGAACAACTCCTCATCCTCTTCCTCGCGGGTCTGTTCGGCTTTGTATTGAACTCGAAAGAAAGAGAGATCAGCATCCCAAAAATGCTTGGGCTTGGGATCGGAATTTTCGCGCTGGCAGTTCTACTCGTCGCCGCATCGTTGACTCCCAGCGCATACGTTGAGCGCGGACTCCCCATTGAGCGCACACTCATCATTCCGCGTCACATCATGGTCTTCGCCTTCGTCGCGCTCGGTTGGATTGGAGGATATGTTCTCCGCCAGTTGTACGCACCGACCTGGTTGCAGGCAACAGCGATGATCGCGTTATTTGTTACACTTGCATTTCCAATATTCACGCTTTTTGCCGCTTCAAAAAATATTCCCATTTACAGTCAACGCGCTCAACTTTGGGATGAACGCGAAGCAACGATCCTTTCCGCGATTTCCAACTCTCAAGAGCGAGTTGAAGTCCTCGCCATAGACGGTGCGCCTGTTGGCGGAATCCGTGATTTCGACCCGCCTGGCAAAACAGGTTTTTGGATCTCGCGTTGTGCGATGGACTATTACGGAATCCGTTTTCAGGTGACTCTCCCATGAACATTGTTGCACTCGTTCCCATGCGGCATCACTCTCAGCGTGTGCCGGGCAAGAATTATCGTCCATTGGCTGGCAAGCCGTTGTTCCATCACATCGTCGAAACCCTGCTTGCCGTGCCTGAGATCGCTCAAATCGTGGTGGATACCGACTCAAACGAAGTGATAGACGGATTGAAGCAAAACTTCCCTGCTGTGAAGATCATCAACCGTCCCGAATCCCTCCGTGCGGATGATGTGCCGATGAACGAAATTTTGATTCACGATACGGGTTTATTCCCTGCCGATTTTTACCTGCAGACCCACAGCACGAATCCCCTGCTCAAGGCTGAAACTGTCTCCAACGCTATCCAATCACTAATTACTAATTACCCAAATAAAGATTCCCTCTTTTCCGTCACTCGCCTGCAAACCCGCCTGTACGACCAACATGGCAACGCGATCAACCACAACCCGAAGGAATTGATCCAAACGCAGGATTTGCCCCCCGTGTACGAAGAAAATTCTTGCATCTACATTTTTACGCGCGCCAATCTTCTGGCGAAGCGACATCGCATCAGCGACAAGCCGCTCATGTTCGAGATCGACGCCGACGAAGCCTGGGATATTGACGAAGAACTGGACTTTGCAATCTGTGATTTCCTGCTGAAGAGAAAACTGAATGAGTAGGTTGAAACACACGCTTGGCAGGGGGTTTGCCGTTCCCTGGTATCCCATCCTGTTCGGCGCGTACCCTGTGCTGGCGTTACTGTCCTTCAATATTGGAGAGGTCAAAGTGGAGGCTGGCTGGAGACCTCTGCTTGTTTGCTTCGTTTTTGCGGTGACACTATTACTTGTCCTGCGCTTCATCCTTCGCGATTGGAATCGCGCCGCGTTCCTGTCCGCGCTGTGGATGGCGTTGTTCTTTTCCTATGGGCATGTCTACAATACACTCACAGAAAAATTGACCGAAGTTGAATTTGAGTTGTGGTTGCTGATCGCATGGCTTGTGCTGGCGCTGCTTGCGATCCTTTGGGCGGTCAAACGACCTCCGTACCCGGAGGGGCTGAACGCGATCTCCATTGGGTTGACAGTCATGCTGCTATGGCAGATCAGTTCCGGCGTTCCGAAGGGAGGCGTGCATCGCGTTGCCGCTGAGAACACGCCTGTAGAGGAAAAACTTGTGCGTCCGGCGAATCCGCCCGATGTATATTATTTCATCCTTGATTCGTACACGCGGGCTGATCTGTTGATGCAGGCCTACGGCTATGATAACAGCGCCTTCCTCGATGCCTTAAGCGCCCGCGGTTTTTTTGTAGCCGAGTGCAGTCAGAGCAATTATGTGCGTACAGAACTCTCTGTGAGTTCGTCTTTGAACATGTCTTATTTGCAGGATCTGGATTCATCGTTCACCCCGGATAGCATCAAGCGCCGCATCTTGTGGGATTCGCTCAAACATAACGCAGCGCGTTTCAATTTTGAAGCCATGGGGTATAAAACCATCTCGTTCGCCACCGGCTTCGCGTGGAGTGAGTGGGATGACGCGGATGTGTTTTACACACCGCCGCCTTTTTCTGCAGGCATGACGGAATTCGAAACCCTGTTTATGGAGACAACCCTCGCCAGATATGCACAGGATATGGGTTGGGTGGATGCTGATGAGATCATGGGGCAAAATTTCCGCGACCGCACGCTGCTTGTGTTCGATTCGATGGACGATATCGCGCACATGCCCGAGCCGACGTTTGCTTACATTCATCTGATCTCGCCTCATCCCCCTTTTGTGTTTGGTCCGAACGGAGAGCATACTCATCCCGCCGATTTTTGGAACGATAAAAAACAATATCCCAAAGATTTGTATGCCCTTGGGTATCAAAATCAGCTGACCTTTTTGAATAAAAAAATCTTGGAGGCAGTGGATACCTTGCTTGCCGAATCCGACACGCCGCCAATTATCATATTACAGGGAGACCACGGTCCATGGTTGCAACCGAACAATAAGCGTATGTGGATTTTGAACGCCTATTACCTGCCGGGGAATCCTGCAGGGCTCTCGTCTACGATGTCCCCGGTCAATACCTTCCGCTTGATCTTTGATGCCTACTTCGGCGGGAACTATGATATGCTTCCGGACGTTAGTTATTTCTCGCCCGTGCCAAAACTGTATGACTTTTCAGAAGTAAAGAACACCTGCCAATGAAACATACCGTTCTTTTCACCGCTCCGTATATGATTCCGTTCGTGGATCGTTTCAAGCCGGTCCTCGACAAATACAATATCGAGCTGATCGTTCCCGAGGTGCGCGAACGCATGGAGGAGGCGGATCTTCTCAAGTACGCCGGTCAATTCGACGGGGCGATCTGCGGCGACGACCGCTACACGGCGCGCGTCATCGAAGCGTGCGCGCCGCGCCTGAAAGTGATTTCGAAGTGGGGGACGGGAGTCGATTCGATCGATGCATCCGCCTGCGCCCGCCATTCGGTGAAGTTGGGACGCACCCCGAACGCGTTCACCACCCCGGTCGCGGATACGGTCCTCGGCTACATGCTCGCCTTCGCCCGCCGCCAGCCGTGGATGGACATGCAAATGAAAAGCGGCAAGTGGGAGAAAATACCGGGAAAAGCGCTCAGCGAATGTACGCTCGGCGTGGTCGGTGTGGGCAACATCGGCAAAGCTGTGACTCGCCGGGCGCGCGCGTTCGGTATGAAAGTTTATGGGAATGATATCGTTGAAATTGACCACGTTTTCATCACTGAAACTGGCATCGAAATGACCAGTCTTCAGTCTCTTCTCACTGTTTCTGATTTTGTCTCCATCAACTGCGACCTTAACCCCACGTCTCACCATCTGATGAATTCCGATACGTTTGTTATGATGAAACCGACAGCCGTGCTCATCAACACCGCGCGCGGACCCATCGTCGAAGAGAAAGCGCTGGTGGAAGCGTTGCAGGCAAAACGTCTGGGGGGAGCCGCATTGGATGTCTTTGAGGTGGAGCCGCTTCCGTTGAACAGTCCGCTTCTCAAGATGGAAAATGTTCTATTAGCTCCGCACAATTCCAATTCCAGCCCCGCCGCGTGGGAGCGCGTGCACTGGAACACGATCAGAAATTTGGTGGAAGGCTTGGGAATGAAGTTTGAAGCGGTGAAAGAGGAAAGATGAAAGAATCAAGAACCGTATTGATCACCGGCGCGGGCGGTGGAATTGGTCGTGCATGTGCATCTCATTTTTCTGAAAAGGGTTGGCGCGTGATCGGCGTTGACCGGGCAGATTTCGGCGAGGATTTTCCTTCGAATGGATGTTTTATCAAGGCGGATATCTCACATCCCCATTCTGTCGAGATGATCTTTCAACAAGCAAAAGATTTCCATCCCATGCTGGACGCGCTGGTAAACAACGCAGCCGTGCAGGTTGCCAAGCCGCTCATCGAGACGACGGTTGAAGAATGGGACGCGGTCATGGCGTCCAATTTGCGCTCGGTGTTCTTGTTCATGAAATTGGCGCACCCGTTAATGAAGGCGGCGGGAGGCGGCGCGGTGGTAAATGTTTCGTCGGTGCACGCGATCCAAACTTCGGCGAACATCGCCGCCTATGCCGCATCGAAGGGCGGATTACTTGCTCTCACACGCGCCATGGCAATCGAATTTGCACCTGATAACATCCGCGTCAATGCTGTCCTGCCCGGCGCAGTGGATACGCCGATGCTTCGTGCAGGGCTTGGTCGCGGGCATGTCGGTCATGGCGACGTGCAGGATCGACTCGATAACCTCGCACGCAAAACAGTAAGCGGAAAAGTCGGCAAGCCTGAAGAGATCGCGAGCGCCATTTATTTTCTCGCCGATAACGAACAGTCTTCGTTCATGACCGGTCAGGCGCTGGTGGTGGACGGCGGAGCGACAGCGAGGTTGAGTACGGAATAAAATGGGACTTTCAGCCTTTGAATGGGCACGCTCATTGTTCGTCGTCATGGCCGCGGTTCTCGTCGTATTCGGTATCGGCTCGTTATTGCGGATCGCTTCAGATTCTGATCGGGCTGGCTTATATACATTCTATGCGTTCGCCATGTTCACGGAGGCCGGGCTCATCTCACTTTGTGCATGGTGGTTGAGGAAAAGAACAAAGGCGTCATTTTTCTTCTCGATCCTCATTCTCTCCCTCAACATTTTTCTTTCGATCTTTGATCAGTTCGGGCTGGCTGATTTGCTTTTTGTATTGCTGAACGTCGTTATCTTGATTGTCTTGATCGCGGCTCGACGGGAATTTCACCACGCATGAAGCAGACTCTCAAGTCGATCCTTCCAGAGCCGCTTTGGCGGTTCACACGAGACGCGTACGATTCACTCCGACGTGTGCCTGAGTTGCCCGCCGCATACTTTCACCCATGGCGGAGGGAGAGCATTCGTCGGCTTGCCGCGTTGAAGGATATACACAAAGGTAAGCGCGCCTTTATCATTGGCAATGGACCCAGTTTGAAACAGACTGATACGAGAAAACTGAAGAATGAGATCACCTTCGGCATGAACCGAATTTATCTCGCGTTTCCAGAATGGGGATTCACAACCACCTATCTTTGTGTGACGAATGATCTCGTCGTTGAACAATTCGTGGATGACATCAGCATGTTAGCAATTCCGAAGTTCATCGCGTGGCGGTCGCATCGCCATTTTTCCTCAAACTTGCAACTTGCGAACCTGCCAAGCTTTATTTACACCACCTACACCGGACCGCGCTTCGCCAACGATGTCCGCGGGCGCGTATGGGAGGGTGCAACAGTCACCAACCTCGCGCTGCAACTGGCTTTTCACATGGGGATCGAAAAAGCCATCCTCATCGGTGTGGACCACAACTTTGCATCCAAGGGCGATGCGAACAAAACCGTCGTTTCGCAAGGCGACGACCCGAATCATTTCATGCCGAATTATTTTGGTAAAGGCGTGAAGTGGCAGTTACCCGATCTGGATACCTCCGAAATCGGGTACGCGCTGGCGCGTGACGCGTATCGCAAGGCGGGGCGCGAGGTTGTGGATGCGACGGTTGGCGGTCAATTGACGATCTTCCCAAAAGTGGAATACGATTCGTTGTTTCAATGATCCTCGTTTCAATCATCACACCCTCCTTCAATCAGGCGCGATACCTCGAGCAGACGATCCAATCTGTGCTGGGACAGGATCATCCACGCATCGAATACATCATAGTGGATGGTGCATCCACGGATGGGTCGGTGGAGATCATCAAAAAATATGCGGACAAACTGGCTTGGTGGATGAGTGAAAAGGATTCAGGTCAGGCAGATGCCATCAACAAGGGATTGGCGCACGCGACAGGTGAAATCGTTGCATGGTTGAACTCAGACGATTATTATTTGCCCGGCGCAGTTTCATCAGCCATGCGAATCTTTCAAGAGAATCCTGAAGCTACCCTCGTTTATGGCGATATGCTCGCCGTGGACGAAGATGGCAAACTGTTCAACACCCTGAGGTACAAACAATTATCTTTGCAGGATTTGCTGTGTTTTCAGATCATTGGTCAACCTGCGATATTCTTTCGGCGCTCTGTGGTTGAAAAAGCGGGGATGCTGGATTCCACTTTCCACTTTCTACTTGACCATCACCTTTGGATTCGAATCGCCCAGCACGGAAAGATCCTCCACGTCCCTCAAGCGTGGGCGGCGGCGCGTTATCACGCGGAGGCAAAAAACCGTGCCAAAGCGGCGGAGTTCGGGCGCGAAGCCTTCCGCATTTTGGATTGGGCGAAGAGTCAGCCGGGGCTGAGCGAAGCAATTCGACCCGTGGAACGACGCGCCCGCGCCTCTGCGTATCGAGTCGATGCGAGGTATCTGCTCGATGCCGGGCAGTCCGCGTCCGCGTTGAAGTCCTGGGTACGCGCGTTGTTCATCCATCCGCCGACGGCGTTGGCGCGCTTGAATATTTTTGCCTCGGCAATTTTGAATCTATCGGGGTTGAATCGTTTGCGTGAATGGGTCTTGCATCGACGCAAGCGCGCGTTCTCGAACAAATAGCGATAATCCCGAATCTGATAAAATACACGGGCTTATGACCCAGCCCGACATGTCCATTATCGTGCCCGCGTACAACGAGGAAGAATTGATCGCAGGCACGCTCGATGCCATTCAAGAATATTTGAAGACGAGGAAAGAAACTTTTGAACTGATCGTTGTGGACGATGGCAGCCGTGATGCTACCGTCCGCCTGGTCGAGGAGTGGGGCAGGGCAAAGGCGCCGCATCTGCGATTGCTCGTCAATGAAAAAAATATGGGCAAGGGATTCTCGGTCAGGCGTGGCGTGGAGGAGAGTCGGGGTCAATTCTTAATCTTCGTCGACGCCGACCTCCCGTATGATCTGGATGCGATCGATGGATTTCTCCATTCGTTGCGCAATGGCAACGACCTCGCGATCGGTTCGCGCGTTCTGCCCGGCTCGCTGGTGAAGGATGTGCCTGCCATGCGTTTCTTTGCCGGTCAGGTCTTTTCGTGGATGGTGCAGGTTTTTTTGTTTTTGGGTATCCGCGATACACAATGCGGCTTCAAAAGTTTCCGCGCGGAGGCAGCGCGCGAGATCTTTCGGCGGCTCACCATCAGCGGATTCGGATTCGATGTTGAGTTGTTGTACATCGCGCGCAAGTTGAAATATCGCATCCAACCGGTCGCGGTCCGCATGATTCATCATCGCATCGGCAGCCGCGTGCGCCTGCTCGATCATTCTCTCGAAATGTTGAACGACTTGTTCGTGATCCGTTCGAACGACTTGCGCGGAAAATACAAGTAGGAGCTTTATTGTCCTTCGATTACCACGCTGTGGCCGGCGATTATCAGTATCGCGCGATGCACTCGGGTCACCCGATGCAGCGCTTCTGGCATCGCGGCAAGTTGGCGATGATCGACGAATTGCTCCGCCCGCATTTGAAAGAAGGATCGCACGTGCTTGAGATCGGATGCGGCGCGGGAAATTTGCTCGTGCAAGCCGCTGTGCCGGGCAGTTACGCGATCGGACTCGACCTCTCGCTTCAAGCGCTGACCTTCGTCTGGTCGCGCCTGCGTGAGGCGTCATCCTCGCCTGAGCCTATTCGCGGTTTCGCATGCGTCCAATCGGTCGGCGAATTTCTTCCGCTTGCCGATTCGAGTGTAGACTGCGCGATTCTCTCGGAGGTGATCGAGCATCTCGAAGCCCCGCAGGCCTCCATCCGCGAAGCGACGCGGGTTCTCCGTCCCGGCGGGAGGTTGCTCGTCACCACGCCGAACTATCGGAGTTTCTGGCCCCTCATGGAATGGACGGTGGACCGCCTGAACATGGCGCCGAAAATGGGCGGCGAACAGCACATCAGCAAATTCGATCCCGCATCGCTAAGGAATTTGATGAACGAGTGCGGCTTGCGCGCCGAATATTTTGGGACGATGTATTTATTCAGCCCGTTCACGTCAATTCTCTCGCCGCGCTGGGCGATGAAGCAACTTGCGGGCGAATTGAAGAGTCGCTCATCGTTGGGGATGATTTTGGTGGCGGTCGGTGTAAAGTGATGAATCAAGCTTCGATAAGAACTGAAAAATTATTCAATGGGCTGGTATTGTTCGCCATCCTCACGACGCTTGTTGCGCTGGCGTTGTACGGCTACCTCGGCACCTTCTCGCGCTACGGAAGCGACGATTACTGCCTCTCGGCATTTTACGTCCGGGAGGGCGACCTGCTGACCAAGGTCATACAGCGATATAACGAAAATTCGAGCCGCTACACCAACATCCTCTTCATCGGTCTTGTTGACGGTCTCTTTGGCTGGTACAACGTGGCGATTCTGCCCCCGTTGATGATCGCGTTGTTTGTCTTTGGGTGGCATCTGTTTCTGCGCGAGGCGGCGCGCATGGCATCACTCGCGTGGAGCGGTTCTTTCAGTTTCTTCCTTGTGAGCCTCCTGCTTTTCCTGTCCCTCCTGCAAGCCCCAAACCTGTATGAAACGCTGTATTGGCGCGCCGGTATGACGTC
>DAOTZF010000336.1:0-2809 GCA_034434415.1 Anaerolineales bacterium | reverse complement strand
GCGGGCATCCTCCTTGCCGAACTGATCTATCTCCTGCCCGTGCTCCTCATTTTTGCATGGAGGCGCATCAACTTAAAGCATCTCGGTTTCGGTAAATTCGATTCGCTCACTATGGGTTTGGGGTGCGGCTTGATCATCATCGCATACTCGATCATCTTAGTGCATAACATGCTCTTGATGCTTCTCGGCGTGGGTACACAGGGGGAAGACATTTTGAGTATCCTTTCCGAACTCGAATCACCAGTTTGGTTCTTCATCGTCAGCGTGATCCTTGCACCGGTTATCGAGGAGTTATTCTTCAGAGGCTTCCTCTTTCAAGGTTTTCGACAGCGCTACGGTTGGATTCCTTCGCTCCTCCTAAGTTCCGGAATCTTCGCCGCCGCACACCTCGACCCCTTCTCGTTCATCCCAACCTTTTTGCTGGGCGTGGTAATGGCATACGTGTATCATCGTTCGAACTCGGTGTGGCCCGGAATCATTCTGCATTTTCTGAACAACGGGTTTGCCATGTGCGCCCTGCTCGCCGCGATCGAATTGCAGGAGTTCATTCCTGTTTGAAAATGTTGTTGCGGTAGTTGAACTGCCGCAACAACGATATCATTCCCGCGTGATCAGTCGCACCTGGTTATCGTAAAAGAAATAATCCCACGCCCAGTTGATGAGCACCACCAGCCGGTTGCGAATACCGATGATGCGATAGATGTGCAAGCCCACCCAGATCAGCCACGCGATGAAACCACTGAACGACAACCCCCAAATTCGCGCGACCGCCGCGTTCCGCCCGATGGTGGCAAGCAAGCCCGGGTCCTTGTAACGGAACGGATGCTGTGCCTGTCCCTTGATCGCGTGTTTGATATTATCTGCAACAACATTCCCTTGCTGGATCGCCACCGTCGAAAGCATCGGCAATGATTGACCTTTTTCATCTTCGAGATACGCCGCATCACCGATCACGTAGACTTCGGGATGATCCCGCAATTGAAGCGTCGCCCCGGTTCTTACCCGACCTGAACCTGCGCGCTCCGCCTCCAGTGACTCGATAACCTCAGCCGCCTGCACGCCCGCTGTCCAGATCAACGTGTTCGTTTCGACCTTCGTTCCATTCGCAAGCGCAACGCGTTGACCGTTGAAATCGGTCAGCCGCGCGTTGAACAATACTTCCACATTCTTCTTTTGTAAAAGTTTCAGCGTGGCTTTTCGCAACTCGTCCGGGTAACTCGCGATCAACGCGTTCCCCGCCTCGAGCAACAACACACGTGCTTCGCGCACATCCAACTCGCGATATTCCTTCCGCATCACATGCGAGATCAACTCTGCCAGCGCGCCTGCCACTTCCACACCGGTGGGTCCGCCGCCGGCAATGACGAATGTCAGCATGGCGCGGCGTTTGTCGGCATCGGCTTCGCGGCTGGCGCGCTCGAACATCGAGAGCAGATGATTGCGCGTGCGAATCGCGCTCTTGATATCCTTGATGTAGAAGGCATTCCTCTCCGCCGATTCAACGCCGAAGAAATTCATCCGTCCGCCCGCGGCGAGGATGAGGTAATCGTACGCGATGACCGAGCCATCCAATTTGACATAGCGCGCATCGAAGTCAATCCCCTTCACTTCGCCCATTTGGAACGTAAGGTTTTTCTGGCTCCGGAAGATCGTCCGCACCGGGAAGGCGACTTGAGAAGGCACCAGCGCCGCGATAGCCACCTGATACAGCAACGGCTGGAAAAGGTGATAGTTGTTCTTGTCAATTAGTGTGATTCGCACAGGCGCGTTCTTCAGCTTTTTCGCTGCGGTCAGCCCGCCAAACCCGGCTCCGAGGATGACCACGTGGGGGAGTGTATGGCTATTCATTGTTCACTCATTCTGCTTGTGATATTTTTCACTAATATTATACTGAATTTGGTCTGATTTGTAAAGTATCTCCCCACTCGTTACACCTGTCATTCTGAGCGAACGAAGTGAGCGAAGAATCTCTCCCATCATCGGAAATTTTCCCCGTCATTCGGAGATTCTTCGCCGCTTGGTCTCGATTCGCCGCTTCGCGGCTACTCGACCAACAGCGGCTCAGAATGACATAACACTAGAACGTAAACTGTTCGTACCCCAAAGCGATCAATTCACGCGGGATGCCCAGCAAACTCGTGAAAATAAAAATCACCAGACCCAACGCCTGACCGGCAAACGGCACGAACCACAAAAGGAGGAAAACGATCCAGATGAACGCGCCACGGATGGGAGCGATCCGCATTCGAAGGTTATCCGGCAGGAAAGGTTCGACGACACCGTATCCGTCAAACGGCGGGATGGGAAGCAAATTCAACACCACTGCCATGATCTGTAAATAAGCAAGAAAGGCAAGACCCGGCCCGAACGCGGTCGAGCCAACCGAAGTGAAGTTCAACACAATTGCAAGAACGATTGCCACCAACACGTTTGCCATCGGTCCCGCCAAAGAGACGGCGCTCATCCAGTAGCGATTCCGCAACCTCCATGTTTCGATGTACACCGCGCCGCCGGGTAAACCGATTCCTCCCATGAGAAGAAAGAGCAGCGGCAACAACAACGAGAAAACTGGATGGGTATATTTCAACGGATTGAACGTGAGATAGCCTTTTTCGCGCACGGTCCAATCACCGCCGAGGTATGCGACCAGCGCGTGCGAAAATTCATGCAAGCACAGTGAGAAGACCCAACCGATGAGAACAATGAAAAAAGTGAGAAAGTCCATTTTATGTATCCTCGTATCCATTCGGGTGTGACTTGTGCCAGTCCCATGCACTGGAGATGATCTCGCGCAAATCATCATGTCTTG
>DAOTZF010000335.1:0-5807 GCA_034434415.1 Anaerolineales bacterium | reverse complement strand
GCGATGGAGATCAATGCCAGCCCCTACCGTCTTGATTTGGATGATGTGTACGCTCGCCGCGCAAAGGAATTGGGCATCCCCATCAGCATCAACACCGATGCGCACTCCGAAGAGGATATGGACATGCGCTTATACGGCGTCGAGGTCGCGCGGCGAGCCTGGCTGACGAAGAACGACGTGATCAACTGCTGGTCCACGGATAAGTTATTGAAGTGGTTGAATAGTAGAGGGTAACGATGGAAGAAGAAAGAAAGACAATTACCTTCCGGCTTGGGTGTCTGGGACTCTTGTTGCTATTTTATGTTACCCCCGGTCTGCTGGCTTCGATAGTCGTAAAGGATTGGTTCGCCGCGGCATTTTATCTCGCGATCGCATCGATGTTCGGTTTATGGCTTGCCGTTCCACCCTCGAAGAGTAATTTGCTGATCATACGGCGGCTCAGATTTTTCAGCGTCATGGCGGTATTGCTTTCGGTGACGGTTCTGCTGTTATGGATCGGAAGCGGCAAAGCAGGCGGGACATTTACGTATGAGATTTCGGCAGGGATAGGTGCCGGTGCAGGCGAAGGTGGGGTGACTCGTGAAGGTCCGCTCAACGATACTGTGGGACGGGTGATCTTTGGCGGATTGGGCATTCTCATTGGCTGGCTCACGCTTCGATTTGGTGTTCCTTATGGAAGACAATTAATGAAAGAAACCTCTCCCAAACCTGACAACGATGAAATCAAAGGAACTTGATCATGGACAACCCTCAAACGAATCGAACGGTCTTCATCCTTGCCAGTGGGGTGGATATGATTCTGAGTGGAATCGTATTGTTGATTTACTTCGGTCTTCTGCCGGTTGACATTTCCAGTTGGGGAATCCCTCGCTGGGTGATCGGCTTGATCGGAGGAGTGTGGTTCGCGATCTCAACGGCAGTGCTGATCTACTTTCTGACGAAAACCGATACCCCCGAATGACAGCATTTAAATCCCTGCTTTTCCTCATTTTTGTACCCGGCATGCTCGTTGGGTACTTCCCTTACGTCATTTCAAAAACAGATGCCGAACTGTTTCAAACAAGCATCGTTGCCTTCTTTGCCTTTCCGCTTTGGCTGATCGCCATTGCAATCGTCTTGTGGTGTTTTTGGGATTTCACCTTCAAGGGACGCGGGACGCCCGCGCCTGTCGACCCTCCAAAGGAACTGGTCGCGGTTGGACTGTATCGCTTCGTCCGCAACCCGATGTATGTTTCGGGAATCCTCGCATTAATCGGATGGGCACTGTGGTCGCCATCGCTTCCCCTGCTCGTTGCACCGTTTTTATTTTTCGCGGCGACGCACACCTTCGTCACCCTGTACGAAGAACCGACGTTGAAAGGAAAATTCGGCGCGGCGTACGAGGACTATCTCAAACGCGTGCCGCGTTGGATACCGCGCTTGAAATGAACGCCGTCAAAACCATCCTCTATATGGGCTTTATGCACGGGCTTTTCACACTGTCCATTCCGTATCAACTTGCCTCGCGCGATACAGCGTTCATTAACTTTGGAATATTCCGTTACCTCGCCTTCCCGCTTTGGATTCTAGGAACGCTCATCATCGTTCGATGCTGTGCCGATATCATCCGCCGCGGACGCGGCACACCGGCGCACCTCGACCCGCCGAAGGACCTGGTCGTTGCGGGATGGTATCGTCACGTCCGCAACCCGATCTATCTCGGTGCGTTGATCGTCCAATTTGGGTTTATTTTTTGGTTTGGTTCGATAGTATCCATCCTCTATACTTTGTTCTTTTTTCTCACCTTCCATTTTTTGATCATGGTTGTCGAAGAACCCATCCTGCGAAATCAATTCGGCGCGGCGTACGAGGAGTATTGCCGCAAGGTGCCGAGGTGGATGCCGAGATTGAAGGGGTGAACCAGGCTAGCCTGTGGAATGATGCGGGAATCATTGTCAGCGTTTGGATATTGACTATAATCACCATCGTTGTGATGTTCCTTCCTATGGCGGAGAGATAATGGGTTTCGAGATTCGACCCGCGACCGCGGCTGATAAACCCGAGTGGTTACGAATGCGGCAGATGCTATGGTATCACCTGCCCGCCGACTATCTTCAATTGGATATGGATTCGATCTTGGGCGACCGCAAGCGCGCTGTGTTCGTCGCCTCCGCCGCGGACGGGAATTTGGTCGCGTTCGTAGAGACCAGCCTGCGCGAATATGCCGAGGGATGCCAAACCAGCCCGGTCGGCTACATCGAAGCGTGGTACGTGGACGAGAACATACGCGGGCAAAAACTTGGGCGTGAGATGATCGTCACCGCCGAGAACTGGGCGCGCGAAAAGGGTTGCACCGAAATGGGATCGGATACCTGGCTGGAAAACGAAGCCAGCATCGAAGCGCACAGGAAGACCGGCTATTTCGAAGTGGATCGGCTCGTGCATTTCATCAAGAAGTTGTGACAATACCACCAAAACGGGGGACGCATTTCATGGCTGTAGAATCGAACACAAGGATATACTTATGCTGGTGAAACGAAGCAATCTATTTCTTTTCGCGTTTATGATCGTACTCTCAGCCTGTTCAGCACCGGCTGAACCAACGGAGGCGGCTGTGGCAAATTCACTCATGCTTACCAGCGACGCGTTCGCCAACGGGGCATCCATCCCGGCAAAATACACATGCATCGGCAAAAATATTTCACCCGCGCTCGCATGGAGCGACCCACCCGCCGGGACTCAATCGTTCGCGCTCATCATGGACGACCCCGACGCGCCTGTCGGCACGTGGGTGCATTGGGTGTTGTATAACATCCCAGCGGAAACAAGAAGCCTCGCTGAAGATTTGGCTGTTACCGGAAAGAACGTGCCGGAGGGTCAAGGCAGTCCGTTCACGGGTAAAAATTCATCGGGAAACATCGGCTACGACGGACCGTGCCCGCCCAGCGGTACGCATCGCTACTTCTTCAAGATCTACGCGCTCGATGAAACCGTCGGTCTGCTCCCCGGCGCAGACAAAGGCGAATTGCTGAAAGCCATGGAAGGTCACATTCTCGCGCAAGGCGAACTCGTGGGAACGTTCAGCAAATGAGTCCATCACAAGATACGATCCAGCGCGCGAAGGAATTCGGCAACCCGGTGATCGAGGGGAACCGCGCCACGTTCATCTGGGAAGGTAGGAGTGCGCCGCACCTCATCAGCGACTTGAGCGGCTGGGAGGCGAATCCCAAACCGCTCAAACGCCTCGGCTCCACACTTACGCCTGCCTCCTCCAAATCGATCTGGTCGGTCGCCCTCACGCTTCCCCGCGACGCGTATCTCGAATATGCGTTTTACGATCCCGTTTCGCAAAAACGATTCACCGACCCGTTGAACCGCAAGAGCGTCAACAATGGAGTCGGTTCGCGCAACAACTTCTTCTACATGCCGGAGACCATGCCCTCGCCCTTCTCCATGCGCCGCGCGGATGTGCCGAATGGCGCGTTGAGTAGTCACCGCGTAGATACATGGATGTTGCAGGATTACGGCGAGCGCGACGTGTGGCTGTACAAACCGCCTGTGAAAGAAGCCGTGCCGTTGCTGATTGTCTACGACGGTTACGATTATTTGCATCGCGGCCGACTCGCCGCCATCGTCGACAATCTCATCGCGGACAAACGCATCCGCCCGATCGCGATGGCTCTCCTGCAAAACGGAAAGAGCCGCCGCGCGCTCGAATACGCCTGCTCCGATGCAACGCTGGGGTGGCTCCATCGCGAAATCCTGCCGTTGGCGCGTAAACAGTTAAATCTGATCGATACGAAAGAACATCCCGGCTCCTACGGTGTGCTGGGTGCGTCGTTCGGGGGATTGATATCCATGTATACCGGCTTGCGCATGCCGGAGGTCTTCGGCAATGTGTTGAGTCAATCAGGGGTCTTTGAAATGGGAGGGCACGATTTCGTGGCAGTGGATTTGATCCGTCATGCTCACGCGCGCCAACTCAACATCTGGATGGACGCGGGAAAACTCGAATGGCTCCTCGAAGATAACCGCCGCGTCCACGCGCTATTAAAAGAGAAGGAATATAACGTTACCTATCGAGAATTCACCGGCGGTCACTGCTACACCGCCTGGCGCGACGATGTCTGGCGCGGGCTCGAAGCGATCTTCCCCGCGCAGGACTGAACATTGTAAAAGCGATGCACGCCGGGATCGCTTTTTCCTTGGATGTATAATCAACGCGTATGTCTGTACTTTCCAACAAGCACATCCTCCTTGGGGTGACTGGTTCCATCGCCGCCTACAAAGCCGCAGACCTCGCCTCCAAACTTACGCAGGCGGGCGCGCAGGTGGATGTGATCCTCACTGGCGCCGCGGAAAAATTCGTCACTCCGCTCACCTTCCAATCTGTAACGGGGCGGCGCGCCTACACCGATTCCGACCTGTGGGGAAACGAGGCGCATGTGTTGCACGTGGGTTTGGGTCACACCGCCGACTTGCTCGTCATCGCGCCCTGCACCGCCAACACCATCGCCAAACTTGCGCACGGTCAGGCTGATTCATTGTTGACAGTCACCGCTTTAGCCGCGGGATGTCCGCTTGTCATTGCGCCCGCGATGGACGGCGGAATGTACGACCATGCCGCGACACTGGAGAATCTCGATACGCTCAAAAAACGCGGCGCGCACATCATCGAACCAGCGGAGGGACATCTCGCTTCGGGACTCAGCGGCAAAGGACGACTTCCCGAAACGCACGAACTCATCGGACACATCCGCCTCATTCTCGGACGGGGCGGTCTGCTCGCCAATAGAAAGGTGATCGTCACCGCCGGTGGGACTCAAGAGCCGCTCGACCCCGTGCGCGTGCTGACGAACAAATCCTCCGGCAAGCAGGGTTACGCCCTCGCCCAAGCCGCGTTGGACGCCGGCGCGCAAGTTACGTTGATCACCACGCCAGTTTCTCTGACGCCTCCGATTGGTGCGACAGTTGTCAACGTGGAAACAGCAACAGAAATGCTCGAGGCGGTGTTGACCGAATCAACGAACGCCGATGTGCTCGTCATGGCGGCGGCGGTGGCAGATTTCAGACCAAAGAACTCGGCGAAGGATAAAATCAAAAAAGAAGGCGGCGTTCCGCTCCTCGAACTCGAAGGGACGGAGGACATCCTGAAAGCCGTGGCAGGTCGAAGGTCCGAAGTGAAGCGGCCATGTGCGGTGGTGGGGTTTGCCGCCGAGTCGCGTGACTTGCTGGAAAACGCGGCAAATAAGTTAGAATCCAAAGGCTTGGACATGATCGCGGCGAACGACATCTCCGCCTCCGATACGGGGTTTGCCGTCGACACGAACCGCGTCACGTTGTTATTTGCAGATGGCACCAAGGAATCGTTACCTTTGATGAGCAAAATGGAAGTGGCTGAAACCATGATCGAACGAATTGCGAGACTGCTGGAGTGATATGCGCGTTCTAGTGATCTCGGATATTCACGCAAATTACACCGCACTCGAAGCCGTGTTGAAGGACGCCGGCGAGGTGGATGAAACCTGGTGTCTCGGCGACCTCGTCGGCTACGGTCCTGACCCGAACGCGGTTGTGGAGGAGGTGCGCGAGATTAAAAATCTCACGTGCCTGCTCGGCAACCACGACGTGGCAGTGATCGGGCGAATCCCGTTCGAGGCGTTCAACGGGGACGCGCGCCGCACGCTGGAATATCATGAAAAAGTGTTGAGCGCAGACAATATGGAATTCCTGCGCTCGCTCCCGCAGAATTTGAAGGTGCGCGAGGACGCCAGCCTCGTGCATGGGAGTCCGCGCGATTCGGTCTGGGAATATATTTTGAACACGCT
>DAOTZF010000334.1:0-21691 GCA_034434415.1 Anaerolineales bacterium | reverse complement strand
GTGCGGAATGGACGGCAGATCAACGGTCCCTTCGACCCCGTCAGTATGGAAGTGTATGACTGGGTCGAACGAAAGACTTCGCCCAACAGTGTGCTGATCTTTTACAAAGCCCGCGCCATGCGATTGATGACGAACCATCCAACCATCATGATCTACGAATGTGACGGAATGACCAAAGGCGATTACCTCATCCTGAGCAAAAAGGTCGGCGAGAACAATCAGATTCCTCCTGAAGATATCGACTCGTGTAACCTGCCTCTCGATAAAGTTTTTGAGAATCGCCGGTTTATCATTTATCATATTTTGAAATAGAACAGCAACAAAAAAACGCCGAGACGATGTCTCGGCGTTCAACTTTCCAACCTTTAAACTTTTCAACCCAAGTGCATCGGCATGATCACGTGCAGGAACTGGTCATCGCCCACCGGCTTGACCACGCCCGGCGCGTTCGGCGCGGAGGTTTCCAGCGCGACATTCGGAGTGCGGATCACTTCCAACGCTTCGCGCAGGAATTTCACATTGAACGCGATGAGCAAACCGCCGCCGTCCACCGTCGCTTCGACAATGGTTTCGTTCTTGCCTGTCTCTTCCGACGTTGCAGTAATTTCCACTTCGCTGGGTTGCATATCACCTTGCGCGGTTTTGATATTGAAGCGCGCCACATTCGAGCCTTCGCGCGCGAAGATCTCGGCTTGCTTGCAGGCTTTCAATAAAGATGCCGTTGAAACCAGTGTGCGTGACTTGTACGAGCGCGGGATGATCTGTTGATAATCGGGGAACGTGCCGTCGATCAATTGCGAGACCACTTCCACATCTTTTACGCGGAATACCACTTGGCCGCGTCCTTTGGGCAACACCATGTATATCGGCTCTTCGCCGTCGGTGGCGACGCGCGCCAGCTCCTTCAATGCCTGGGCGGGAACGATCGCCGAAACCGGGGCAGGCGAAGGCGTGGAAAGAATCGCTTTTCGGACGGAGAGTCTAAATCCATCGGCCGCGGCCATCGTCAATTTGTCTTTATCCACTTGCACCAGCACGCCCATCAAAACAGGGCGCGCTTCATCGGACGATGCCGCAAAAACAACCTGATGAATCATCTCGCGGAAATCGCCGACGTTGATCTGCACCGCGCCGTCGAGGTCGGGCACGGGCAGCGGCGGGAACTCCTGCGCGTCGATGCACTTGATATCGTTCGTGGATGTTCCGCCGCGCACGTTGAGCGTTTGTGTTTGGGTATCGAGTTTCAACATCACCTGATCGCTCGGCAATGTGCTAACCAGATCAGAGAACGTCCGCGCAGGAACAGTGGTCGAACCTTCCTCTTCGATGCGCGCGGGAATCCAACAGGTGATTCCCATTTCCAAATTTGTCGCGGAGAGTCGCAAACGTCCCTCATCGGACGCGATCAATATATTCGCCAGCACAGGCAATGTACTGCGCGGCGAAACCGCTTTTGAAACGATGCCCAGACCGCGTGCAAGATTTTCCTGTAAAACGGTGACTTTCATAGCGCGTCTCCTCGATAATACCAACGGTTGCGCCTTATTTTACATCAGAAACCAGCAACCAGCGATATACCAATCGTCAATAGAATCAACAGGAACTGCAACGCGAACAAGGCGGCGAAGACATAAATGACGATCATCCACGCCGAACTCCTTTGTTTTTGTTTGCGGATTTCCTCCCCTTCCGCCAATTGCCTGACGAACTGACCCGCCTGCGACGCGTCCTCTGCCCACGTGAGATTCTGCGCTTCATTCTCGACGATGATCCTGTTACCACCAAACGAGCGGATCCACTCGGGCGCGTTGACTGCCGCCTCGCCACTGACGACGAGTGCGTTGAAATTTCCATCGGGCCGGGTAGTCGGAGTTGTGACTGTGATTTGCACTTGTGAACCAAGTTTGCCCAACGCAGATCTGACCGACTCCGCGAACCCATCGCCCGAATCGACGACCAGCACGGAATATCCACTTTGCTTTTCAGCCAGCGCGTCCTTCGTGGATTCTCCGTCCCGCCGCAAAACGGATAAGTGATAGACCAGCACCACACTGAACAAGAAAAGCAATTGCGTGAGATTCAACACATCGTTGATGAAGCCGATACCTGTTGTGCCATCCAGCGCTGCAACGATCAACTGATAAACCAACCCAACCGCGGTTACCATCCCGCCGATAACCGAAGCGAACAACGCGAGATACAAATAAAACTTGCGAAGCACCGACCTGCGCGCGTGATCGCCCATTTCACCTGACGCCAGCGCTTCGGCTTGCATGGGCCGCCAGTTCATCAACCAGACCGGCAAGCCGACGATTAACGATGCAAGCGCATTTGCGAGTTGGATATTCGCAGCCGAGATACTTCGGATACTCCCGATCGAGGCTCCATACATCGCCCCGGAATTCGTGATCACATCCACAAGAAGCGACATTAGGGATTGCACACCGACAAACGAGACAACCAATCCAATGAAGGAAAGGACGTAATGGTAGAGTCGCTTCATCCCTGCTTCGCGAGCTTTGTCGCCGATAGAATCGATATGACGATTGAGCCAATGCCCGTAATACGCCCACACGATGCCAAGAGGGATGCCGATCGAAAGCGGTCCGCTGATCTCGCGTGCGAACGCGCGGAATGATGTTTCACCACCAAGCAGACTCGTGAGAATGAGCTCCGTCACATTCCACGCGGCGGTGAGGATGGTGACGACTCCGCCCAAAGCGAGGAGATACAAAATGCCGAGGCGGAGGTTCGAACCGCGTTCAGCGGGGTCAATCAACGAGTCCTGAATGACGCGCCAGGAAAGCGCCCATACGGGAGTCCCGATGAGGAGTAATGCTGTTCCGTTGACAACGACCTCTCGTCCAAGCTCTCCCAAAATATCGCCCGGAATGTAAAAGAGGAAACGCAAAGCCTGTTGCGCGCCGAAGACGGTCATCAGCAAGCCATAGAGCATCCAGATGTAACGATACAGGCGGCGGACATCTGAGAAATTTTGCTTGTCAGTTAACGTTGCCCATTCACCGCGCAGGATGTTCCAAAAATACGCCGCGACAATACCATTCATGATGACGGCGATGAAATTATCTGCAAGGGTCTGTTGGCTAAATCCACTGAAGGCGCGTTCGGGTCGCAGTCCGGTTGTTTGGATGAGAGCGCGGTCAATAAAGGATAAAGTGTTTTGCACCGCGGGAATCAGCGTGGCAAGCAATATTGCGTACAGGAAAATCGCGCGCAGGCTGGCAGATCTTTCCTCTTCATCACGCGCGGAGGCGCGTTGAGCCCACAACCAATGGATGAGGAAGATCGGCACGCCGACTAAAATCAACGCGAGGGCACGCGCCATGGTCTCTGCGCCTCCCCCGGAGGAAACGGTTTGATTCACCGTCGAACGAAGCAGGTTGATCAACCCCCACAGCACCACTTCGATGCTGATGAAGGCGACGAGGTAAAAGTAAAGACGGCGGATGGATTTCATTATTCATTCCTCCGTCATTTCGGCGGTTCGAGATACCAGTCGTAATTCCAGAAATAATACGTGGGCATGGACGAGATCTTCCACGCGCCGTTTTGCAACACCAGCCCTGCGCGTTGGATGTCGCGATAGCCTGTCGAGAACGGGTCACTGGGATTGTAGATCAGCGCGATTTCCACATACGCTTCATCATCGTTGATCTCTGATTCGCCGATATCCACTGCCGCGTCGCTGGTGTTGACGTAGCCGGACAAAAAAGCCTGACGGAAATCTTCGTATTCAGGTTTGTGGTCAAGGTCGGCGAGATAACTGTATGCCTTCTGGTAATCCTTTTCCAGCACAGCCACCACATAGTTGTGGACGACGCCTTCGGGCATATCTTCCGACACGTAGGTTTGCGAATCCCCGCGAGTAAAGAACACTGCCAACGCTACGATCACCAATACCCCGATGCCGATCAAAATGCCGGTCAGAAAACGATCTTGTTTCATGGAACCTCCAACGTTGAAATCATTGTATTGGCTTTGAGACGAAAAGGCAAGCAGAATAGTTTCCTCCTTGAAGCAATCCCTTTCTGACTGTATACTGATTTCATGGATAGTTTACCAACCGGGACAGTGACTTTCCTCTTCACCGACATCGAAGGTTCGACCAAACTCGCACAGCAATATCCAGATGCGATGTCTGCCCTGCTTGCACGGCACAACGAAATCCTGAATCAAGCCATTGAATCACATAATGGATTTGTCTTTCGAGTCGTGGGCGATTCGTTTTCGGCATCTTTTCACGATGCAAACGATGCTTTGCAAGCCGCACTGGATGCACAAAGAACACTCCACAACGAAGCCTGGTCACCCGCGCCGATCAAAGTGCGGATGGGGATTCACACAGGCGCGGCACAGTTGGAAATTGAAAACAAAGAAAATACCTATTCGGGTTACGCAACCCTGGCATTGACCCAGCGCGTCATGTCCGCAGGGCATGGCGGACAAATTCTTCTTTCGCAAAGTACGTATGATTTAACGCGCGATAGACTGCCAGAGAAAGCCCAACTTGTTGATATGGGCGAATGTCGTTTGAAGGATATTCAGCGGTCAGAACACCTTTATCAATTGAGTGTCCCCGATTTGCCATCCGAATTTCAGCCGCTCAACACACTTGAATCGTTTCGTCATAATCTACCAACTCAACTTACGTCTTTTGTTGGGCGCGAGAAAGAAATCAACGAAATAAAAGATTCGCTGAATTCGTCGCGTCTCGTCACGCTGACAGGCTCAGGCGGCACTGGCAAAACGCGTCTTTCGATTGAAGTCGGCACACAACTGCAGACGAATTTCCAGCATGGCGTGTGGATGATCGAACTCGCGCCGCTCAGCGATGAGTCGCAGATCATCCCTGCGCTGGCGCAGGCGTTTGGTCTGCAGGAAATGCCCTTCAACTCGCTGGCGAATCTTGTCACCGATTATTTGCGCGACAAAAAACTTTTGCTCATTCTCGATAATTGCGAGCATCTCATCGCCGCCTGTGCAAAACTCGCCAATGATCTTCTGCATCAATGTTCGGGACTCAAAATCCTTGCCAGCAGTCGCGAAGCCCTGGGCATTGCGGGCGAAGTGGCGTATCGCACACCCTCGCTTGCGGATTCCGAATCAACAAGCCTTTTCATAGACCGCGCCTGCGCCGCCAACTCAAAATTTTCTCTCACCGATTCAAACGCTTCTTCCATCGCCCAGATCTGCCACCGTCTCGACGGCATTCCTTTGGCGATAGAACTCGCCGCCGCGCGGACGAAGTTGCTTTCGGCAGAGCAAATCGCCGCACGCCTAGATGACCTCTTCCGCCTGCTCGTGGGCGGCAGTCGCACCGCGTTGCCGCGCCAGCAGACTCTACGAGCGCTGATCGATTGGAGTTATGACTTACTCACCGAGGAAGAAAAACAGTTATTACGAACAGCATCCGTGTTTGTTGGCGGCTGGACGCTGGAGGCGCTCGAAGCAGTATCCGAAGACCCGCATGCGCTGGAGCATCTTGAAGGACTCGTCAACAAGTCTTTGGTGGTAACGGAAGAAAGTAATAACGAAATGCGCTACTTCATGCTGGAGACGATCAGGCAATACGCTAGAGAAAAGCTATTCGATGCGAAGCAAACCTCGGCGGCGCGTGATCGGCATTTCGTTTATTTCGATGAACTTTCAGAAACATTATGGGATGTGTACCGCTCGGCGGATATCCTGCCTTTAGTCAACAGTTCGAACGATGAGGTTGAAAACTTTCGCGCCGCGCTGGAATGGGGCTTGGAGAAACATGTCGAAGAAGCTGTCCGTTTAGCCGCGAATTTCTGCCAACACCTGGGGTGGACGGGCAAGCCAGCTGAAGGAGTGGCAATTGCCCAATCTGCGATTGAGCGCGCCAAAGCCTTGCCGCCTGTGGATGGGGCTGCCAATATGTACCGTCAGAAATTGATCGCCAGGGCACTATTTGCCCAAAGCAACGCGGGCATTGGGATGGGAAACATTCCCACTGCCATGCAGGCTTCAAGAGAAGCGATTGCCATCTCGCGTATGACAGGCGATAAACAACTTTTAGGACACAGCCTGTTAGATTACTTTACAGCCACAACCTTCATCAATGCGCCCGACGGAGAGGCCGCCGCGCAGGAAGGATTGGACATATTCAGCAATGAGGTTAACGACAGTTTTGGGCTGGGCATGGCTTACCTGAGTATGGCTACTATCGCCGCAAAGAAGGGCGACGAGGTGGAAAAGCAGAAATACTTTGGGAAACTTAAGGAAATAACCAGTGAGGCGCCTGATTCGTTCCAAGCTGGCATGTTCTTATTTAGCATAGGCATGACTGAAAGCGCACAAGGCAACTACCAAGCCGCAAAACAAATCTTTGAAGACGGGCGGGATATCTTCAAGCGCATACGCAACACAGGTTTTCAACGGATCATGCAGAGCGAATTGGGTCACATCGCCCGACACACAGGCAACCTCGGTGAAGCAAAAGCAATCTACCAGGAAACCATCATGGCATGGCTGGACTCAGGCAATCGTTCGGCCATGGCTCACCAACTGGAATGTTTCGGGTTTCTCGCCATCGCCGACGAGGAACCGCAACGCGCGATAAAATTTTTCGGCGCGGCGGAAGCCCTGCGCGAAAAAGCCCTGTCGCCGAGGACAGAGCAGGAGCAAAATGAATACGACCAGTCCGTTGCTCAATTGCACGCCATGCTCGCTGAAACAGAGTTCAACGCGCTCTGGGCGGAGGGCAAGTCCATGACGATGGAACAGGCGATCCAGTTGACGCTGGAGCATGGGAGCGAATAACCTTTCGAGGTCTTCGACAAAGTAGCATCTACCCTCCAGCGAAGTTTCCTTCCTCATTCCAAAATTCACTGCTTGATGGCTCTCTTCCTAACAGGCATATGAAAGGCAACTAAATGACAAAGAAAAAAAAGACTTTCAATCCACAGGAGTCTATTGTCCGCGAAGCGCAAGCATGGAATTCCATCGCTGACGGTTGGCACGCATGGATCCCAAACATGCACGCGTGGTATGCGCCAGCAACCGATTTGATGCTCGATCTCGCACATCTTGAGGCTGGGAGCCGCGTCCTCGACATTGCGGCAGGCGATTGTGATCAATCCATCGCGGCGGCGAAACGAGTCGGTCCTACGGGCCATGTGCTGGCAATTGACATAGCAGAGGAGTTGCTCGGGCTTGGCGGACGATTTGCTCGGGAATCTGGTTTTCAGAATATCGAAACCCGAGTCATGGACGGCGGCAACCTTGACCTGCCAGAAGTTTCCTTCGATGCGGTCATCTGTCGATTCGCTTTGATGTATTTGGATGATCCTGTGAGCGGACTTCGTGGATTGAAACGCGTTCTGAAACCCAATGGGCGAGTATCGGTTGTTGTTTATGGGGTAAATGGAAGTCCTGAGTTTTCGCGCGCGGTTTCGGTGGTTCGTCAGAGACTCGGGATTCCACAGGTGCAGTCTCCTGCTCACAGCTTGGGAGAAGAGGCGGTACTACGTCAAAGTTTGGTTGAAGGTGGATTCAGCGAGATAGAACTACACGCCCTGGACCTCCCAATGCGGATGGCGTCTGCCGAGGAATGTATCCGCTATCTTCAAGCCACATCACCCACGTTGAAGGAACTGACTTCAACACTTTCTCAAGATGAGCGCAAGAAAGTTTGGGATGAAGTGCAGGAAGCTCTAACTGTATTTGAGGGAACACAAGGCTTTGAAGTTATTCACAAAGTTATCGTTGCCGCGGGAAGCGCGGCTTGATAAAACCGTTCCAATTTTAGAGTCAAGCTGGTGATTGATACGGATTGCATAACAATAAAACAAGGAGCAAGACTGATGACGATGGAGATGGCGATCCAGTTGGCGCTTGAATAACCGAACTGATACGATATACTAGCCCTAACACACTATAGGAGTTATCCAATGACCATTTCCGCCCCTCGCTGGGATATGACCAACGTCTACCCCTCACTTGAATCCAAAGAGTTCAAGAAAGCCATGAAGGAATATAAGAGCCTTCTGGATAAATTCGAGAAATTTTACAAAAGCAAGTTGAGCAAAGCCGGCGCCAAGACCAAATCGAAGGAACTCGGCGCATTGCTCGGCAAAGCCGTGGATCAGTTCAACGCCATCTACGAACTTTCTGGGACGATCAACGCATTCATTTATTCCTTCGTCACAACGGACTCGCGCGACAAAACCGCCAACCGCCTGCTCTCCGAATTCGAACAAGTGCAGGTGCGGCAGAGTAACTTAAGCACGCAGTTCAGCGCGTGGGTGGGAACGCTCGGCAAAAAACTCGATAAAGCTGTAGGCACGAATCCCTCGGCAAAAGCGCACGCCTTCAGCCTCAAAGAAACGCGCGACCAGGCAAAATACCTGATGAGCGAAGCGGAGGAAATGCTCGCCGCGGAAATGTCTCTCAGCGGAGGCAACGCCTTCGGAAAATTGCAAGGGACAGTCACCTCGCAGCTTTCTGTGGACTTCGAACTGGATGGCAAAACCCAAAAGTTACCAATGCCCGCGCTGATCAACCTGCGTTCACATCCCGACGAAGCGACGCGTCACCGCGCCTACGACGCGGAGAATCAGGCATGGGAGGGAGTCAAAGAAACACTGGCGGCATGCATGAACGGGGTCAAGGGTGAATCAAATACCTTATGGAAGAAACGCGGCCGCAAGGATGCGCTCCACTCTGCGATCGACTTTGCACGCATCGATCGCAAGACCCTCGATGCGATGATGGGCGCGATGAAAGATTCGTTCCCCATGTTCCGCAAGTATTTCAAGGCGAAGGCAAAAAAGATCGGGAAAGAAAAGCTGGCATGGTGGGACATCTTCGCCCCCCTCGGCAAAACAGACAAGGTCTATTCATACGATGAAGCGCGTGATTTCATCCTCAAGTATTTCGGTGAATTCTCATCCGACCTTCACGATATGACAGCAACCGCCTTCAAAAAGAATTGGATCGATGCCGAGCAACGCGATGGAAAACGCGGCGGCGCGTTCTGCATGGGCGTCCCTGTCGTGAAAGAAAGCCGCATCCTCGCCAACTATGACGGGTCGTTCAATCAGGTCAGCACGCTGGCACACGAACTGGGTCATGCGTTCCATAATTACTGCGCGTACAAAGCAGGCAAGACCGAACTGCAACAAAGCACACCGATGACGCTCGCCGAAACCGCCTCCATCATGTGCCAGACGTTGATCACGGAAGCAATACTTGCCTCCACCAAAGATCCACAGGAGGAGTTGGCAGTGCTCGAAGCACATATTCAGGATGCGGGTCAGGTGATCGTGGATATTTACTCGCGCTTCCTCTTTGAAAAGGAAGTGATGGAACGCCGCGAAAAATCCGAACTATCCGCCGATGATTTCTGCGAGATCATGGAACGCGCCCAAAAAGCGACCTACGGCGACGGACTCGATGATCGCCATCTGCAAAAATTCATGTGGACGTGGAAGCCGCATTACTATACCCCGAACTTCTCGTTCTACAACTTTCCGTATTCGTTTGGCTTGCTGTTTGCCACAGGTTTATATGCCATCTACAAGCAACGCGGCGCAGACTTTGTCCCCGATTACATGAATTTGCTTGCATCCACCGGTGAAGCCTCCGCGGCAAAACTTGCCAAACGCTTCGGCATCGACATTACGCAGAAAAAATTCTGGCAGGATAGCCTCGCCATCATCGGCAAACAGATTGATCGGTTTTGTGAATTGTAATTTGTAGGGGCAGACCTGCGTGTCTGCCCGAATAAGCAAGGCGGACACAAAGGTCCGCCCCTACGTTTTTGGAGGTAATATGCCCAAAACAAGAATACTTATCGCCATAACTATCCTCATCCTTGCGACCCTCGCGTGCAACGCGTTGTCAACCTCGCCAACCTCTGCGCCAACACAAATCACCCAGCCGCAGGGGAATCTTCCTCGCACCGAGGATGATGTTCCTCGTGTGCAAGTAGAGGTGGCATACACTGCCTACACTGCCGGCGCGGCGATCATCGTGGATGTGCGGAGCGCGGCGGCATACGATGAAAGCCATATACCGAACGCGCTCTCCATCCCGTTGGACGAATTCGAGATAAATATCGAGGGCGTGAACCTCGATAGAGAGCAATGGATCATCACCTACTGTACCTGACCGAACGAACATACGAGCGCCCGTGCGGCGTTCCTCATGCTGCGCAACGGATATGAACGAGTCGAAGCATTGCTCGGCGGTTTTGATGCGTGGGTCGCGGCGGGATATCCTGTAGAGCCGTAAACGATGAACACGCCTCACGTCACCCGTTGGGCTGATTCCACAACTCCAACTGAATCCACGCTGACGCGTCTCTGCGAAGAACAGGGATTGCATCCCTACACATGGTCGAACGGATCGCACGACACCTACGCGGCACACTCACACTCGTACGATAAAGTCATCTACGTGGTGCGCGGCTCGATCACGTTCGGTCTGCCAGAATTGGGTCAGCAATTGACGTTGAATCCCGGCGACCGGCTCGACCTCCCTGCCGGTGCCGTGCACAATGCCCAAGTCAGCGCGCAGGGAGTGGTCTGCTTGGAGGCGCATCGGTAAAGTAAACAAGGAAATTTGTAAACAGGTTACGTGCCTGCTTGTCTACGTGTCTACACGTCTACGTGTATACCCCTAAAGGTGAGGAGCAGGCATACGTCAAGAAAGAACCGTCTCTTTATCCGCCATGCGGTGTTTGAATTTTTACATCTCGTCAGACGACCCAACAAGAAAAGGAGAACCTGTCATGTCTGTCACTCAAGATGTCATCGCAATGGTGCAGGAGAAGGATGCCGGGCAGCCTGAGTTCCATCAGGCAGTGAGGGAGGTAATGCAATCGCTGGAACCGACGGAAAAGAAACACCCTGAGTTTGTAAAGAATAAGATCTATGAGCGGGTCGTGGTGCCGGACCGGGGAGTGGTTTTCCGCGTGCCCTGGGTGGATGATAAAGGCGAAGTGCAGGTAAACCGCGGCTATCGCGTCCAGTTCAACAACGCGATCGGACCATACAAAGGCGGCCTTCGGTTTCATCCGTCGGTGAATTTGAGTATCATCAAATTCCTCGGTTTCGAGCAGATCTTCAAGAACTCCCTAACCACGTTGCCGATGGGCGGCGGCAAAGGGGGTTCTGATTTTGACCCGAAGGATAAATCAGACGGTGAAGTGATGCGATTTTGCCAGGCGTTCATGCGCGAGTTGTACCGGCACATCGGCGCGGATGTGGATGTGCCCGCGGGCGACATCGGCGTGGGCGGACGCGAGATCGGTTATCTCTACGGTTACTATAAAAAGATTCGCAACGAGCATGCCGGTGTATTGACCGGTAAAGGCGTTGAATATGGAGGCAGTTTGATTCGCCCCGAAGCGACGGGCTATGGCGCAGTCTTCTTTGCGGCAGAGATGCTCGCCACGCGCGGGCAGGAGGTGAAAGGCAAGGTCGCGGCAGTCAGTGCGTCGGGGAACGTGGCGCAATACACCGTTGAGAAGTTGGATCAGATGGGCGCACGCGTGATCTCTCTTTCTGATTCAGATGGAACCGTCATAGATGAGGCCGGAATCGATGCGAAGAAACTCGCGTTCGTGCTCGATCTGAAAAACGTGAGGCGCGGACGAATCAAGGAATATGCCGAGAAGCACAAAGGAGCTGTATATTATGCGGGCAAAGGCGTGTGGGATGTGATTCGTGAGCAGGGCATCAAAGTGGATCTGGCGTTCCCGTCGGCGCATGAGAATGAGATCGAGGAAGGCAACGCACAAGCGTTGCTTGCCAACGGCTGTTACTGCATTTCAGAGGGAGCGAACATGCCCTCATCAATGGATGCCATTGAAGTGTATCGCGACAAAAAAGTATTGTTCGCCCCGGCGAAAGCTGCAAACGCCGGCGGCGTGGCAACCTCCGGCTTGGAGATGAGCCAGAACAGCCTGCGCTACTCGTGGACGCGCGAGGAAGTTGAACAGCGTTTACACAACATTATGAAGAGCATCCATCGCAACTGCCTCGAAGCGGCGGACACATACGGCTCCCCCGGTGATTACGTGATCGGAGCGAACATTGCCGGCTTTTTGAAAGTGGCAAAAGCAATGGTCTCGTATGGAGTGGTGTAAATTCCCTGCTCCTTCGAGAGAGGGATGGGGTGAGGGCAGATCCGCAAACAAAAAACTTCCGAAGTCATTGAGACTTCGGAAGTTTTTTGTTTTCACCAATCGCCGCTGAGCCACCCGCGCATCTGCATCGCATCCACCACGCGTTGGATGGCGACCATGTACGCCGCGTCGCGCATGTAGGCGTTCTTGCTCTCGGACATTTTCAACACATCATGGAAGGCAGTTGTCATCTTCTCATCGAGACGCGCCAACACTTCCTGTTTTGACCAGTAGAAATTCATATCGTTCTGCACGCCTTCAAAGTAGGAGGTCGTCACACCGCCGGAGTTACAGAGAAAATCGGGGATGATGAATACCTTCTTCTCTTTGAAGTATGTATCCGCATCGGGCGTGGTGGGACCATTCGCCCCTTCAGCCACGATCTTCACCTGTTTGGAAATTTTCTTCACAGTTTCGGCGTTGATCTGGTTTTCGAGCGCGGCAGGGATGAGCACATTCGCGTCCTTCGAGATCCATGTATCGCCTTCTTCTGCGGTGTAACCCGCATCCATCGCCTTTTGTTTGTCGATCGTTCCATACTGATCGGTGATCGAAAAGAGGAAACGTCCATCCACGCCGTCCTTATGGCTGTAGGTGAATGACTTTTTCTCGTTTCGATCCCAACACGAAACGCAGGCAACCTTCCCGCCAAGGATTTCGACAAACCCAATGGATGCGTATTGCGCCACGTTGCCAAACCCCTGGATTGCCGCGACGGAGTTCTTCGGGTCGATGTTGAGGTATTTCATGGCTTCGCGAATGTTGTAGATCACGCCATAGCCGGTCGCTTCAGTGCGTCCCTGCGAGCCGCCGCCGCCGACTGGTTTACCGGTGAACACGCTCGGTGCGTATGCACCGGATAATTTCGAGTACTCATCCATCATCCAACCCATCATCTGTGCGGTCGTGCCCACGTCCGGCGCGGGGATGTCCTGCCGGGGTCCCAAATTCTTGATCATTTGTTGCACCCAACCGCGACATAGATGTTCTTTTTCATTCGGCGAAAGTTTGGAGGGGTCGACGATGATGCCGCCTTTGCCGCCGCCCAACGGAATATCCACCACCGCGCATTTCCACGTCATCCACATCGCCAGCGCGCGGACGGTATCGATCGTCTCGTCCGGGTGGAAGCGGATGCCGCCCTTATTGGGACCGCGCGCATCGTTATGTTGTACGCGAAAACCGGTGAACACCTTGAGCGAGCCTTCGTCCATGCGCACCGGAATGCGGAACGTGAACTCGCGCGCAGGCCAGCGCAACACGTCGCGCACGCCGGCGTCAAGATTCAATAACTCGGCAACATGGTCGAATTGCGATTGTGCGATCTGAAACGCGTTCATTTGCTCGGGCATGATCGTTTACTCCTGGGGGCGAAAATATAAACGGGCATCCCGGACGGGAGCCCGCTTTTCAAGCAAGGATTGGAACGTGGCAGTCTGTTGACCCGGCACTGCTTCCATGGTGGTTTTAACCTTATCACGAGAGCCGGGCAATCGTCAATACGATGAAAATCATCCTTTAAATAAACAAAAGACCGGACTTCGTCCGGTCTGGTTCGGGTTATTCGTAGGTATCCTCGTCCGTTTCGTCATCCCCCTGATCGAACTCATATTCGACTTTGTCACTGTCGAGATGCACCCAGAGCAATAACACATGTCCATCCTGCGTTTCCACATTTCGAGCCGCGAAGATCGGGGCGATCTGCTCCACGCCGGAATCGTTGCGATAATGCAGATGGATGGGGGCTTTCGCGTTCCAGGCGCGGTAGCAACGCTCGACCAATGCAGGACCGTTGAAGGTCCGCAAACGCGTCAATGCCGGGACGGATAACTGGGCGCGCTCGTTCAAACCCAGCGCCCATCCGTCGTTCACCGCCTCGAAAATGGGCGGCGGTCCTTCGATGATCGTGATCTTATCGTCCATAGTCGCGACACTATACCACAAAAGAGAACCGGCACGCGTTGCGATTCTATTAACCTATCGTTAGATTTCAACCGATCAATTTGCCGTTTCAATCGCTTGCGTTCAATCTTGCCGATAGGTATACTAGACCCATGTTTCCAGAAAAGATCGGGATATATGAGATAAAGTCCGAGTTGGGGCGCGGCGGTATGGCAACCGTCTACCGGGGATACGACTCACGGTTCGAACGCGAGGTGGCAGTCAAAGTCCTGCCATCGGAACTACTCCACGCCGACCCGCAATTCCGAACGCGATTCCAGCGCGAGGCAAAGATCATCGCCCAGCTTGAACATCCTTCCATTGTGCCGGTCTACGATGTGGGCGAAACGGATGACACGAAACTGCCTTATTTCGTGATGAAATACATGAACGGGGGATCGCTGTCCGAACGCATCAAGAAGGGAATCATGAGTGTCGCGGAGGCAGCCCGAATCCTCGAACAGATCGCGCCGGGGTTGGACGAAGCGCACTCCAGGGGAATCATCCACCGCGACCTCAAACCCAGCAACATTTTGTTCGATGGGAGGGGCACGCCGTACATTTCCGATTTCGGCATTGCCAAAATGAGTCAGGGCACCGGCACGATGACCGGCAGCGGGATCATTGGCACGCCCGCGTACATGGCGCCCGAACAAGCCACCGGCGATCAAGTGGACGGACGAGCCGATGTGTACGCGCTCGGCATCATCCTCTTTGAAATGCTCACTGGTAAACAGCCATACGAAGCCGATACGCCGATGGCGGTTGCCATCAAACATGTCACCGACCCGGTGCCGCGAATTTTGACGGTGAACCCCAACCTGCCTGCCGATATGGACCTGATCATCCAGAAGGCAATGGCGAAGGACAGGAACGACCGCTTCAACACCGCGGTCGAGATGGTTCAAACCCTCAAAGAAATCGCCGGGGATTATGGTCCGGAGAAAAAGACCCAGACCCTCACGGCGTTGCGGACAGCGGTGAAGAAAAAGTCGGATGACGGAAAAAGAAAATTCTCGCCGGTCGCTATTGTTTTCATCGTACTTGCCATCGCGGGAGTCGCGGCGGCAGGACTCTTCCTCACGAACCGGAACAGCCCGCCCGTCGGACTTGACGCGACGGAAACATCCGAGCCCGTCTCTGCATCAGCCACGTTCACATCCGTGCCGACTGTTGAATCCACAGCCACATCCGCACCGCCGACCGAAACACCCACCCTAATCCCACCGACAGAAACGCTTGCACCGCAAGTCCCGCTGATCGGCGGCGCCGATAAAGTTGCCTTCCTGCGCAACAACGATATCTGGATCATGAATGTGGACGGGAGCGAATTGCGTTCGGTGACCACTGATGCGCGCGAAAAATCGAACGTGGAATGGCTCCCCGATGGTGACACGATCCTTTACGTGACCGGCAAGACCGTGAAAACCGTGAACATCACAGACCTGCGTGAAGAGATTCTCACCAGTTTTGCTTCCGCGGAATATTTCGACGCCTTCCGAATCTCGCCGGACGGACAGCAGGTTGCCATCAGCGTCAACCGCGAACTACACATCGTTCCGTTCGATCCGGGAGCGTTCACCGCGAACACCACCAAAGCCGATCTGCTCGCCATGAATGGATGCCTCTTCTACAACGATATCGGCGTGAAGGGTCTCTTATGGTCGCAAGATGGACAAAAACTCGCCGTCGAGTTTTCCGCCCCGTCCGGCGCGAACGTGGCAGATACGGTTCGCATCCTCGACATCCATCTCTGCAAATCCTCCGAACCCATCCGACAGGATGAATTCCCCGCGGCACGTTTCCAATTCCCGCTCGAGATCGTCACCCTCAATTGGGACGGCGACCAGCTCTTTGCGTTGAACAGCAACATCCGCAACGGCGGTTTCGGCGACCTTGTGATCTACAATACTTTCACACACAAGGCAGAGACCGCCGCGCCGGTGAACGGTATATGTTGTTACCGAGATGCGGCGTTCAGCCCCGACGGAACGTACATCATCTTCGCCTTCCAGGATATCAACCTCGGTACAGAAGGTCCCATCGTGTTGTATTACATTCCCACCGGTTCGTTAAACACCGAAGGCGCGCTCGAACCTGTTGCACTCCCTGACGGATTTTTCACCCGTCGCAACGATGCGCCACTGCCGGTCTTCCGCCCATACACACCGTGATTCATAGATTTTTCAAGATCTGTTTGACCAACCCCGGTCCGCGATAGATCAACCCTGTATACACCTGAACAAGACTCGCACCCAATGCGAGTCTTTTCTTTGCATCATCCGGGGTCATAATTCCCCCAACGCTCACGATCGGGATTTTCCCATTGACGTGCTTAACCACCTGACTCAACACCGCTTCACTTCGGACCTTGAGCGGACTCCCGCTTAGCCCGCCGGTTTCGCCCTCCAACTTGAATCGCACTCCCTCACGCGAAAGCGTTGTGTTCGTCGCGATGATGCCATCCATTTTTTTGTCGATGATGACGCCGATGGCATCATCCAACTCTTCATCAGATAAATCTGGAGAAATTTTTACGAGAATGGGGCGTTTCAAATTCCAAGTTCCGCGTTCCATGTTGATTTGCCTAAGAAGGTTATCCAACATCTCGCGCCCCTGCAACCTTCTCAATCCAACCGTGTTCGGTGACGAGATATTGATCGTCAAATAATCCGCGAGCGGAGCGAAGACTTTCATCAGCGCGATGTAATCTCTCGCGGCATCTTCCAACGGAGTGTCTTTGTTTTTTCCGAGATTAACCCCAACAATCACCGACCGCCGATCACCAACCTTCGACATTCGATCTGCGACTTGTGACATTCCCTGTGACGGAAACCCCATGCGGTTGATCACCGCCTCATCCTCCAAAAGTCGAAACACGCGCGGACGCGGGTTCCCAGCCTGAGGTTCCGGTGTAACCGTGCCCACTTCGATGTGACCGAACCCCAGCGCGGCGAGTCCACGAATGGCGATGCCGTCCTTGTCGTATCCCGCCGCGAGACCGATCGGATTCTTGAAGGTCAGCCCAAATACTTGAACTGGCGTGGATTTTATTTGATACAGTTGTGTGAGAAGCCAGTTGGAAAGTGGAACATTCCCCGCGACACGCAGCAATTGAAGTGTGAGTTGATGAGCGGTTTCAGGGTCGAGCGAAAAAAGAAGAGGGCGAAGGAATGAATACATTGGGTCTCGATACGGCGGCGACGGTTGAGTAGCGCGAAGCGCGTATCGGGACCACGCCGCCTAGAGCATACATCAAAACTTCTTCTGCCCGCTCTTGTCCAGAAAGTACTGCACAAGTTCTTCTTCGGGATGCGGTACATCCATTAACGCGAACATCGCCGCCAGTTCGCCGCGATGATGCGTGTTGTGATTCGGCGGCTGGACCATCATCTGCCACAATGGAAGTGTGAATGTTTCACCTTTCGGGTTGGTGTAGGTAACATCGCGCAAAAACGACTCTTCGGTTTGTTCGGCAATAAAGCCGCGCATGTTCTTTTCCACACCCACCCAATACTCGCGGATGGATGCAATTGTCGGAAAGTCTTTTGCATCGAGGATCTCCGCTTTTTCGCCGCGCCAACGCTGGGGCCACATCCGTTCGGAACTCATCATATGAACAAAAACCGCGGGGACGCTGTCCCACGAATGTCCCTGCTTGCGGAAGAGTTGCTCTTCGGTGAGCGACTCCGCAACAGCGAGATAACGCTTGTTCGCCCAGTAGTTGTAATCGTAAAGTTCAACCAAATAGTCTCTCAGATTCATCGTTCACACTCCTACGTTAAGGCTCGTTTTCCGGAAGAAGTTGATACCAAAGATAGCGTCCCATATCTTCCCAGTACCTTTTCCAATCCGTATTATCAAAACCAGTGTCAGGTTGCCAATTCGGGATAGGAGGCATAGACAACCGGCTGACTCTTCCCCAATCGTAGTTGTTTTCGTAAACATATGCCGGGGGATTTACAGATAGCACCGGCAATTCAAGATCATTAAAAATAGAGGAGCGGTATGGAATGCTCCAGAACTGAGTGGGGATCTGGGTCGCGCCGACACTTACATAGGGAGTTTCAAGTACAAGCATGGTATTCAAAGGGTCTATGTTCCAAATACACCCGTCACCCTGATATAACACATCTATAGGATAGCCCACAAGACCGAACACTGGTGTGCGTGTTATCGGGATGTACTCCGTCAGAACCGGATCAACGTGAAAGGGATAGACTTGCGAGCCTGTGGAATTCATCAATTTCATCTCGCGGATAGGTAGTCTGACTGTCAGGAGACCTCCATTGGATGCCTGCTGGTTGTACGCAGAAATAGTAACCCCGAAAAGCAGTTCATCGCTCCCTGAAGGTCTGGTCATGACTTCTTGAAGCTGACTCTCAAAGTCTGGAACGTCAATGGTGAGACCATTCGAGAATGCATTGTTCAGCACGATGTGATGAAGCAGAACCGGGTCAAGGTAGGTAATCGTAATGCGAATCGGTTGTGTATTCTTCACCGGGATATCCACATAATAAGACCAATGCTCTGCTAATCTCCCCAGTTGCACAAACGCCTTCTGCCTTGCATAATCGCGATGGTATGGGTCGGCATCCCAAAGATGCTGATAGTACTCCGCATAAATGCCCACCGCGGCATCATTGGAATGTGTGGAATACACGTTGGCTGGGTATGTGGGAGAAATACAAGTCGGCGCCACCACAGGGCTGACAGGGTTCGACACGCACCCGGCAAGAAGAACACAAGCGCACAGCCAGGCGCAAAGGTTGTGTCGAAGAAACGGCAATGTCCGACCATACACAGCTCGATTCCTCCCACCCCTATCCATGTTCGGCTTTCCCTCAACTGACATCCATGCCCAACCGGATGTTCACATTAGTATACAACCATTTTCTACACTTACATACCCCTTTTTGAGATACCCCGCGCCTGCCGAACCCTCACTTGGGTTTCTGTTTCAATCGCTCCACGGCCTGCGCGATCCGCCGCGCCCGGGTCTCTTCTTTCTTTGCTTCGTTGATCCACATCACGTATTCCCTTTGATGAGTGTAGGACAGCTTCTCGAACGCGACCTTGGCTTCTTTATCCGACTTGAACGCCCGCTTCAAATCCACTGGGACGGTTACGACCCGCTCCTCGACATCCAACTCCACGGAGACCTTGATCTCATCGCCAAACGTCTTGCCGATCTGTTCGCGGATTCCCTTGAGGATGATCAGGATGTGTTTCGGTCCACCCATGCGGACGAGTAATCCGCGATATGGCACTCCCTCGATCATTGCTTTGACCTTGGGCTTCTTCGCGCCAAATTCTTTTTCCACATCGAAAGGGACTTCCACGAACGCGCCTCCGCCGCCCGCGTCAATGATGGTGGCTCTGAAGGTATGTTTTTTGGGCATAAGTAACTCCTAAACCAACCAGCGATATCGATCAGGGATTTAGCAACTTCGAAATATAATCGCGCAGAAAAGTGACAAGTAATGGAATCAGCAACGCAGAGACCAGCCACGAGAGTGTGCCTGGTTCCCACGGCCAGGTGCGTACAACCTGAATGGCAGCCTTCTCGTCCTGCAGGGCTGAAAGCATGGTGCGCATGCCGGTGATCTCCGTATAATTCTCCGTTTCAAAGGCCGAATGAATACGTTGGAACATGGCTTCGATCTTGCTATTAACTTCAGTTAGAATCTGGCGCTTTTTGCCAATCAACTGACGGTTGACCCCCCAAAGCGAATAGAAAAACACACCAAGGGTCGCCATTGCCGATGTCACCCCAAAGAACAGATTTTCGGCGACGCCATAGGCTGTTGGGTTGATTGCTAACGGGAGCACTACGCTCTGAAAGAAGACCAGACCTCCGCCAAGAGCCACATATTGCGAAAATCCAAAGAGCGGATGTAGGTTGAACAGGTCAATCTGATCGGCTCGCAGATAAACGGAACGCATTATCTGAGCCTGCCTAAGCAGTTGAAAGCCAAGCGGCATGAAAAGGGCATTCGAAAGTATCCAAATTGTGAAGCGTATCTGCGGCACCAAATACTGAATGGCAGGTGCCACTTCAATATCTGCACGAGCCGCTTGAATGCCGAACCAGGTTCCTGACAGAATCAGAATGGTGCCAATACCCGAGGCGATATTAGTAAAGCGAAACCGAACCTCTGAAAACTCGCGCTCATTCATCGCCAGATATGGTTGATATTGATCAATCGTTTTTCCGGCGCCATACGTCATATGGTGCCAAAGAACCAAAGCGGTAATCACCCACAAACTTGATAAAGCCAAATCCGGATTAATGGTTCCCACTGGCAACGCCCCACTGTTCCATGCATATAAGTGTTGGCCGCCTCCAAGAACAACGATCGTCAATGTAAAAATCAACCAGACGGGAATCGGGCGGCTGAATAGCCAGTCCACGAATGCAGTAACGAAGAGGGGGCGATAAGGCGGGGAAAAATTACCCTCGTCTGTCATGGCGATCTATGCCTCCGTAATAAAATTGATGCAAGTAAACAAGGCTGGCGTGAATTGCATCTTCATTAGACCACATTTTATTTCGTTTGCAAATCAAACCGAGTCTGAAAGGAATCTCTTTGTTTCCTCGATTTTATCCTTCTCTACCTTTCCTGTCTCTTCCCAATACTTCAATAATTGACTGATCGTCAGCACGGCGTGCAGGGAGTAGCCCGCCTGCGCCAGCGACTCCTTCGCGCCTGATTGACGGTCAATCAGCACAACCACATCTTTCACGACCAAGCCCGCGCCTGTCAACTTTTCGATGGCTTCGAATTTGCTCCCGCCCGTGGTGGCGAGATCGTCAATGACGACGACTGTCTCGCCCGCGTGGTGCTCACCTTCGATCTCTGCTTTGGTGCCATAGGCTTTGGCTTCTTTGCGCGGGTAGATCATTGGATAGTTTCCTGCCAATGATATGGCGGTGGCAATCGGAATCGCCGCATACGGCAAGCCAGCTATTCGAGAGAATTGGAGATTAGCGAGTAGTGGCAAGTAGGCTTGGGCAATGTCCGCAAGAAGTTTGGGATACGTGATGATCTGGCGAAGGTCAATGTAAATGGGACTCTGGAGTCCTGACTTGAGGGTGAAATCCCCGAATTTGATACAGCCAGCCGACAACAAACCGTCGGCGAGATTCGATAATTCGGTGTTCGATATTCGCGGTTCATTGTTCATGTTGTAAAGTCTCCCTTTGAATTAATGCTTTCCGAATATCGAAGATCTAATCTCGAGCATCGCATCTCGTAATTCTGCCGCGGCGAGTTTTGGATTTTCTGCTCGTGAGATACCGCGTGAGATGGGAATCAGCATCCCTTTGCCGTCTTTGCGGAGACCAGCTTTCAACGCGGATTCCAATTCTCCGCCCTGCGCACCGACGCCGGGCGCGAGGAACCACAGATCAGGCGCGGCGGCACGGACGCGTTTTATCGCTTCGATATGCGTTGCTCCTACGACAAGTCCGATGTTGTTTTTGGTGTTCCATATCTGCGCGAGTTTGGCAACGTGTTCATAAAGATAGACCGTGGACGATTGACCATTGACCATTGTCTGCTGTCCATCGTC
>DAOTZF010000333.1:0-4301 GCA_034434415.1 Anaerolineales bacterium | reverse complement strand
ACGAGATTGCAAATGGAAAATTGCACGTGAAAGGGAAGCGTGTTGTTGCGGTGTGCACAGGTCACGGGTTGAAAGACCCGGAGATCATCATCAAGGATATGCAAAAGCCGCTCGTCGTGCCGCCGAGATTGGACGCGTTGGAAGAGGTGATTTTGGGATAAAACGATTTAAACACAAAGGGCACGAAGGTCACTAAGGTTGGACAAATGACGAGCGAAAAGCCTTCCTAGAGATTTTCCCTTTGTGTACTTTGTGTCCTTCGTGTTAAATATTTATGAATTTTCAACTCAAAGTCCCCGCCACATCTGCCAACCTCGGACCCGGGTTCGACGCTCTCGGTCTTGCGTTGGATCTGTGGAATGAGACGACTATCGTGTCTGCAGAGGAATTTTCGGTGAAGGTTAGCGGCGAAGGCGCGGGCAGACTCGCACCGGGAAAAAACAATCTCATCACGCGTGCGGCACATAGACTGGCGGAACGCGCGGGGAAGCCAGTGCCACCGTTCCATGCGGAGTGCGTGAATCAGATCCCGTTATCGTCGGGGATGGGATCGTCATCCGCGGCGATCGTGACGGGGTTGCTCGCGGGGAACGCGTTGCTGGAGAATCCATTTTCGCGCGAAGAGATTTTGAATCTGGCATGTGAAATGGAGGGACACCCGGATAACGTCGCGCCTGCGATGCTGGGAGGATTGGTTGTGTCGACGATGGAGCAGGGAAAGGTCATCGCGCAGCAAATTCCCGTTGGGATGAACATGCACGTTACAATCGTATTACCCGGTTTCTACCTCCCCACCAAACAAGCACGCGCGGCTTTGCCGAAGAAAATCTCGATGAAGAACGCGGTGCATAATATTTCACGAACGGCGTTGGTTGTCGAGGCGTTTCGCACAGGGGATTTGGAACTGCTCGGCAAGGCAATGACCGACAAACTGCATCAGCCGTATCGGTTGAAGTTGATTCCGGGGGCGATGCAAGCAATGAACGCGGCAAAAGAGGCGGGGGCAAGCGCGGTCGCGCTATCAGGAGCGGGACCAAGTGTAATCGCGTTCTCCACGGGCGAGGCAACCATCGGTGAGTCCATGAAGCGTGCGTTCGAGGCGGCGGGACTCGAGGCGCGGATATTTCGTCCAGGGGTGTCGAGTCGAGGGGCTGAAATTCAAATCCAATGATTTTCGCCACAGAGACCAGAGAGCACAGAGATTTATTTTTGTTTTCTCCGCGAACTCTGTGACTCTGTGGCAGATTTTATCGCCCCTCGTTCCATTCTTGTGCAAATTTCAAAATGCGCGGACGGATGTACCACGCAAACGGGTCGGCAAAGGCGCGGCGATCCTTGATGAGCTGCATCGCGTCGTGCGGATCGTACCCCTGCGCAATTAAGATGCACGCGCCCATTGCCGGTCCGCGGTGACGCCCATAGGCGCAATGAGCATAGACCTTGCCGCCAGCGTGGATCGTTGCAATGGCAGCTTGCGCGCCGAAAACCAGTTTGGAAACTGAGAGTGGGAAGAAGGGACTGTCTATGCTCTGCAACCATAATAGTTTGATGGGCGGATGATGCGGGTCGGGTTCGGGCTTTTGCGAGAACCGCATGTTAATAACGAGCCGCACGCCGAGTTCGCGAAGTTGATCGTATTCGCCCACCGAGGGCGTGGTGCCGACAAAAAGATCGTCGGTGATGTGCGAGAAGTTCATGCGGGGAATCGTATCATATTTAGGACGTTCTTCACTGCGCAAAGAGAACAGTTGGTGCTACAGTGAACGTGCCTTTCCCTTTGCAAGTGAGGAGATCGAAATGAAAAATACAATGGTTATATTCATTGTCCTGATTTTAACAGCCTGCGCGCCGTCAGCCAGCCTGCCGCCAACACCATCGTTGACCGCAACTCTCATACCCACCGTCACACCAACTCCCACGCTCACTCCTTCACCAACTCCTGTCCCCAACGGACCATGTGACAATCCGCTTGTGCCAATGGTGATCGGCAACGAATGGAGGTATCTCGTCACCACGCCGAACGGGGAGAAATTGTACAACCTCAAGGCAGTGGACAGGCAGGATTCGCGCAACATCGTCATGCTGGTCGAATTTGGCGACGGGGAAGGATCGGTTCAGGAACAGGTGGTCTGCATCGACGGAGCCATCGATAATTTTCCGCTCTTTATGATGGACATGTTATTCACGGATTACCTGAACAAGTTATTCAACACCTATCACGATCACGGATACTACGCACCTGCACACCAAACGTTTGCCGACAACGACTGGATGCTGAATTGGGAAGCGGAATACCTGACCGAGGACGTTGCCTACATCAAGAATCCCATCGGAGGCTCGGACCTGACCGTATTGGAATCGAGCCCGATATTTTTATCCTTCGAAATGGATGGGACGCGCGAGCCCGTGACCGTCCCTGCCGGGGAGTTCTCGCAAGCCATCAAGGTTTCACACACATTCAGCCTGACCGTGACCGTAACCCTCCCCACCGGCGGCGCAGGCGGACACCTGACATTGTTCACAACGCAATGGTATGAGCCTTATGTGGGACTCGTCCGCACGGAACTTGAGTCTGCATCCCTGCGGACAGGCACACAGGAATTCAGTGTACCAATGCAAAGCATCGTGGAGTTGATCGAGTTCACGCCGGGGAAATGAACGGCTATTTCAATACGACAAGTTGTCACCGTAGTATTTCATGCGGGGATTCGCATTACGGGTAATCACCGCGAATCGATAGGATGATAAAATCGAAACGATTTTTCAACCAAGAGGAGAAATTACCCGTGAACGAAGCCGCCCCCAAACGCACTGGTTTGCTGATCTGGATGATCGTCTCTCAAATTCTGGCAGTCGTGTCGCTTGTTCCATGGCTACTCATGGCAGGACTCTCCGTCATGGCGTTCGACCAGGGCTCCACACCCGAAGCGTGGACGTTCGTGATCGCGGTATGGTCGTACCCGATCATTCCGATCATTCTGGTCATCGCCGCGTGGATCGCGTACAGAAGACGGAAGAACCGCCTTGCGGCTGTGCTTTCGGGGCTTTCGTTCGCGCCGCCGCTTTTGTGTCTTGCCACCATGTGGTTCGCGAACGCGCTGTGGTTCGCACAAAACGGCGGACTGGATTCGTTCAGACCGTGACCTGCACGGACGGGAACAACCCGTCCGTTTTGTTTTAACCGTATAATTGCGGGGACGGTTTTCTTTCATCACAAGGGCAGGCAGGCATGGCAGACAACGCGTTCGTCAAAATCGGGACTGCACTTCTCAAACACCAGGTGAAGAAACTGGTGGGTGAAGAGACGCTGGGAGTCATCGGCGAAGAACTCGCGGAGATTGGTGGGGATAAACTTGACGCGTGGCTGGGCGAAACATCCACGATTGCGGAAATCGAAAAAGCCTCGGGGACGGCACGCGAACTATTTCGCGGCAAAGTGAATGACGATGAAGTGGAGCAATGGATGGTGATGTTGCCCATCCATGATTTGCCTGCTGTTCTTTCTGCCATTGAAGAATTACCCAAATCTCCCGACGAAACCAAACTTGAAATTGCTTTGCGCGAATCCATTGCGCTGAATTGGCAGAGACTTTCATCAGCGCAAGTGGATAATGCAGTCAACGCGTTCATGTCCTCTTTGCGGAGCGCGTTATTGCCCATCGAAAAACAGACATTGATGATAATTGGGCGCGAGGTATTGAAAACTGGGGAAAAAGTTGATCAATTGTTGAAATTAGTGGAAAATTTACAAGCCACCCGACCATCAGCGGTGGAAAAAGCCAAAGGACAACTCAACACAGGTTGGTTCTTCGGACATCGTTACGGCGATTTGGAATCATTCACTGGACGAGCCGATGAACTCAACATGCTCAATGCTTGGTTGAATAATGACAAAGATAACCTGCTGATGCTTCGTGCCTTGGGCGGATTTGGCAAATCTGCACTGGCATGGACGTGGTTCAACCGCGTGGATCGTGGGCAATGGCAAACGGCGGTCTGGTGGTCGTTCTATGAAAAGGAATCGGGCTTTGAGAGTTTTCTGGCTGAAACCCTGAAACATCTCGGCGTGGAGGTCAAAGAGTCCGCGCGGCAGCAGGTCAATGATCTGCTGGAAGCGATGCGCGGGACGAACATCCTGATCGTGTTGGACGGCTTCGAGCGCTTGCTGCGTCAATATGGGCGGATGGACGCAGCGCTGCAAAGCGATGGCGAGGATGCCGACATTGACCCATCTCAGCGCGATTGCTCCTCCCCGCTGACGGAAACCTTCCTGCGCGGCTTGAGCGGCGCGGGCACGAAGT
>DAOTZF010000332.1:0-1940 GCA_034434415.1 Anaerolineales bacterium | reverse complement strand
CTGAGTCGAAGCGGGATCATTCCCATCGCGCATAGCCAGGATACAGCGGGACCGATGACACGAACGGTCGCTGACGCCGCGATACTGCTTGGGGCGATGACCGGAGTCGACCCTGGCGATTCAGCCACACGTCTGAGCAGGAAGCGGGGTTTGTCCAGTTATCTCAAATTTCTCGACCTGAACGGACTCAAAGGCGCGCGGATCGGCGTTGCGCGAAACATGGCAGGGTCGAACCCGCGCATTTTGAAGATTTTTGAAACCTGCATCGAAGCGATGAAACAATTGGGAGCGGTCATCGTTGATCCGGCGGACGTGAAGAATTTCAACAAGTTCAGTGAAAGCGAGATGGAAGTTTTGCATTATGAATTCAAAGCCGATTTGAACACGTATTTGAAATCGCTGGACGACAGAGTGTACGTGCACTCGATGGAGGATGTGATCCGCTTCAACGAGGAAAACGACGACAAGGTGATGCCTTATTTTGGTCAGGAACACATGACGATGGCGCAGGAGAGGGGTTCATTGAAAGAACGAAAATACAAAGCCGCGCTGGCGAAGAACCTGCGACTCTCTCGTAAACAGGGAATCGACGCGACGATCCGCAAATACAAACTCGATGCCATCGTTGTGCCTTCAGGCGGACCCGCATGGGTTATCGACCTTGCGAACGGCGACGCACCGAATTGGGATATGCAGTCCACATCGCCCGCGGCGGTGGCGGGATACCCGCACATCACGGTTCCCGCGGGATATATATTTGGTTTGCCGGTGGGAATTTCGTTCTTTTCGACCGCGTGGCAGGAACCGACCCTCATCCGCCTTGCGTACGCGTTCGAGCAGGCGACACAGTTCCGTAGACAGCCGCGCTTTTTACCGACCGCGAACTTGAATGTTTAGTGTTCCCTTTTCAGGTTGAGTTTGTGCTTTCGAGCATACATTACCCAACTGAAGTATAGAATCAGAATCACCGCGATAGCCGCCAGCCAGAACCAGCCGGGGAGGTCGAATCCGTACGCGCTGACCGTGACCGTGAAGATCGTCGAAACGAAACGCCCGAGAAAATTTGCAAGCAGGAAGCGCACGCCGCTGATCATGCCGAGCCCGGCGACGTAGCACATCGCATCGGAGGGGAAGATGGGCAAGTTGAAGGCTAGAAAATAAAAAGCAATTCCTTGATTGCGCGACATTCCTTCCCAACGGTCGATGGCTTTCTGTGAGGCGAGACGGTAGGCGATGGGTTTTCCGAATCGACGGGCAAGCAGAAACGCAAGTTGACTGCTCAACACAGCCACTGGAATCGTCACCAGCAGGGTGGGGATGAACCCGAAGATGTACCCCGCGGCGAAGACGAGCGCCTGCCCGGGGATCAACGCGATGATCACTTGCAAAACGAGCAGGGAGAGGTACACGAGCATTGCCCAATCCCCATAACTGACCATGTACTCCGCCACTGCGTCACGGTCCACGATCCAGCGTAGAAAATTTAGGATTGGCGCGCGCGCCCACCAGAGTAGTAGCAAGCCAAGAAGCGTGATAATAATCGCCTTCTGGTTTTGTTGGAGGAAGGTGGGTTGGGTTTGTGTCATCACTGCGTTTTTTACGGTCATGAGTTGATTATGACCACTCAATATAACCCCGGCGTGGCAATAGCGATGTGTCTACCGCCTTTCGGCACCTGAGACAATTTTGACAGAGATAAATATCCTCAAAATGAAACATCAGAAATATGCAGAATCTCTGATGTTGTTTTATTCCTTCCTCGCATCCCACATGGACCAGGTTCTTCCGTCGCGTGCCAACAGCGCGTCCGCTTTGGCGGGACCCCACGAGCCGACATCGTACGCGGCAAGCGGCTGACTCGTCGCGTTCCACGCTTCGAGGATCGGGTCAACGAGTCCCCAGGCGGTCTCCACTTCGTCGGCACGCGTAAATAAAGAGGC
>DAOTZF010000331.1:0-1736 GCA_034434415.1 Anaerolineales bacterium | reverse complement strand
AGTTCATCCGGGCAGGCATTGCCGCGCCCGAAGATCACATGAGGACCAAATTCCTGTGTGATGAGGTATCCATCCGCCAGATTTTCATAGACACTGACGCCGTTGCCGTACGGAGTGGCCGGGTCGGCAGTGGAGCCAAGTACCAGTGTTGGAACACCGTCGGCAAGCAGATAATCCGGGCGAGTCAAGTCGGTGGTGGCGTTGGGCCAATAGGCGCACGGCAAATCCGCATAAATGAGCGACGCGAGCCGCGGGATGGAAAATTCGAACGAGTCAACTGCGGCAAGATAATTATTCGCCTTATCGTTCGGTGAACCACCCGGGTAACCATAATCCTGACATTCCACTCCGTAGTACACTGCCTCGGAATAGGTTGGGTCGAGGATCACATCGAGAGTTTGCGGGTCAAGCCCAAGGTCCAGGTACAGGAGGCGTGCGAGCGGAATCATATCCAACTTGGAGGCTGCGGCAGCCAGGGAGCGGATAAACATCATGCGGTCCGACTCGTTGTACATCTGGCTCGCCGCAACAAATTCAAGGTTGGTAAACGTGAATGTGCGGTTGGCGGTTTTCCCATTGGCAAGCGGGAATTTGAATTTGACGGGTCCCTTTTCCAAAACTTTGGCAAGCGTGTCATACGCCCGGACTGCGTCCCCAAGCATATCCCTGCGGCAGGCTTCATCGTCATTGCAGGCGGAAAGGGAATCGGTGAGCACGTCACTGAACGCCTGCGCCTGCTGGGTGTAGTATCCAAAACCATCCAGAGTGAGGTCAACGGTTCCGTCGAGAATGAGGCCGGCGAGATGGTCACTGTGCACAGCGGCATAGGTCTGCGCGTATTGCGTTCCATAGCTTTCGCCATATAACCAGAACTTCTCATCCCCAAGCAGTTGGCGGAAAATTTCAAGATCCTCGACTGCCTGTTTCGTTCCGAGATATGGCAGGAGGCTGGGGTCGCTCACTTCCGCGACACAATCCGTGCTGAAGGCGCTGGCAGACTGCTTGAGCGCGGCTTCCTGGGCCGGCGTTTTGCCACGTGCATCCTTCTGATAGAAAGCGCTTCCTGCCAACGGGCAGTTTTGGTCGCCCGAATACAGCAGACCGCGCTGGTCGAAGAACACGATATCGAAGGCGTTCAAAATATCGTCGCCGAAACCGGGCAGGTAATAATCCGCGGAGGAAATGCCGGAATAACCGGGACCACCCGTGGCGGTGACGAACATTCCTTTGCGAGCTCCAGCCGCTGGAAGGACTGCAAAAGTCACTTCGAGAGTGCGCGTATCAGACGGAGTAAAGTGATCCAGCGGGACCTCGAAGGTCACGCAGGTAAAGGCACTGCCTTCGAAGCACTCGTACCCACCGAGCGCGTCCAGCAGGTCTTCCATGGGGGTTTGAAGCGTTCTCTTGTACGGCGCCGCGGCAGCCGATGTGAGCAACAATATAACGATGAAAAGCAATCGCGCTGATAAACTAAAGCGAGATTTCATGTATCCTCCAAGGGTAAATTAGTTGGTCGATTCGGGTTTAATGCATGATTATAAGGAAAAATAACAGTTAGACAAGTGCTGATATTTACCAAAAAGTTACAAGGTTGAAAACAACAAAGGCACGCTGTCGAGTGCGTCGTCGTTCGGGTAAAGTGGATTATACTTGCGACCATTATCACACTTGGAGAGGCAAATGGACACCATCATCGAAAGTATTTCTGCGCTTGAAATCTTGGATTCGCGCGGCAA
>DAOTZF010000330.1:0-7898 GCA_034434415.1 Anaerolineales bacterium | reverse complement strand
GGCATCTATCGCACGTCGGCGATCTACACCTACGGCGAAACCCTGCATGTGTTCGTCGACCGCGCCGATTACAAAGGCGCGTTCGCTCCCACGTATAAACCAATCAAATACGAAGCCGAATCGACCGGTCTCGCCGCTGTGGATCACATGGTCGGCAACGTGCAACTCGGCAAGATGAATCACTGGGTGAATTTCTATCATCAGGTGATGGGCTTCCGTCAGTTACTGCATTTCGACGACAAAGACATCTCGACGGAATATTCCGCACTGATGTCGAAAGTAATGCAGAACGGCAACGGGCGCGTCAAATTCCCCATCAACGAACCTGCGGAAGGTAAACGCAAAAGCCAAATTGAGGAGTACCTCGATTACTATCTCTCGCCGGGTGTGCAACACATCGCCATCATCACAGGCAACATCCTGCAAACCGTTGAACACCTCCGCAGTAACGGTGTTGAATTCCTGCGTGTGCCCGATACATATTACGAATTGCTCCCCGAACGGGTCGGCAAGATCAAGGAGGATATGAAAGCCATCCATGATCTCGGCATCCTTGTTGACCGCGACGATGAGGGTTATCTCTTGCAGATCTTTACGCGCCCGATCCAGGACCGCCCGACGATGTTCATCGAGGTCATCCAACGCCACGGCTCACAGGGATTTGGCAAAGGCAACTTCAAAGCCTTGTTTGAATCGATCGAATTGGAACAGGAACGACGAGGCAACCTCTAATGCGATTCGCCACCGTCAGCACGCTTCGCGCGACGACCCAGCCTGCCATCCTCGTGGAGGATCGCATCCACACCCTGCCCTACGCGGACATGCTCGCCGTTATTGCGGTAGGAGCAGAAGCCGCCGCGAAAAAAGCTGCGAAGGAATCATTGTCGTCTGATGAAGTCAAATTCCTCTCGCCGCTCAAGCCCAACACCCTGCGCGATGGATACGCCTTCGAACAGCACGTGAAAACCGCCAACAAGAACCGCGGACGCGAGGTGCCGGAGGAATGGTATCAATTCCCCGTTTTCTATTTCACGAACCCGAATACTGCTTTCGGTCACGAGGATACGATACCTTATCCGCATTACACACAAGCAATGGATTACGAATTGGAAATCGCCGCGATCATCGGCAAAGGCGGGATGAACATCAAAGCCGAAGACGCCGAGAAACATATATTTGGCTACACCATTTTCAATGACTGGTCAGCGCGAGATGTCCAGCGTAAAGAGATGCTCGTCGGGCTGGGTCCCGCCAAAGGCAAGGACTTCGCCTCCGCTTTTGGACCGGTCATCGTCACGCATGACGCGCTTGCCGACAAAGCGACGGGAAGACCGGGCGTGTACGATCTCGAAATGGTGGCGCGCGTCAATGGGGTGGAATTATCCAGAGGCAACTGGAAAGACATGCACTGGTCGTTCGGCGACATCATCGCCCGCGCATCCGACTCGGTCATGCTTTATCCCGGCGATGTGATCGGTTCGGGCACAGTCGGCACAGGCTGTTTGCTCGAACTGACAAAGTTTCAAGGTCCGTGGTTGAATCACGGCGATGCGGTTGAACTCGAAGTTGAGCGAATCGGAATTCTACGAAACACGGTTGGTTAATCGTTTGAACGTTGGCAGGTTTAAACGTTGAAACGTGCCAACCTTCAAACCTTCACGGAGATATCATGCCCTTTTATCACAAACTCGGACAGATCCCCCACAAACGACACACGCAATTCAGAAAACAAAACGGCGAATTGTATCGCGAAGAGTTGATGGGATTGGAGGGATTCTCGTCCCTGCAATCCATTCTGTATCACAACTTCATCCCGCCTCGCGTCAAACACACCGAAGACCTCGGCTCGCGATTACCAGAAACCGTGGAGTTTGGTCCTATTCGGCACCGCGCGTTCAAAACCGCCGACGCGCCGCTCGGCGGCGACCCGGTCACCGCGCGGATTCCTCTGCTCGCCAACCGCGACGTCATCCTCGGTGTAGCGCGCGCCTCGAAGAGCATGGATTATTTCTATCGCAACGCGCAATCCTATGAAACCTGGTGGGTGCACGAGGGGAGCGGTGTGTTGAAATCGCAATTCGGCAATCTCAAATTCCGAAAAGGTGATTACATCGTCATCCCGTTCGGGACGACATGGCAAATGCAAATCGACGGGAGCGAGGCGCGCTTCTTTACCATTGAGAACCCTTCGCAGATCGAGCCGCCAAAGCGTTACCGCAACAATTTCGGTCAGATGCTCGAACACGCGCCGTATTGCGAACGCGACATCCGCGTTCCCGATGAACTTGAAACACACACCGAGCGCGGCGAATTCGAAGTGCGTGTGAAAGTCCGCGATCGATTGAGCAAACACATTCTGGATTACCACCCGTTCGATGTCGTCGGCTGGGACGGCTATCTCTACCCGTGGATCTTCAACATCGAAGACTTCGAACCGATCACAGGACGCGTGCACCAGCCGCCCCCGGCACATCAAACCTTTGATGGGCATAACTTCGTTGTCTGCTCCTTCGTGCCGCGCCTGTTCGACTATCACCCCGAAGCGATTCCCGCACCGTACAATCACTCGAACGTTAATTCAGATGAAGTGATCTACTACGCCGAGGGCAACTTCATGTCGCGCAAAGGCATCGACCGTTGCGACATCTCCATGCATCCGTACGGTTTGCCGCACGGTCCGCAACCCGGCATGACCGAAGCCAGCATCGGTAAAAAAGAAACGCAGGAACTCGCCGTGATGGTGGATACTTTTTACCCGTTGCACCTCACAAAAGAAGCGCTCGAATACGAGAAACCTGAATACCAGTCCACGTGGATGGAAGGAAGCGGAGAGTAAACAGAAATCGGAAGTCTCACCGACTTCCGATTTCTTCATAAGCACTCATGAACCTAACTCCGAAGATACAACTTACTGTTCTAATCTTGCTTGCAGCGATACCCGCTTGCAATCTTCCAAGCGCGCAACCCCTTTCCGTGGACGATCAAGCCGCGACGATCGTCGCCGCAACACTGCAAGCAGGGAATGAAAACGGCGCAGATGTTCCCATCACCGCGACATTTTCAAAAACCCCAAATTCAACTCCTCCATCTGGGACACCAACCCCTGGCGCGACCGCGACGATCACACCAACGTTTTCAACGCCGATGCTAACCGTGCTCGAGCAAACCAATTGCCGCACCGGTCCCGGACAGGATTATGAAGTGGTGTTCACTTATTTGCCTAATGAAAAACTTGAAATCCTCGGGCGGTACGAAATCGAAAATTATTGGCTCGTGAAATCAGACAAAAGCCCAACCGGCAATTGCTGGTTGTGGGGGGAATATGTGCAGGTCAGCGGCAGTTACTGGGTGGTCTCGAGTGTCACGCCGCCGCCCACCTCCACTCTGGCGCCACCGAACGCGCCCTCGTTCCAGAGTTGGGATTATTTGTGCGAGTTCAACGGCGTCAACAACGATTTGACCGTAACGCTGAAATGGTCGGATAAGTCCGGCAACGAAATCGGTTTTCGCCTCTATCGCGACGGGGAGTTGATCTCCGAACTTCCGGCGAACACCACATCGTACATCGATAAATTTGCGGTCAACTCCGGTGAAAATGTCAATTATCGTTTGGATGCGTACAATTCAACGGGGACCGCGAGCGATACGACCAGTTCATTTTCCTGCCCATAAAAACAACATGACTCACCCCGAATTTAATCTAACGAGCCTTTAGCCACAGATACTTCGACAGGCTCAGCACAAGTTTCACGAATTTCCACGAAAAAAGCCAACCCGGTCAAACTGGGTTGGCTTTATGATCAGCTCATCGGGCAATCCTTAATTCAAAATCCGCGAGAATCTGTGTAATCCGTGGCTGAATCCTTACGTTTGGGGTTAATAATGTTGACTTATTCCCCAACCAACTCTTTCGCTTTTTTGGTTTGTTTACCGCGCTCTTCGGTGTCGAGGATGCGCTTGCGGATGCGATAGGACTCAGGCGTCACTTCAAGCAGTTCGTCATCAGCCAGATATTCGATTGCTTCATCGAGCGACATTTGCCGCGGCGGCGTGAGGCGGATCTCCATATCCCCGCGCGCCGAGCGGATATTCGTCAGGTGTTTCTTCTTGCACACATTGATCGGCATATCGCCGGAGCGCGAATTCTCTCCCACAACCATACCCTCGTAGACCTCCACACCCGGACCCACAAACAACGTGCCGCGGTCCTCGGCGGATTTCAACGCGTAGGCGGTCGTCGAACCTGCTTCCCACGCCACGATCGAGCCGTTTGAGCGCGTCGCCATCGCGCCCGCCATTTCATCATAGCCATGGAAGATCGTATGCATCACGCCCGCCCCGCGCGTGGAGGTGAGGAACTGATAGCGAAAGCCAAGCAAGCCTCGCGTCGGCACGATGAACACCATGCGCGTCGTGCCCTCGCCGGAGGCTTGCATATCCATCATCTTGCCGCGGCGCGACCCGAGCATTTCCACTACCACGCCGACAGTTTCATTACTTGTTTCGATATGCACTTCTTCAAAAGGTTCGAGCAACGCGCCATCATCCGCTTTGTGAAAGATGACCTCAGGGCGCGAAACCTGAAACTCGTACCCCTCGCGGCGCATCGTCTCGATGAGGATACCGAGGTGAAGTTCGCCGCGGCCAGAAACCAGGAAATTTTCCGCGGAGTCAGTCTCTTCCACGCGAAGCGCGACATTTGTACGCAATTCTTCGAAAAGCCGCTCGCGCAAATTGCGGGAGGTGCCGTACTTCCCCTCCTTGCCTGAAAACGGAGAAGTGTTCACGCCAAACGTCATGCGGACCGTTGGTTCTTCCACCTTGATGGTCGGCAATGCGATGGGATTCGCCGGATCGGCAAGCGTTTCGCCGATGCCGATTCCCTCGAGTCCCGCTAGCGAGACAATATCGCCGGCGCTGGCTTCTTCGATTTCGATCTTGTTCAGCCCTTGAAAGGTGTATAGATACTTGGCAGATTCAGGAAGGGTGAGCCCAGCCACAGTTATTCGCGCGAGGCGTTGCCCAGCCTTGATTCTCCCGGCAAAGACGCGGCCGATGGCGGTGACGCCGCGGTAATCGTCATAGCCAAGCATGGTGACGAGCAGTTGCAACGGCGCGTCCGCGTCCACGTTGGGCGCGGGGATGTGTTTGAGGATGACATCGAAGAGGGGTTGGAGATCAGGTCCAAGTTCCGGAGAAAGACCCGCTCTTCCCGCGGTCGCCTGTGCGTAAACGACGGGGAAGTCCGCCTGCTCCTCCGTCGCGCCGAGCTCGATGAACAAGTCGAAAGTTTCATTGAGCACACGGGAAGGTTCGGCATCTTTGCGATCCACCTTGTTGATGACGACGATGGCTTTGTGCCCCATTTGAAGAGCCTTCTTGAGCACGAAGCGCGTCTGCGGCATCGGACCTTCCGCGGCATCGACGAGCAGAAGCACGCCATCCACCATGTTCATGACGCGTTCGACCTCGCCGCCGAAGTCTGCGTGACCGGGCGTATCCACGATGTTGATCTTGATGGGCTTGCCGGTGTTGGGATCGTTGAGCGTGATGGCTGTGTTTTTCGCCAGGATGGTAATGCCGCGCTCGCGTTCGAGATCGTTGGAATCCATTATGCGTTCTTCCACGTGCTGGTTATCGCGGAAGGTGTGCGATTGACGCAGGAGTCCGTCCACGAGTGTGGTCTTGCCATGGTCCACGTGGGCGATGATGGCGATATTGCGGAGGTCGGTTCGTTCGGTGATCATAAGGTGTTCTGCTTTCGGATGAGTAAAGAGATTTAGAGATTAGAGATTGGTAATTGGTAAATAGTAATTGGCGATAAAAAAGCCCCAGCCTGTGATGACCGAGGGCTTGCGCGAGCCTTCCGAAGTTCATGACGTGCGGGCGGTATTGTATCAGAATGTTTGCAAATTGAGCAGGGGATGCTATAATCCACGCCATGCGATACGAAACTTCAGGCAATTCCCTCCTTTGCATTGGTGTGCGTGGATTCGAGACGACATCACCTGCTCGAATCGCGCCTGTTGCCTGAACGAATTTTTCGTTTATCACGCCGTGGCGCTCGCGTCACGGCGTTTTTGTTTAAAACTAAATCGCTGGTCGAGTATAGCCCGAAGGACGTATCGGGACCAGCATCATATGGAAATATTTCTGCAACTGGTAGTCTCGATACGAGCTAGACGCTTCGCCTCCGCATTCGCTCAGCTCAGCGCACTGGCTCTACTCGACCACCGGATTACAATCGGAGCACACATGATCTCGATCACAATTTCAAACGCCACTCTCATTCTCGGCGCGCACGTCATCTTCCGCGACCTGAATTGGGAGATTCAGCACGACCAACGCATCGGGTTGATCGGACCGAACGGTGCGGGGAAATCGTCATTGTTCAAGATGATCACCGGCGAGCACACGCCAGAAAAAGGCGGGACGGTCATCAGCGCCAAAGGTGTAACGGTGGGCTACCTGCCGCAACATCCCGAGTTCGACACGGAGCGGACTGCGATATCCCTCACGCTGGAGGGAAATCCACGCGTGGCAGAGGTGGAAGCAGAGTTAAAACGAGTCGAGTCAAAATTGGGCGACCCCGAAGTCTATGGCAACTCAAAAGCATTGGAGCGAGCTTTGGATGCCCAACACAAATTACTCGAAGAATTCGAATCGCTCGGCGGCGCGAACTACGAATCGCGCGTGCGTGAAATCTTGCGCGGACTGGGATTGCCCGAATCTGATTTCGAGAAACCTGTCCGCGCGTTGAGCGGAGGGCAGAAAAAGTTGATCGGACTGGCGAGGCTGATATTGGCGAATCCGTCCGTGTTGTTGCTGGACGAACCCGATAACCATCTCGATATGCCGGGCAAGGCGTACCTCGAAAAATTGATAAATGACTATCAAGGCGCGGTGGTCATAATCTCCCACGACCGTTACATCCTCGACGCGGTGGCAAGTCACATTGCCGAGATCGAAGATGGAAGAATCACAACCTTCACAGGGAATTACACTGAGTACATTGTGGATAAGGAAGAACGGCTCGCGCGGCAGGAGGAGTTGTTTCAGATTCAGCAACGCGAGATCGGGCGGCTGGAGATGGCGTTGAAGCGATACAAGCAATGGGTCGTGTTCAACGATAAATTCGCAACTCGCATCCACAACATGGAGGCGCGCATCGAACGCATCGAGAAGATCGACCGCCCGGTGCTCGAACGCCGCAAAATGGACTTGTCGCTCAACGGTTGGCGCGGGTCAAATCAGGTGTTGGAGTTTGTGGAGGTGAGCAAAACGTTCAACCCTCACCCCAGCCCTCTCCCGAAGGGAGAGGGGGTACGCGCGGTATTGAGCCACATCAATTTCCTCATTCGGCATGGCGAGCGCGTGAGACTTATCGGCGCGAACGGCGCGGGAAAATCCGTGCTGTTGCGGTTGATCCTCGACAAAGAGCAGCCCACCAGCGGCGAGATCAAAATTGGACCGAGTGTGAAAGTCGGGTATTACGCGCAGGAGCATGAAACGTTGGATTTCGATCAAACAATCCTCGACGCGGTACGGTTCGGCGGAAACATGAGCGAAGGACGCGCCGTTTCGTTCCTGACCCGCTACCTGTTCACCTATCGGCAAGCGACTCAAAAAATCGGCTCGCTCTCCGGCGGCGAACGGAGTCGGCTTCAACTGGCTTTGCTCGTCTTGTCAGGAGCGAATTTCCTTTTGCTCGATGAGCCTACGAACAATCTCGATATCGCCTCCGCCGAAGTATTGGAGAACGCGCTGGACGACTTCAACGGGACGGTGCTCGTCATTTCACACGACCGGTATTTCCTTGACCGAACCGTCAACCGCATTTTCGAGTTAAAGGATTCGTGCATCACCGAATTCATCGGCGGTTACAGCGACTATGCAGA
>DAOTZF010000329.1:0-3635 GCA_034434415.1 Anaerolineales bacterium | reverse complement strand
CGAAATAAAACGGTCATTCGGCATGTTCGAGGGGAAGTCATAATTATTGACCGACATCAAATACACACGGTCCCACTCCAGTCCCTTCGCCTTGTGCATCGTCGTCACCACCACCTTGCCGCGGTGCCGTTCGGGGTCAAAGCCCGAATCGTCCGACGAGAACCCGATGAAGCGCCGTTCGTTCTTCGCGATCACCGCCAGTTCCGACGTCAACTCAGGCAGGCGCCAATCCGCGTGATCGTCCGCCGCCTTCCTCAGCACCAGCGCCAGTTTATGCGCCAGCGCCAGATCCGACGCTTCGCTGAACACATCCTGCGCCAGCGTGAGCACCAATTGATCGATGGGCAGAGTCACCGCGTTCAACCATCGCTGGACATTGACTCGGAACGCGCTTAATTCCTGGATGACTTGCTCCGCTTCTGACTCACGTACGGCTGATAACCAGTCGTTGGCATTTTGTGGCGCGATGAAATTTTCCACATCAACCATCTTCCGTAAAAGATTCGATGTCGTTGCGAGGAGCGTTCGCTGCGACGAAGCAATCTCCTCCTCGTTGGGATTCTCCTCATCAACAGGAGATTGCTTCGGGCTTCGCCCTCGCAACGACATGGTCTCCAGTCTCCAGTCTCTCCTAAACACCTCATACGCCTTCGACAACTTCCGCGCCGATTGTGGGTCCGCCAGATACGACAACAGATAATTCAACGAACCCGCCGCGGCGCGCGTCTCAGACGTGGACGAGATCAACTCGATCGGCTCGATGCCCTTCTGACGCAACGCGTTGACCACTTCCACGCCGCGGGCATTACGCGGCACAAGCACCGCAATCGTCGGCTTTTCTTCGTCAGGGAAATCCCATATCGAATCGACATATCCCTTGATGGATTTCACCACCGCTTCCAATTCTTCTTCGGGCGTGTACCTCTTACTAATGAATTTGATACCCTCTGGGTCATCAGGCGGATTCTGTTGCGGGTCATCCGCAGGCACAGGCACGATATGCGGAAGGGACAATGCTGTCCGCACATTCGGGTCGGGATGCGAGGTCATCACCCAATCAATGAGATGATTCGCCAACGCAAGAATCGATGGCTGTGATCGCCCCGACTCGGGCATGTCGATGCTGGGATTATTTTGTATGAACGCACGCAACAGTTCAGGCGAGGCCGTCGTGAACGTCTCGAAGATGGCCTGGTTCGGATCGCCGACGCGGACCCAGTTACCTCCCACCTCGCTGGTCGAGTAGTCCCGCCGTTCTCCGCGGGACGTATCGAGACCAGAGGCTACATTCAAACCAGTAGATGTGGTCTCGATATGCCGCTTCGCGGCTACTCGACCACCAGATAACAAACTCAATATCCTCTCCTGCGTCATACTCGAATCCTGCGCTTCATCTTCCAAAATAAATGGATAGCGATAACGCAATCGCTCAAGGAATTCTTCGTCGCTTTCGAGCAGAGTCAACGCCAATCGTATCAAATCATCAAAATCCACCGCGCCGCGATAGGCGAGGGCGCGCTGATAGTCCGCGTAAATGCTATAGCCGAGTTCGGCGAGAGGCAGAGACGCAGGAGAAGCATCCAGTTTGGCGCGCAGGCTTTCGGGAGTCAGGAGGCGATCTTTGGATGAACGGATAAAGGCTAAGGCGAGGGAGTCCAGAAGATCAGGCAGTTGCTGACGTTTGACCCAATCCAGTTTGGATGAGTCGAGGGCGGGGTCGAGATAATCATCCAGCGAATGCGACGCCAGCCACGCATTGACAGCCTCTTTTCGGATGAAGCCCGCCTCACGCTCGTCGATGATGCTGAAACGCTCCTCGAGCCCCACGCGCGCAGGTTTCTCGCGGACAATGTCATGCGCCAACCCATGCAGTGTGCGGACGCGATACTTGTACAACGCCTGGAGCGGGTTGTCGAAGAAGCGTTTGATGCGCGCTTCGAAATTATCCACCGCCGAGTTGACGAGCGTGACGATGAGCACTTCCTGATCGTCGCCGAGCGCCCCGCTGTGAATGATTTGCGCCGCCAACGCCGAGAGGATGTGCGTCTTGCCCGCGCCAGGCACCGCGGCAATACCCAGCCGCCCACCGTTATATTCCAATATCCTTTGCTGAGATGGTCGAGGAACAAAATTGTTAGGCATCAAATAATTGCTCCACTAAAAACCAAGTCCATCAAGAGTTGTTTTATTGTACTTAGCCTTTTCAGCTTCCACTACATCAACTATTGCAGCAGTTTGAGACAGCATAGACTCCACGCCTTGCTTTACCAAGGATACGTAATTATCCAAGTATTTTTCTGTTACAACTGTTACAGGGCTTAATACAACTTGGGAGTGCGGGTTAGATTCACGATGTCTGTATGGCACAAAAACTGTGCCACTTTGAATTTCAGAGACTTCTACTTCATTATTATTCCCCAAGTAACTTTCAAATAATTGACCGTTTATCACAACGACTGGAAAGGCAATACTAATAAATAAACCAAACCTTGATGCATTATCTGTGATTTCAGAGTCGTCAAGGGTTGGTGTTATCTGTTTATAAATCTCTTCCGTTTTTACGTCGTCAAGAATTTGCATTGTCTGTTTATAAGTATCTTCTGATTCTGCATCATGGGCTTCAACGCTTTTGCTTATCTGAATAATTGCTTCATAAGCGTGGTCTTTTTGATTCGTAAGAGATTCGGCGACAACATATCCAGGATTCTTAATTGAGAATATATCCAAACCTAAATTACTATCCAGCGCTTGGATAATTTTAGCAACAACCCTACCTTGTAAAGTTTCAATATTCGACCAACTTGAGGGATGTTGACCCTTTAATATCCTTGAGAAAAAAGAGTGTTTATCAAACTTGTCTGAAGTGACTACAATCACCCACGGTTTATCTTTTCCAGAGTATTTGCATTCTATGTAGTGTTTAATAACAATACGAGAATTACCAATATCTTTAGCAAGCGACACTACAACATCAACAGGTCTAACAGAGCGAGATTCTTGGTCAATGAAATGTTCAAATTGAGAGACTTGAAAGCCATTCTCCTGAAATTTCTTTGCCACTCGCATTTCAAGAGAATAGCCTTGTTCCTCTACCCAGTTTTTGACTTTGGTAGGCAGGTCTTGGTTGGCGTCGATTTTTTGAACCTTTTCAGCCATTGTTTATCCTGAGTTTACATTACCGTTTGAACTGTAAAGCATACTATGACCAATTAAAAAGGTTTTCTTAGCGTTCTTCGCGCTCTTAGCGGTTAATTTTATTTCGTTTCACCCGAATCCACATCCACCATCAACACGGAAGTATCCACCGCCTCAAAGTCATTTCCAGTCAACACATCGAGCAGGTGGAGCATGTTGTTGTCCCAGCGTTCGTCTGGCGCGCCGCTGACGTACCAGTTCGAGCCGTTATCTGCCAAAACAATTCCGTACGTTTTGAATGCCTGTAACAAGATCTGCATTTCAGGCGGGAACCCTGAAATATCGTAATCCGATTTCAAGCGAAAGCGCGCGCCCAGGGGAGGTATGTTTTCATCTGGGTCAGCAGTCAGGTGTCTCGCAGGCCAGATGTATCCTGCCGTGTCCTCCGCTGTAAATCGCAACGCGTGTTTGATTTCTCCCGCCTCAATCTCATCAAAACG
>DAOTZF010000328.1:0-5770 GCA_034434415.1 Anaerolineales bacterium | reverse complement strand
GGTTTTGCGTTGATCGACCATGCCCTTCAACAGGCGCAGATGCATCAACCAGCATGGGCGGCGTTCCCACAAGCTGTAAAAGTGCGGATGTGTTTGCTTACAGGGGATATCGCATCAGCCGAAGAAACTGCGGGCAATGAAATTCTCAAGCCGATTTCGATTCCCTATGCGCGCTTCACCACTTTTCTTTGTCTGGCAAACATCGAACTTGCCGCCGCAAAAGAGAGATACAGCGATGCGCTTGCTCTCGCCGAAGAACTGTTGGATGAAGTCACGCCATTGACTCGTGTGGATATTCCCGAAGCCCTGCGCTGGAAGGGACGCGCGCTAGTTGGACTGAATCGACTCGATGAAGCGCTTCACACTCTGACCCAAGCCGGTTCGCACGCGCGTGAAACGGATTCCAACCTTCATCTTTGGGTGATCCTTACGGATTTGGCTGACGTCCAATCGAAACTTGGAAAAAATGAAGAAGTTGAATCGAATCGCGAAGAAGCGCGCAAAATCGTGGAGCAGATCGCCGAATCCCTGCGCGAAGTGGGACTCCGCGACCTGTTCTTGAGCCAGCCGCGGGTCCGGGAATTGATGCGGCGTTAACATCCACAAGCGGAAAGGGGCGAGCCTGTTCGCTTTGGGTAAAAATAGGATTACGTTTATCCATAAATTTAAGAGACTTGTTAGTAGCCTCGTGGAATGGCAGGGTGCTAGAATGGCAAGGTCACGAGGAGCATCAATTTGCAAACGCATCTGTTGACCGAGTTGCAGGAATCGGAAGCCCGGTTTCGTGCCATGTTCGAACATTCGGCGGTTGGGATTGGCGTCATGGGGTTGGACCGCAGGATCATCGACGCGAATCCAGCGATTTGCCGAATTTATGGCTGGTCGCGCGAGGAAATGATCGGCATGAGCGCGGCTGATGTGACGCACCCCGAAGATAACCCGTATGCAACTCGGTTATTCAACGAATTGATCACAGGGCAGCGTGATTCGTATGAGGTAGACCGTCGTTATATCCGCAAGAACGGGGAGGTGTTCTGGGCGCATGTGACCATGTCGTCTGTGCGCGGGGCGGATGGGACTCCGCTTTATCTCGTGGGAATGGTGATCGACATCGATGAGCAGAAGAAGATGCAGGAACGTATGCGCGAATCGGAAGCGCGGTTTCAAGCCATCTTCGAGAATGTCGCTGTGGGTGTGGCAGTGATGACGCTCGAACGAAAACCCATCGCCATCAATGCTACAACGGAGAAGATCATCGGTTATAAGCTCGCTGAATTGCAGGGGGTTGATCCTCGCACGCTTGCCATCCCCGAAGACAGGAATATGGATGTCGAATGGTTCAGCGATCTGATCGAGGGCAAACGCAACTCATATGTGATGGAACGGCGTTATCGCCACAAGGATGGTCATATTTTTTGGGCGCGTGTCAATTATTCCCTCGTGCGCGATGAGCACGGCGACCCTGATTATCTGGTGGGTATCATCGAGGATATTGACGATCAGAAACGCGCCTCGGAAAGGCTCGCGGAGCAGGAAGCAGATTACCTCCGCACGCTGCAACAACGCGTACAAGAACGAACGCACGAGTTGGAGGAAGCCAATCACCGCCTGCAATCTGAGATTGAACACCGCACGAAGATCGAAACGGAACTGGCGCGTCAAGCCGCGAGTGAGGCTGTCACCGCCGACCGTAACCGCCTCGCGCGTGATTTGCACGACGCGGTCACTCAAACCTTGTTCTCCGCGAGCCTGATCGCGGAAGTCCTGCCTGACCTGTGGGATATGGACATCAATGAAGCAAAAAAATCAACGGAAGAATTGCGCCAACTAACGCGCGGCGCGTTGGCAGAGATGCGCACTCTGTTGCTGGAATTGCGCCCATCCACATTGACGCAGACGCGCTTGAGCGACCTCATCAAACAATTATGTGAAGCCTTCATTGGTCGCTCGCGTCTGCCGATCACAATGAACATCGATGGCGATTGCGAACTGCCGCCCGAGGTGCAAGTTGCCATCTATCGTATCGCGCAGGAAAGCTTGAATAACGTGTTCAAATACGCGCGTGCCACAATGGTGGATGTGAATCTGTACCTTTCCCCAGCCACGGTCCATTTCGAGGTTTGCGATAACGGCATTGGTTTCGACATGAACGCCAGAAAGCCGACGAGTCTGGGGATGCGCATCATGCGGGAACGGGCGGATGCAATCGGCGCGGACATCCAGATCAACAGTACATTGGGTTCCGGAACCTGCGTGGAAGTGACATGGGTTGCAGACCCGAATCGAAGGCTGAAGGTTCTATGAAGGAGTCGCGAATGACCATCAAAGTACTTCTTGTGGACGACCATACGGTTGTGCGAAGCGGCTTGTCGAAGTTCCTCATGGTCAACAAAGACCTCAAGCTTGTCGGCGAAGCATCAGACGGGGCGGAAGCTGTACAGAAAGTCTCCCTGTACCGACCGGATGTGGTCTTGATGGACTTGATGATGCCGGGCATGGATGGCGTCACTGCCACGCGCGAGATTCACCAAAAGTATCCGAAGGTAAAGGTCATTGCGTTGACAAGCTTCGCAGAACAGAACATGGTGCAGGGCGCGTTGCAGGCTGGCGCGATCGGGTATTTGCAAAAGAACATCACTGCAAAAGAGTTGGGGCATGCCATCCGTTCGGCGCATGAAGGCAGGATGACCCTCTCGCCTGAAGCCACGCAGGTGCTGGCAAACTCGGTCGCGCAACCGCAGATCCCCGGCGAACAACTGACCGAACGCGAACGCGACGTTTTGAAATGCATGGTCGAGGGACTCAACAACAACGAGATCGCGCAGAAACTTGCGGTGAGTCTGGGCACGGTTAAATTTCACGTTTCGAATATCTTTCACAAATTGGGCATCGACAGCCGCGTCGAAGCCGTCAAATTGGCAATAGAACAAAAACTGACGTAGCCCCTCTGCCTTCGGAGGGTCACTATCCACTTGGCTAGGTAAAGACCATACCATTGCCAGATACCCGCAGACCTCGCTTGATATACACTACAAGCGAGGTCTTTATGATTCGCATCATCATCGCCGACCCTGACTCTGCAACACGCAAGGCGCTCACCCTTCTGCTTCGCCGCAAAATGGGCACGAACGGCATCGTTGAAGTTGGGGATGTGGAGACTCTGATCAGTACGCTGGCAGGTGGTTCCCCGGACCTGCTATTACTGGATTGGAGACTCTACGGTTCCCCCGCACCCGATACCTGCCGACTGCTACAGAAGGCGTATCCACACTTGAAGATCGTCATCCTCAGCGTGAACGCGGACGATGAAGCCGCAGCCAGAGAGGCGGGGGCAAACTTTATCCATAAAGGTGCGACACCGGATGAGCTGATTGCAACCTTGACGCCGCTGTTGCGTAAAGGCTCATATGATGAAGACGCTCGGGCGGATTCAAGCGGCGAATTGAATGGCGACGAAAAACTTTTAATTTGAAAAGGAGAAATAAAATGCAAACGAATCGTTCCAACGCTGGCGCACTGGTCGGAGGTGCATTGCTCATCGCCTTCGGTCTCCTGGCTCTGGCAGGCCAGTTCTTTCGCTTTGTGGATTGGGGCTTCTTGTGGCCCTTCACGGTGATCGGATTTGGCGCGCTGTTCTTTGTGGCAATGTTCGCAGGCGGCAAACAAACCGCCGGTTTTGCCATCCCCGGTAGTATTATCGGCGGTATCGGGTTGGTGTTGCTGTTCCAGAACATCACAAACCATTGGGAATCCATGTCCTATTTCTGGACGCTCATCATTTTGTTCGTGGGTGTGGGCATATACATCATGGGCTGGTATACCGGCGACGCGGGTCAGAAGCATTCCGGCGCGCGCGTGATGAAGGTCGGGTTCATCCTGTTCATCATCTTTGGCGCGTTCTTCGAGATGATCTTCTCGTCGTTCAGCAACATCCTGTTCCCGGTTCTGCTCATCCTGTTGGGTGCGTATCTGATCCTGAGCCGCTCCGGCTTGTTCGGCGGCAAAAAGGATGAGGCGCTCACGGATTCGATACCACCGACCAGCGAAACATCCTGAAAGAAGGGCAACCATGTCACAACCCAAATCATTATTCGGTCCCCTGTTCCTGATTGCCGCAGGTGTGATCTGGCTTCTGGTCAAATCGGGCAACATCGCTTCCTCGAACCTCTGGGCGCTAACGCACGTCTGGCCCTATGTGCTGATCGCGGCGGGCATCGGGCTTATCCTGCGCGCGTATTGGCAATATGCCAACCTATTGATGGATGTGGTGATCGTGATCGGTGTGGTGCTTGCGATCGTGTTTGCTCCCCGGCTCGGGTGGGATCACCCGTCCATGATCTCAATGATCGGGAATGGAGAGTTCTATGTGGGTCCCAGTGAACCGGGCTCCGGTACTGTGATCACCGAAACTCGCGCTGTGGCTGATTTCACCGGCATCGAGTTGAGCTATCCGGCGCGGGTGACGATCACCCAGGGCGAATCAGCCTCCCTCCGGATCGAAGCGGAGGATAACCTCCTGCCCGGGCTGCAGACGCGCGTCCGCAATGGGCAACTCGAGATCTTCTACGATGTCGATAATGGGAAGCACGTCAACCCGACGAAGATGGTCCAAATCAATATTGTTGTGAAGGATCTGAACGAAGTGGACTTTTCGAGCGCGGGCGAATTGAACATTGACGGTCTCGAAACGGATGAACTGGACATCTCGGTAAGCGGAGCCGGCAGTTTGGATGTTAATGACCTTACAACCAAACAACTCACGGTGAACCTCAGCGGTGCCGGGAGTGTGACGATGTCCGGTACAGCCGATCAGGTTGACCTTTCCATCAGTGGCTTCGGGAGTTTCAACGGTAAAGACCTGCAAAGCCAAACCGCATCCGTTGCACTGAGCGGGGCGGGCAGTGCTACCGTGTGGGTGGAGGAAAAACTTGACGCGCATGTCTCTGGTGTGGGCTCGGTGAATTACTATGGTTCGCCGCAAGTCTCACAGCAGATCAGCGGCGTGGGCAACGTCAGCAGATCCGGCGATAAGTAAATCATCCTGTCCATTCGGATAGTGAAAACTCCCCTCCTGGCAGGGGAGTTTTTGTTTGTCCAAATTTATCATGTTGGAAGAAAGGAATTCATCAATGAAAACAATTACACAACCCGCAGTCATCACCCCAACCATTATCGGACTTGTTTTGCTTGCTGTCGCAGTCACCTTCATCGGTGTGACGGGCAAAAAAATTTCCCTGCTCTCCAACATCCGCGTGGATATCATCCTGCTGGTTCTCATCGGCATGGCAATCTGCACACAAGGTGGAATCGGGCGCGTCGCCGCGACGGGCGAATGGACTCACCCGCTTTCGATCGTTGGCTACCTCCTCGGCGGACTCATCCTGCTCATCACGCTGGCGGTCTTCGTCGGTTGGAAACTTCCCTACATCGCGAACGATCAACAGGCTTTGCTCGCTATTGCGATCCTTGCCAGTCTCAAAGTGGTGAATGCAGTGACGCATTATCTTTTGGCACGCGCATAACCGACACTGTAACCTATCCACCTGGATAACGAAGACTCCCCCAGCGGCTGGGGGATTTTTTATTGGCAAGCCTTATCATGGCGTCAAAGGATTATTCGACACCATTGTGATGAACATTATCGAAATAATATTTTCGCTAGTATGGGAAGAAACAGGATCGATTCCACTACGTACATAGATACGATGAAAAACATAAACCCTACACTCGAACTTGCCCCCGCCATCACCAAAGCCGCCAGCAAGCAGAC
>DAOTZF010000327.1:0-9333 GCA_034434415.1 Anaerolineales bacterium | reverse complement strand
GAGCCACCGACGAGATTCGAACTCGTGACCTGACGATTACGAATCGTCTGCTCTACCAGCTGAGCTACGGTGGCGTCGATTTTTACAGCGGCGGGGATTATAAAGGAAACCAAATATTCCCGCAAGTTTTAAGCCTTACACCTCGTCTAGGATGACGGAAAACAACATGTTGCGAATTGCGATGCTTTCTTATCACACTTGTCCGCTGGCTACACTGGGCGGCAAGGATACCGGCGGGATGAATGTATATGTCCGAGAATTGACGCGCCAACTGGGGCAGATGGGCATCCATGTGGATGTGTTCACGCGTTCGCAGGACGATCATGTGCCTCACGTACTGCACGAACTTGGGTATGGCAACCGCGTCGTCCACGTGCCCGCAGGTCCTGAACATCCGATGCCAAAACAGGAACTGGCGAATTACATCCCTCAATTTGTGGAGGGAATCAAAAAGTTCACATGCGAAAAAGGGATTCATTACGACATCATCCACAGCCATTATTGGATGTCCGGCATTGCCGCCGCGTCACTTTCGGACGGGTGGAATGACACGCCTATCGTCCACATGTTCCACACCCTGGGAGAGATGAAGAACCGCATTGCCCGCACGGACGCGGAACGCGAAGGCGTGTACCGGCTCGATGGAGAGAGGCAGGTCCTCCGTCGCGCGGACCGAATCGTCGTCGCCACGCTGGCAGAGTTGACGCAGTTGCGATTCCTCTACAAAGCAGAGGCGTCCAAAATGGTTGTCATCCCACCGGGTGTGGATGTGAGTCATTTTTACCCGATCCCCTCTGATGAAGCGAAAATGTTCGTGGGTCTGAAATCTGAAGACCGCATGATCCTGTTCGTGGGGCGCATCGAACCGCTCAAGGGAGTGGACACGCTGCTCGAAGGCATGGCTTGTTTGCAGGAAAAAGAATCGCACCCTGTGCATCTGGCGATCATCGGCGGCGACCCCGCGGCAAGCCCGGAGATGATGAATGCGGAAATGGCGCGCCTGAAAAATTTGTGCGAGGTGCTTGGGTTGGATCAATCGGTGGTGTTTTTGGGTGTGCGCGATCAGGATAAACTTCCGTATTATTATTCCGCGGCGGAAGTGGTGGTGATGCCCTCGCATTATGAATCGTTCGGCATGGTGGCGCTCGAAGCCATGGCATGCGGCACTCCGGTCATCGCCTCCGAGGTCGGAGGACTTGCCTATTTGGTCAGGGACGGCGAGACGGGGTTCACGATTCCCGCAGAGGAGCCAGAAAAATTGTGTGAGAAATTATCGTGGCTGTTGAATGACCGCGAACTCCACAACTCGATGAGCGCTCGCGCTGTGGAGTACGCGCAGGATTATGCGTGGGAGAAGATTGCGAGGCAGATTGTGGAAGTGTATGAGGGGTTGGGGAAAAACTGATAGCTGGCGTGATCCGCAGGCGTTACGGTATGTAAAAACGCTACCGCGACCAGCAACTCAAATATCTAGAGAAGACTTGTACTGATCCTGTCGAAGTAAAGCCGCCAAATTTGGCTTACAACTCATCCCTACCTAGCTGTTTCTGAGAACGCTTAGTTGGGCGCATTAAGCGCAGAAGTTTCTCAATCGGCAACCATATACTCCATAAACCTAGATCGCAAATCAGTATCTAAATCTGCCAATCTTCGGAATTCCACCATCCCTCGATGAAATCCTCTGACAAGCTCATCAATGTTTAGTGCAGGCCTTCCTTTATTTGCGAACCAATATTTCTTACTATTATAGTTCCGACCCCAAGCGACATTGGCTGGGTAACCATGAACGAAACCACATCGATAGACTTCATAGAGCCATTCATCGCCGCCAGATTTGCCCTTTGGCGTTTGTCCTAAGTTCATTAAATCCGACTCGCTCAAGAAATCATTCATACAGAGTTGTAGGAATTTTTGAAAGCGCTCAAAGTCTCGGCGACGATACCCAGCAGGTCCGCGCTTAGAAGGTCCACCTTTCAAGAGAACCTTGCCCAGGGCATTGATATAGCAACAAACGATAATGCATGTACCTGAATTAGTGCAGTGCTCTCCTGCGTGTGCATGTCCTTGAGGATGTTTAGCTGTATATGCGCCATTGAGGTTTTCAGTCATCCACCTCAAGGTTCGATCCAACCCATCCTCTTTAGGCTTTGTCATCGGTTATCCTCCTAAACCATCACTGACTACTTTTATTAGCGCGCAACTAGTGTTTAGACGGTAACCGCCTACATCGTCCCCTTTAGGGGAAACGCCCAAACGTCGCCAAAGATTAAAATCCTTACTCCTTCATCCTCACGTAAAAGATCTGCTGACCCTCCATGTCCTTCGTGCGCATTTCGAATCGGTCTTTGAGGCTGGCGATCATCTTTGAGAGTTGTTTGTGACCGTAGGTGCGTGGGTCGAAACCGGGGTCGAGTTGGTAGAGCGCGTTGCCCATCCCTGCGAGCGGAGCCCAACCGTCCTGCCCGACCGCCATTTCGAAGGCTTGACTCAACATCGGCATCGGGTCCGCTTCTTCTTTCCCGTCCTTGCTCTTTACCGTCTTCTTGGCGTGCGATTGTTTTTGTTGCGTGGCTTTCTTTTCCGCGGCGAGGTTTTCGGTGTACACGAACACATCGCACGCGTTGACGAATGCCTTGGGTGTCTTCTTCTCACCGATGCCCATCACAAAGGTGCCTCGTTCACGGATTCGGGTCGCAAGCCGCGTGTAGTCGCTATCGGATGAGACGAGACAGAACCCGTCCACCACGCCGGAGTGCAGGATGTCCATTGCGTCGATGATCATCGCGCTGTCGGTGGCGTTCTTGCCGACGGTATAGCGGAATTGCTGGATGGGCTGGAACGCGTGGAAGTTCAACGTGTCTTTCCATGAGTTCATGCTGTTCGTCGTCCAATCGCCGTAGATGCGGCGGACGGTGACCTGTCCGTGCCTGCCCGCCTCGACCAGCATTTGCGGGAGCAAGGAGGATTGTGCATTGTCACCGTCGATGAGGATGGCGATCTTGTTTCGGAGTGTGTTTAAGTTTTCAGTTGCCATGAATTTTTCCTATTGTGTAACGTTTCCCAGATCAGCCACAGAGTTCGCAGAGAATCGGAGAAAGAAACTCGATCGACTCTGTCTTCCCAGTGACAACGATAAAACTGTCACGGATATTATATTACGGTGTCGCGGGGACCGGGGTTTTGAGTCCACTGGGGGCAGGGGCGAACAGCCCAATGTCGGTACAGGAGGCGGCGCCTTCCCGCGGGAATAGTCCCTGATCACTGTTCACTTCCACTTGAATCGGCGTCGCCTGGCGATAGGTTGTGTCCGCCGTCAGTTTCATCGTCACCTGATACCCGATCGGAAGTACTGGAATCTGCACTGTCTGGTCGGGGTGGATTTGTTGCCCGGGGTCGAGCGCAAGGAGAGTCACTTTAACATTCGTCAATTGCGCGCCGCCGGTGTTCTTGAGAGTGACGTACGCGTCTGTCACTTCGCCCATGCCGTGCAGGATGTCCACGCTGGTTTTGCATCCCAATACGATAAGCGCGATGGCTGGCGCGGTGGATGCGGGAGGTGTGGAAGTGCTCGAGGCTGTGAAGGTGGGCGTGATCACGGTCGCGGAGCCGGTAAGAGTGGGGAAGGGTGTTGTGCTCGGCGTGAGCGTTTGGACGATCGGCGTAGGCGATGCTGTGAAGACTCCGATGACTACCGGCGTGGCGGTGAAAACGTTCGGCACTTGTGTGGACGGCAGGAACGGCGTAGGAGGGTTGCCCGGCAGGGGTTGTATGATCCAGCCGTTGCATGAAGTCAGCAGCAGGGCGATGAGAATGTAAGGAATTGATCGTTTCATTTTCTCTCCTCTTCCTCATTGTATCCCTGTTGACGGGTTGAGGATAGTCCCCTGTTGGTATTCGGTGGTTGAGTAGCGCCGAAGGCGCGTATCGAAACCACCGACATTATCTAAAACTTCGCGTTCAATTCCTCCCAACTCGGCTCGACGAGTACGGAACCGTCCGGGAAGACGATGGTAGGTACGGATCGGAAACCACGGTTGACCTGAATCACGAACTCGGTGGCTTGCTCGTCCCCTTCGAGTCCCACGCGGACGTGAGGGATGTCCCGCGCTTCGAAAAATCTCTTCACGCGGACGCAGTCCGCGCAGGAGTCAGTGACGTACATGACGATCTGGGAGGGTGAGAGGTTGTAAAGATCGGGCATATCTTTGATTTCTGCGATGAATTTTCAGTATGCTTGAGTAGCGCGAGAAGAAAATTCTTACCTCATCTCCCGAGCCGCTTCACGCAGGATGTGAAATGCCGTTCGCATTATTGATTTGAGTTCGGCGGGCTCAGGTGGTGTTCCCTCTTCGAATTGTTCCAGCATGCGGAGCAGGCTTCCGCGTAGCCCGCTGGCCCGATGCGCCCAGACCGAATCGACCGAGATCCGCTCGAGGCGGTTGAGGAGCATGGAGATCAACTTTACATCGTTGCTATTCACCACAGATGAACGCAGATTATAAGGATTTTGAAGAGATTGGTTAAGGGAGGTTTTATCCACAGTTCGGTGTTCATCCGGGTTCAACTGTGGTGAAAATTCAGGCGTCCCCGGCGCGGGTCGAACGCGCAACCACCAGATTCGAAGTCTGTTACTCTGTCCATTGAGCTACGGGGACGGGCGATGCGGATTATACACGGATTCATCATGTCATTGCGAGTGGCGCCTCGCGCCACGAAGCAATCTCTTGTTATGAGGAGATTGCTTCGTCAGCCCGTTGGATCTCCTCGCAATGACATAATGCAACACCCCTCCATAGAGGGGTGAAATTCACTTGCTCCTGCCATCGAATACCCGTACAATCAGGGCGGCTTCACCACCTCCACATTGGGAAAGGTACCCCTTTCATGACCGACCTCAAAACCTTTGGCGAGAACCTCATCGGCAACCTCGAAAAAGTGATCGTAGGCAAGACCCAGGCATTGGAACTCGTTGTCATCGGGTTGCTCTGCCAGGGACACTTGCTCATCGAGGACGTGCCCGGCGTGGGCAAGACCATGCTTGCGCGCAGCCTCGCCAAATCGCTCGATTGTACGTTCAACCGCATCCAGTTCACTCCCGATATGCTCCCCAGCGACGTGACGGGCGTGTCCATTTTTAACCAGCAGAAACGCAATTTTGAATTCCGCGCGGGACCCATCATGGGGCAGATCGTCCTTGCCGACGAAGTCAACCGCGCCACGCCGAAGACCCAAGCCGCGTTGCTCGAAGCCATGGAGGAGCGGCAGATCACTGTGGATGGAGTCACTCATCCGTTGCCGAAACCGTTCATGGTGCTTGCCACGCAGAATCCGATCGAATACGAAGGAACATTCCCGTTACCCGAGGCGCAGTTGGATCGCTTCCTGCTCCGCATTCGCATCGGGTATCCCAGCCCGATGGAGGAGATGAAGGTGCTCAGCGGGCAACAGCTCAAACATCCGATCGAAGCGTTGACATCGGTGGTGAGGGTCAAAGAATTATTGAAGGTCATCGAGGAAGTCCGTGCAGTGTTTGTATCGACGGCTGTGCAAAAATACATCATCGACCTGGTCGGACGCACGCGCAGCAGCGGTGATGTGTATCTCGGCGCGAGTCCGCGCGGGAGTTTGGCGTTGTTCCGCGCCGGGCAGGCACGCGCCGCCTTGAAAGGGCGCGACCATGTCCTGCCGGACGATATCAAAGCGCTGGCGGTCTCTGTGCTTGGGCATCGCATCATCGTCTCGCCTGCCGCGCGTCTGCGCGAGTTGAGCGCGGATCGCATTGTGCAGGAGGTGGTGCAAAGCGCGCCGGTGCCAGGCGGCGATTACCGCGTGTCCGCAGAAAAGGACAAGGGCAAATCGAAGTGACGGCGGGACGCACGTTCGTTTTTCTCGTCCTGATCGTGGGCGGGGTGGGCGCATTTGTGGATGGGCGGGTCTTTTACGTGCGCCTGTTTTACATGGGCTTGTTGCTCATGCTGTTTGCGTGGTGGCTGGCGGTCACATCGTTGCGCGGTATTCGCGTCGAACGAAAAGCGCGTTCACTGCGCGCCGCGGTCGGCGATGTGTTCGAGGAACATTATGAGATCGTCAACAACAGCCGCACGTTGAAATTCTGGCTGGAGGTGGCGAACGAAACGACGATCCCCTTCGCGCGCGGCTCGCGCGTGCTCACATTGATCGCTCCAAAACAAAAACGCTCGTACACTGCACGTACCTGGCTCACTGCCCGCGGTGGATTCCCGCTCGGACCGACACGCATCAGTTCCGGCGACCCATTCGGCATATTTCGCGTCTCCAAAGTTTTTCCGGCGAACGACTCGCTTGTCGTCCTGCCGATGTTGTTCAATGTGGCGTCCTTTCTTTCACCTCCGGGCTTGCTCCCCGGCGGACAGGTCATCCGCCGCAAATCGGCGGATGTCACACCACATGCGTCCGGTGTGCGCGAATATGTGGTGGGCGACCCGCTCAAGCGAATCCACTGGCGCACGAGCGTCCGCCGCGACCGGCTGATGGTGAAAGAGTTCGAACAGGATCCGCAATCGGAAGTGTGGCTGTTCCTCGATGCATATCGCAGCGCGCACGTTTCAAAACCCGCGGAAGCATTCGAAGCGCCGCCGACGGATGATCTGTTCCTCCTGAAACGGCATAAACTTAAATTACAACCTTCCACGCTCGAATATTCGATCAGCGCGACCGCCTCGCTGGCGCATTATTTTTTGAACGGGCGTCGCTCCGTCGGTTTGGTCACCTCCTCGGGGCGCACGTACAAGGTCATCCCTGCGGAACGAAGCGAGCGTCAGGAGGCGAAAATTTTCGAAGCGCTGGCGTTCATACATGCCGAGAGTCTGTTCACGCTCCCCGCGCTCATCGCCGCGCAAATGGGACAGTTGCCGCAAGGCTCCAGCGCCATCCTCGTCACGCCTACGATCTACCCTGAACTGCTCGTCGCGGTGGATGGTTTACAGCGCCGCAACCTGCGACCCGTTGTTGTGTTGATGATGACGCTTTCGTTCGGTTCCCGCGTGGCCAACGAAGATCTGGCGCGTTCGCTGGAGGAACGCAGAACGCCGGTCTGCCGTGTGTATTGCGATGAAGACCTCGGCGTAACCCTCTCCAGTTTTTATTCTCAAATGAATTCACAGGACTCTTCATGGCGCAAACCCGTGTTGTCACACTTGACTTAAATTTTCAAGCACGCCCGCATGCCATCGCCGCGTATTTGATTCGAAGTGCGGATGCGGTTGTCTTAATCGAAAGCGGACCCGGCTCGACTCTCTCATCACTTGAGGCTGGTCTCGCGGCGGAGGGGTTATCCGCGCGTGATGTGACGCACGTCCTGCTCACGCACATTCATCTCGACCATGCCGGTGCGGCGGGCTGGCTTGCAAGTCACGGCGCGGAAATTTATGTGCATCCCATCGGCGCGCCGCACATGCTCAACCCTGAGAAGTTGCTCGCCAGCGCTGCGCGCATCTACGGTGATCGAATGCAATCATTGTGGGGCGAGTTTTTGCCGGTGCCTGAAAATAAACTTCATGTGGTGAACGACGGGGAGGTAATTAAGATCGGTCATGCGGAATTCATTCCGCTAAACACGCCCGGTCACGCGGAACATCACTTTGCTTATTCATTTGAAGATATCGTCTTTTGCGGCGACGTGGGCGGAGTGCGAATCCCCGGTTATCAATATTTACGCGTCCCCATGCCGCCGCCTGAATTGCACATCGAGCGATGGAAGGAAAGCCTCGCCAAATTGCGGACGCTCAAGCCCGCGCGCCTCGCACCGACTCACTTTGGAATCTATGAAGATGTAAATTGGCAAGTAAATGGAGTGGCAAAAGGACTCGACTCCGCCGCGCGCTGGCTGGAACAGGTGATGAAGAGCGATCCTTCCGTTGAAGAGTTGCGCGCAAGTTTCACGCGCTGGATTTTGGATGAAGGCAAATCTGTTGGGTTGAGCGAGGAAGTGGTGAACGTGTACGAACTCGCCAATCCCATCGGCATGAGCGCGGACGGGCTGTTGAGGTATTGGAAGAAGGTGAGGGGAGGATAACGGTTGGCGTTAGCCGCTTGGGGTGGGAGGGTGGATTCCCTGTCGAAACGGAAAAAGCTCAAAGCTGTGAAAAAAGCCAAAATAACGTGGTGCGTACCCCAAGTCGGCTGCACGCGGTGTTGGGCAGTGCTTATTTTTGCCTCCACCAATAACTCGATGTTAGCGCTCGGTGTAGTGAAGGATCATGTATTGTTGCCAGTGGTGCTCGAAATCGCTTTCCTCAATTCCTAAGATATCTTCGAGTCTATCAGGATTTCTCATTAAGAGGTTCAGCTTCTCTTGACCGTACTCGTGTGCTATGAAGTCAACCGCTGCATATGAAAACAAATCTGCTGCTGGAACAGAATCGTAGGAATGTTCCAGCTCACGAAAGAGTGGAATCTGCTCAAAGGGAAACATATTTTGGCACACATAGGCATAAAGTGCGTGCGGGCCTATGTAAATGGCAACGCCTTCATTTAGCCAAGGGGGCATGTTCGGATTAATAGCATTGTTGACCAAATGAACATACTCATGGACCGCGATCAACACTCGTTGTGAGTAATCGACTTCTAGCTGAACGGTTGGTTGTCGAGGTGAGACCATTTGAATGCGGTGATTGCCAGAATAGGCATAATATCCCTGCATGTTTGGGTTCATTCCATATTGATCCAAACTGTCTTGGTCTGGAAAGATCTCAATCGTGATAGGGTCGCGATAGTCATAATCCATAGCACGATTAATAGGAAGTGCCTGCTCCTGTAGGGCTGCCGCCACATCTTTGACTGCTTGTTGATCGGCTTCCATCCCGTAGACAGTAAAGATGCTAGTCTGCTGAACAAGTGTGAAACTAGGACGAAGACCTGTGCTGGACGTCGGGGTCAGAGGAAGTTTTGTTGGGATAGATGCTGTCACGCAACTAGGACAAGCAAGAGCAAGAATCACTGCAAAGGTACCCATGAGAAAAGAATGGCGGGACATGAGAAATTCTGTTAATTGGTGAAAGCTAAGTGTTCTTACAATGGCTAATCAGATTTGGGTGGAAAGCTGCCCAACGGCTTGCGTTACCGGCGGCTGGGCGGGCTGAGAGAACGCCATTTTACCTGAACCAACTTCAAGCCAGGAAAACTGCCTGAAAACGCGCAGACTCCCACCAGTCGGGTGCACCCATGAAGATAAGGAACATCATTTTATACGAGAGAAACAGGGGTGCACTGGGGACAGTATACATCATTTTATACGAGAGAAACAGGGGTGCACTGGGGACAGTATACATCATTTTATACGAGAGAAACAGGGGT
>DAOTZF010000326.1:0-1769 GCA_034434415.1 Anaerolineales bacterium | reverse complement strand
GGAAAGTCATTGTTGCCGCCGTCCCACAAAATGATATCAACTTCCTGTTCCGCTTTTCGTAAAATCTTTTCGTAGTCCACGCCTGCGTACACGATCACGCCGTTATCGAGATGCGGCTCGTATTCCTCGCGCTCCTCGATGGTGCATTCCGCTTCGTCGAGGTCTTCGTATTCGGTGAAACGCTGGACTTCCTGACGAATCAGATTCCCGTAAGGCATTGGGTGACGGATCGCCGCAGTGACGTATCCCATTTCGCGCAGGATGAGCGATACCCGCCTCGAGGTCTGACTTTTGCCTGCTCCGGTCCGCACCGCGCAGACCGACACGACCGGCTTGGACGATTTAACTTGTGTGTATCGCGTGCCCATCAAGCGGAAGTCCGCGCCTGCCGCGTTGACCATCACCGCCTTGTGCATCACGTACTCATGTGGCACATCGGAATATGCAAAAACAACCTGTTCCACGTTGTGCTTCTGAATCAAGTCAGCCAGCTCCTCCTCCGCGTGGATGGGGATTCCGCCGGGGTAGAGGTCTCCAGCCAACTCTTTCGGAAAGAGGCGTCCTGATATGTCGGGAATCTGTGTCGCAGTGAAGGCGACCACCTCGTAATCCTTGTTGCCGCGGAAGAAGGTGTTGAAGTTGTGAAAGTCGCGTCCCGCCGCGCCCATGATGATGGTTTTTACTGGCATGGTTCCTCCGATTTACGATTTTCGATTGACGATTGGTGATTAATGGTCAGGCAGGGACGAGAAAGCGTTTCCCTGAATCGAGACCATGAGGGTATCAATGCTCTGAATTTAAAACAAAACAGACCGAACGCCAAGATAACGTTCAGCCTGTTTTTCGTATGACACTTGAATTACATGACTTCAGGGGCTTTGATGTCCAATAGCCTCAATGCGTTCGAAATCGTCTGTTTTGACGCGGCAACAAGAGATAATCTTGTGTTTTTGACGTTATCGTCATCGTTTTGCAACACCGGCACGGCGTGATAAAACGAATGGAATGTGTTCGCAAGATCATACGCGTATTGCGCCATCACCAGCGGACGATATTCATTTGCGGCTTGTTGCACCGTCTGTGGAAAGCGCGAGATCAGTTCGATCAATTCGATCTCGTGTTTCGTCAACTCATAATCAAACGACGCGCTTGCTGGTGTATGTGTACTTTTTTTCAAAATACTATTCGCTCTCACATGCGCGTTTTGGATATATGGACCCGTGCGTCCATCGAAGGAGAGCGCTTCATCGATGTCGAAAACAATATCCTTGTTGTTGTCCACAGCAAGCATGGAATAGACCAGCGCACCCAAACCTACCTGCTCGGCGATCGTTGCGCGTTCACTTTCGGGGATGTTCCCACTGCGTTCGGTTTCCAGCGCCAGCACGCGCTTGATCGCTTCATCGTACACTTCTTTGAACAGCACTACCCGTCCGCGGCGTGAGGACATCGCGCCTTCCGGCAGGGTCACATAGCCATAGGATAGGTGATAGCATTTCGAAGCCTGCGGAAAACCCCACAACTCCAAAATTTTGAACACCTGCTGGAAGTGCAGGCTCTGTCGGAAATCCACAACATAGATCGAGCGGTCAACGTGGTACTTCTCGAATTTTTGTTTAGCGAGCGCTAGGTCGTTCGTGCTGTAGAGCGCGGTCCCGTCGCTTCGCAGGATCACCATCGTGCGGTATTTCTCCTTGGTCAGCCCCAGCTTCTCGTCGATCTTGACGATGACGGGTCCGCCGCTGGCGCGTTCGTCTTCCGCGATTCCC
>DAOTZF010000325.1:0-2294 GCA_034434415.1 Anaerolineales bacterium | reverse complement strand
ATACCGAAGCGGTATCGTCTTTCTTCATAAATACAATACCTGTGCTTATCAAGATGAGGCTGATCCCAATTTCAATACCAAGGAATTGAGCCGCCCCAATGTCGCGTACCTGCCCTGGTCGTATATTGCCTCCTAATAAGGAAATGAGGATTGCAAGTATCCCAAATAAAAATAAAGCGCCAGCAAATTTCTTCATTTTTTCTGATGCATCCAATATTCTTGCCTAATAATAATATACATGAACAGCGAGATCACCGACCACAATGCCGAGGCGGTCAGGCACATGGTGAGGATCGCGAAAACGGTCGTTATTATGCCTGCGGCTCGTGAACGTATCCAGCCGGAAAGACCAATGCCGCCGAGAAAGACGAAGATCGCAGTGACCAGCACGAGGAAACCACCGACGCTGAGGTCATCCAGTTCCGTCCGCACTTCGTTCAGTTCTGCGGTTGCGGCGAACACCAGTATCGAGACGATCAACGAATACGTGAACAGGACGGTCGAGATCGAAAAAACGACGATACTCGCGGTCACGAGACGGCTTTTATTCTCGGCGACGAGGAATTGAATTACGGCAGTGAGCCCAAACCCCGCCAGCAATCCCGCCAGCGTTGCGAATGCGCCTGCCTCTGCCAGATAATTTTCTACAGTCATGCTTTCTCCTCGGGAAGTGAAATATCGAATTTGAGTAGTGCGGTGTCACCGTCGGCTGGATTATACCTGCCTCGCAACGTGGGTGTAAAATTGGGCAGTCGTCGTTTGAAAAGGAGATTGGCATGTCCTCAAGATCCGCGACCGATTTTCATACCGTCCAACGGCAGTTTCAGGATACGTACTCGCTTTTGATACGTACCGTCGGCAAGCTTTCGTCGGCAGGGGACTCGAAACTTTCAGCGCCTATCCAAGAGATCAACAACCTGGCTCAAACCCTCGAGAAGCTCGAACAAACAGTGACCGCGCATGCGCGGGGCCAGCAGAACCAGCTTGCCGAGTTGATGCGAATCGGGAGGGCGATCAACTCGTCACTGGGGTTGAAGCGAGTGCTCGAAGAAGTCATGGATTCGTTGATCAAGTTGATGCGCGCCGAACGCGGCTTCCTGATGCTGCGCGAGTCCGACGGAGAATTATTGGTGCAGGTCGCACGCGGTATTGCGCGCAGCGACCTCGACAAGGATGATTTCGCGTTCAGCAAAACGGTCGTGCAGAATGCGGTGGAATTGCGCCAGCCCGTGCTCACGACCAATGCGCAGGACGACCCGCGGTTTGCCGGGCAGGCGAGTGTGATGGGTTTTCACTTCCGTTCCATACTGTGTGCACCTCTGAAAATCAAGGACGATCTGATCGGCGTCATCTATGTGGATAACCGCGCGCTGACGGAAGTCTTTCAGGAGGAGGACAAGGAATTGATCTCCGCGTTCGCCGACCAGGCGGCGGTGGCGATCGACAACGCTCGTTTGATCGAGAGTTTGAGACGCACCAATGAAGAACTGGCAACCGCCAATGCAGACCTGGAAAATGCGTATCAAGCCACGCTGGAAGGCTGGGTGCGCGCATTGGACTTGCGCGACAAGGAAACGGAAGGGCATACCCAGCGTGTGACGATCCTGACCGAGCGGCTCGCACGGAGCCTCGGCGTGAACGGAGAAGAGTTGATGCACCTCACCCGCGGTGCGCTGTTGCACGATATCGGAAAGATGGCAATCCCAGACGGCGTTCTTCTCAAACCCGGCGAACTGACCGAAGACGAGCGTGAGTTGATTCGCAAACATCCGCAATACGCGTTCGATATGTTGTACCCGATCGAATTCCTGCGCCGCGCGTTGGACATCCCCTATTGTCATCATGAGAAGTGGGACGGCACGGGGTACCCGCGGAAACTTAAAGGGGAGGAAATCCCGTTCGCGGCGCGCATCTTCCCGGTGATCGATGTGTGGGACGCGCTCGTGTCAGACCGACCGTACCGCAAGGGACTGCCTCACGCTGAAGTACGCGAACGCATCAAAGCGGACGCGGGCAGGCATTTCGATCCACGCGTGGTGGAGGCGTTTTTGGAAATGGAAGATCTATCGGTGTGAAGTTTCTTCGGGTGGTTTTGTCGCACGAAATTCCCGAAACAATAACAAGTCGTAGATGATCTTCAATCCGCCGCTGATGAAGAACGGCGCGCTCAACAATGCGGGGATGCTGAAGAACAGGCCCGTCAGCGCGGGGGAGAGGGACGCGCCCACGGAACGCGCAATCGCGGTCACGCCCGAAGCGGCGGAGCGCTCATCGGGTGAGACGACAGCCATCGT
>DAOTZF010000324.1:0-12000 GCA_034434415.1 Anaerolineales bacterium | reverse complement strand
TTTTGCGGGCGAGGCAAACCGTGTGTAATGACGGTGGATTCGAGTGCGACGATGGGCAAATTTGCCCGCATTGCGCGGTTGACATCGGGGGATCTGTAGATTTCTTCCATGCTGAAAATTTATCGCCTGTCCTGAATTAAACGATCGATTGCGCGCCCAATTAGTTTTTCTATCGGGTCATGCGGGAATTTTTCCCTTTCGTGTTCAATCAAGCGGTCAGCAGCAGCTTCATCCCCACCGAGTCTATTCACCAAGTCTCTATAAGCGAACTCACGAGCCTCTGAAGAATCGCCGCCTCCGTCCGTACCGCCACCGTCTGGCGCTTCTGCGTTCTGACCCGACATGCGTTCTCCTCCAACAGGATGCCATAAAAGCCTCTCAATCAACCGAATAGCATCTTCAATATCTATTGGTGCCGATTCGCCTTTGTGCACCCATAAATCCCTCGCTTGAATGAGTTGTTTTCGATAGTCGCCGAGCACTGTTCGGATGACCGCAATTTCGGTTGGCATATTGATTCGGGCTTGCTGGTACGATCCGAGAGGTATCTCCTGGATGAGTTGCATCAGTCTGTTGAGGAATGTTTCAAGTGTAACTCTTTTGATGGCTTCGTCGCTACCGACAACGGCATTTTCCAACCTGCTCTTCCATGCCTCAATGTGTTTGCTGAACACTTCCTCCACGGGCGATTTCCATGTGCCAACGCCGATCCATTGCAATAGTACGCCGTGCTCACGTGCATTTTTAGTGAATTCATCGGCAAATTTGCTGAAGAGGTTCGTGATTTCGGGTCTTGGCACGAAATTTGGTACCGGCGGAACCTTTTGCCGTTCAGGCGGCTCTTCGCTTGGTGGAACGATCCGTCGCGCTTCGCGAATATACCGGTCCTCACGTTTATGCGCGCGATCCACTTCTGGAATCCCATGACTGGCAAAGTATTCGGTGAGTCGATGCTGATTCATAAATCTTCCCAGTTCCCTCCGAACCAGTCTAACCATGTTATCTAGCCAGCGGAAGTCGTACTTGGACGGCGTATCTTGGTCTAATGTGACCTTCGATGTGTGCTTGTATACGATGTTTTCAACTGCCTGTTCGCTAAATGGATAAGGAATCTCTACTGTTGAGCTCTTGTCACCGCGATCCACGCTGAACAGGAAACGCACATCGGTTGCGATGATCGGAATGCCATCCCTGCTTCGACTGGAGACCGAACGCGAATTCTCGCCCAAGTCCCGCAATTCGATGAAATGGTCGCGCAAATTAATGGCTTCACGGAATCGTTCAAATGCTTCAATAGTTGCCTTGCCGCCGGGCTCCCGACTGGTCGGTCCTATCACGTGGGGGGTGCCATCCGGCTTTTCGAAGAGAGCGGCCGAATCCAAATCCACGATCACTTTGCCAGGTCCGCCGATCAAAATGTTCGGGGAATTCCTACTTTCCTCAGCGATCTCTCCCTTCGAGATGCGAATCGTCTCATCGTTGCCCCCGAGCGCCACTTCCAAAATGTGTTTGCGAGCGATTGAAACATCCTCGAGGTTGAAAATATCTGCCAGATAGATGGCCGCTGCTTGTAGCGAGATGAAATAGGGCGCAAGGAGTAGCGGCAGGAAACGCAAGTTTTTTGGGTCTATGAAGACTTGCCAAGCAAAGTTAAATAGATTCGTAAACGGGTCGCCAACGTAAGTTGCCCTGTAGGCAGAGTAAGCGATATAGAAAAAGATATCCTGAACTCGGGCCAGCCAAAGGGTTAATGGATAATTGATGAGGCTGAGCAAGAAGCCGCTTATAAAGAACAGGATCACGAATGCCCAAAAGCGCCCACTTGCGGCTTTGGGCGAAAGGTCGAACATCATGTTCAGGTAGGCGTTAATGAGGCGCACAAAATTTTCCGTGACCAGATGCCATTCCTTCCTTAACCCAGTTTTGGTCTTCTTTGGATCGTTCATTGCCCGTTGATCTCCATCCAGCGGAGAATTTCATCCACATCCCTAGATTCAGTACTCATTCTTCGCCGGAACTCGTCGTTCCGGATGATGATCGAACGCGTTCGCTTCAACAATGACTTAAGTGCTTGCTTGAAATTCTCAGGGTTGTCACTCAGCACTGTCTGGCTCAACCATGTGGCATACTTTTTGACCGCTTCTTCTTGCCCCTCTTCCTCAAACAGGGTTCTCGTGCGCTGATTCTGCTCCTTCTCCAGATTTGTGTTCGCGACCCAATTGGCTTCCCATTTTCCAATGCGCACCTTGTCAACCTCCGGATTCAAACGCGGGTTGCTGATGCTCACACTCAACACTTTGAGTCCGCGTTTCTTCAACAGGTAGAATTCGGGACTTGGGTCTTGCAAATATACCTTTGGATGAATCTCAACACGTTTCCCTGTTGCATCTAGGTGATCCACAACCGGTTGAGTCAACCTCGCCTTAACCATCTCGTTTATAAGTTCGAACGCGGTTTTTGGTTCGGTTTTCTCCTTGGATGCCGTGGAAGGAGGCGCTTGTGGCGATTTGCCTGTTAGTGGCTCAGAAGTGTTCTTTTTTTCCAACTTTGCGATTTGGCGCGACATCCACCCATTCAGCGCGCTAAGAATATTCGTGAGTATGGTTTGTAACAGATCGCGACTTGCCTTTTCATACGTGCCCTGCGTCAACGACGCGACTTCTTCCTCGGAGGGTTCCATCTTTGGAGGCGGTGGAGGTGGAACTTCCTGCCCGGGGGTGAATAATTCCTCAAGTGTGAACTTGGAGGCGTATTCGCGCCATACATCTACAGCGAGCGCCGTAGGCAATTGATTCCACGCCATGCGGCGCCGTGGTGATTCGGCGCCGTAATAGGGGTTGACACCCTCACCCAGAATTGCATTGCGAATCACCTCCTTATCTTCGTTTTCGTTCATCTTGTCTTTTGATGTTACGCCGGTGCGATATCCGAAGCGCGAACCCGGTTGGTCCTCTCTTGGAAAACCCGTATTCACACGAAAGACTATGTTTATGTTTGGCACGACCTCGATACCGTCGCGCGTCAAAGCACTGACCTGTTTACGCCGGTCTTGGATGTGCCGGTAATTTTCCTCGGTTTTATCGTCGGTCTTATCAGCAAACGGATCCTCTTCCTCTCTAGGTCCAATGGAATGCCATTGTCTATGCAGATCCACAGTGCCGGCAATGGTTTCCTTCGCGTCGATGAAATGTACGCCGGGTCCCAGGGTCTGCTTGATCTTGGTGGCGGTCCTCGTTACCGCCGCGCTGGCGGAATCGAGCCAGAGGACGCCGGGTCCCTTTCTTTTTTCCTCTCCCGGTTCTTTTTCTTCGATCCCGTTCTTGATGAAAATTGCCGGTCCGCGGCTGCCGAACAGGCGTGCGATCAAACGGTTGAAGATTTGTAACCGGTCAGAGAACGTGTGGACCGGCAGAATGAATTGTGAGAAAAATGCCATCCATAAGATGAGCAGGAGGGGGAAGAGGCAGGCAAGATCAAAGAAGATGCGCACTTCGTTGATACGAATTCCCCCGAGGCTGAAAATATCCCAAAAATAGGCAATCAAAAGGATAACCAGCCACCCGGCGATGTAGAACCATGGCCTTCTGTAAAACGGAGTGTCGCCCATGTTGTTGAATTTTATAACAAAACCCCACAATTCGCCACGACCAACGGCGGTAAAATTTCACGTATGCTCCGCGTGGAATTTCACTGTCACACCATCGCCTCGAAAGATTCGATGACGCGTCCGCGCGATCTGGTGGAAACGTGCCGCCGCAAAGGGATCGACCGCGTCGTCGTCACCGACCACAATACGATTGAAGGCGCGCGTGCGGCTCAAAAACTTGACCCTGAACGGGTCATTGTGGGGGAGGAGATTCTCACGACGCGCGGGGAAATCCTTGCCGCGTTCGTGAAAGAGGAAATTCCGGCGGGATTGACGCCACAGGAGACGATCCGGCGGTTGAAGGAACAGGGCGCGTTCATCAGCGTGTCGCATCCGTTCGATCGATTTCGTGAAGGCGGCTGGCGCGAGGACGATTTGTTGGAAATCCTGCCAATGGTGGATGCCATCGAGGTATACAACTCGCGGTGTATGAATCCAAAATTCAATCACGAGGCAAAACGCTTCGCAGAAAAACATAATATCCCCGGTACGGTCGGCTCGGACGCGCACGCGGCGTTCGAATTGGGAAGAAGCGTCCTTTTGTTGGAGCAGTTCGAGGGTCCGGAGGGGATGCGGAACGTTATCCGAAAAGGTATTCCGCAGGTGAGGTGGTCGCCCCCGTGGTTCCATCTTTCGTCGCGATTTGCGAGCATCCGAAAGAAGATTCGGATCGGTCTTGACATGAAAAATCAGGCGTGATAATCTTGCGCTCACGTGCCCGGATCGCCTTGAAAGCGCAGAGGCGACTGGGCATAAAATTTTCTCAGTAGGAGAGTAGCAAGATGTCAGAACGATTTGTTGGTACGGTCAAGTGGTTCAATGCCACCAAGGGCTACGGCTTCATCGGTCGTGACAATGGCGAGGATGTGTTCGTACACTTCAGCGCCATCCAGTCCGATGGATACCGCAAGTTGGAAGCCGAACAGAAAGTGGAATTTTCCGTCGAGGAAGGTCCCAAGGGTTTGCAAGCCGCCAACGTGGTGCCCCTCTCGTAAGACTGATTAAGTTTTGCGAACCGAACAGAGTTGCCGTAAGGTAACTCTGTTTTTTTATGACTTAATCGTGACATTTGTCGTGATTTATCAGCCTATAATCATATGTCAAGCCGTAACATTTTATTCCTCAAGACGACTTCTAGGAGCATGGCTATTCTCGGAATTTTTCAAAGGGATGCAGACAAACACACGGTTCTCTCATCGGGACAGGTGGTGCCTGACTCTGCGCGTTGTATACAGTGCGGAATCTGCACCTATAACTGCCCGGTAGGTATCGATGTACGCGCCCACGCCTGGCGCGGCGAACCGGTGGTCCACAGCCAGTGCCTGACGTGCGGCGAGTGTGTAGCGCGTTGCCCGCGCGGGGTTCTGCGGTTCGAACAGACGGATTTATTTGCAAAGGGGAAACCATGAAGTATGTAATTATCGGAACAGGCGTTGCGGGCATCGCAGCCATTGAAGCGATCCGTTCTGTTTTCCCCTCCCCCGATGGGAGAGGGCAGGGTGAGGGCAGCGTGGAGATCGTGATGGTTGGTGACGACCCTTACGGATTCTATTCTCGCCCCGGGCTCGCCTATTATTTGACCGGCGAATTGCACGATAAAGCATTATTTCCTCGCACTCAAGATGATTACCGTAGGATGAACTTCCGATTTGTAAGCGGTCGGGTGAAGAATATCTTGCGCGAGGAGCGTGTTGTGGAAGTGGAAGGAAAGGAATCCCTGAAGTATGACCGATTATTGATCGCGGTCGGCGCGCAGGCATTACCGCTGGAAGTGCCCGGCGCGACACTCGAGGGTGTTCTCAAACTCGACCATATGGAAGATGCAAAACGCATTTTGAAACAAGCTCGCCGCGGCAAGACGGCTGTCGTGGTGGGGGGCGGTATTACTGCTCTGGAGTTGACGGAGGGATTGCTCTCACGAGGAATGAATGTCCATTATATGCTTCGCGGCGATCGATACTGGAGCAACGTCCTTGATGAGCAGGAATCAAAGATCGTCGAGCATCGTCTGCACGAGGAAGGCGTGACCTTACATCGCCATGCAGAGATCATTGAGATCACAGGAAAAAATAATCGCGTAAACGGTGTACGGTTGTTGAATGGGAAAATGCTAAAGTGTGACCTTGTCGCGTACGCGATCGGGATTCGTCCGCGCGTGGAGTTGGCGAAGCAGGCTGGGTTGGCGATCGACCGCGGGATTTCGGTCAATGAATATTTGCAGACGGATGACCCAAATGTTTACGCGGCAGGGGATGTGGCGCAGGTTTATGACCCAGCCTCTGGGCGGTCTGTTCTGGATAGTCTGTGGGGACCGGCGCGTCAGCAGGGATATGCGGCAGGATTAAATATGGCTGGGAAGAAAACGATCTATATCAAGCCCCCGGCGTTTAATGTGACACGCCTCGCAGGAATCACTACAACGATCATCGGCATGGTCGGCCGCGGACACGATAAAGACCTGATGGGTATCGCTCGCGGCGATAGCGAAACGTGGCGGCGATTGCCGGATTCTATGGTGGCGCAAGCGGGCTTTGAAGTGAATCGCATCCGATTACTGGTCGGTGAAAGGCAATTGCTCGGCGCCGTTGTGATGGGCGACCAAAAACTCTCTTTTCCGCTGGAAAGAATTGTGTCTGAAAATATGGACATTTCGCCCATACGTGATAAGTTGCTCGCCTCGAACGCAAGGATCGGCGATGTGATCGCCGAGTTTTGGGCGAGCCTGAAGAATTAGTAAGAGGCTATTCGGAGAGATTATGCTTCGTGGCAATAGAGAATTATGGCTGGCGTTTCTCGCCATGATCCTGATTACAGGATTGTACGCGTTGGTTATTGTAGTAACTCGAGAAATTCCACCTGCAAGTGAGCTATTTGGTCATGGTTTGGGAATCCTCGGCTTTATTTTTATGCTGATGACAGAAACGTTATATAGCCTTCGCAAGCGAAGCCGCAGTGTGAAGTGGGGGAGGATGTCCAACTGGCTTCAGTTTCACATTTTCACCGGCCTGGTTGGACCGTATATGGTTCTGCTTCATACCTCATGGAAGTTCAACGGCATCGCCGGTGCGTCAACATTACTTACCATCATCATTGTTGTTAGTGGGTTCATAGGGCGTTACATTTTTACCCGCATCCCACGAACGATGGATGGATTGGAGATCGAAGGCACGCTTTCACAAGAAGCCCTCAAACAGGCGCGGCGGTTGATGGCGCTCTGGCATACGATTCACATTCCCATTGGCATGGCGCTCTTCATCTCCGCGTTCGTCCATATCGGCGCGGCGTTGTATTACGCCACATTCCTGAAATGAGTTGAGAGGAAGGATGCGAAGTAATCGTCTGGGTTGTCTTTCTGGAACAGGTATCTTTGCCGCGATCGTCACATCGCTGGTCATTGCGGGCTACGTATATGCTCAGGGCGGTTTGTTGTATAACCCCGGTGCTTTGAACGCACAGAGCGGAGAAATGCTGGGTGGTGTTACTTCTCACGCAGAAACCGATGGAGATTGCCAGGCTTGTCACACCGCGCCGTGGGAACGCGCTAAAATGGCGGACCGCTGCGTGGATTGTCACGGTGAAATCGCGCGGCAGATGCAAGATGTCGCTTCACTTCACGGGCGGATGATGCACAACTCGCCGGACATTACCTGCCGTCATTGCCATCCTGAACATCGCGGCGCAGACGCACCATTGACAGAGATGGATTATGCGGAGTTTCCTCATGAAGTTGTCGGTTATTCGCTAACGGGCCATGCAGTGACATCAACAAGCCAGCCCTTCACGTGCGATGGCTGTCATAACGGGGATATCACCACCTTCGCTTCAGACACCTGTTCAACCTGCCACTCAAATCTCGACCCTGTCTTCGTCCTTGCGCATTCCATCGAATACGGCGACGCCTGCCTTGACTGCCACGATGGAGCGGATCGATTTGGAAAGAATTTCGTTCACGATGCGGGGTTTGCGTTGACCGGCAGTCATGACGGGTTGACCTGTTCGAAATGCCATACCGGCGCGCGGACGCTGGTTGATTTTCAAAACACTCCATCCGATTGTTACTCGTGCCACCTCAGCGATGACCCGCATCTCGGTGCGTTTGGCAATAACTGCGCCGCGTGTCATCAGGTCAGCTCATGGGCTGAAGTTACGTTCGATCACAACCTTTCAGGTTTCCCGTTGACGGGCGGGCACGCAGGTTTGGCGTGTGAGCAATGCCATGTCAATTCGCAGTTTGCAGGCTTGTCCACCTCATGTGTGAATTGTCACAGCGACCCGGTATATCATGCCGGAATGTTCGGTACAGATTGCGCCTCATGTCACTCGACAGATAATTGGTCTGCTGTGTACCGCGGATCTCATCCGTCCATCGCGGATGAAGGCGGCAGTGGCGTAAACCATGGGAATACTTCCTGCCGAACATGCCATACACAGACGTTGAATTCGGCAACCTGTTTGGCATGCCACGACAGTAACAACCCGGATGACGAAGGTGGGGGAGGTGAAGACGGTCAAGGGGATGATGATTAATACCGCTTCGGGTTTATAATCAAAAAAAACATCAAGGAGAGTGTATGAAAACCCGAATAGTTAGAGGCATTGCATGTATCGTCGCGTTGAGCATGCTTCTTGCGGCTTGCGCGCCAAAGGCAACTGCCACACCGACGCCGATCACGACCGAAGAGTCTGTTCAAGAAGAGGGAGGAGCGAAGACCGTCACCGGCACTGTAACTTATACCAATCCCTTCTTTACGGAGGGAGTTGCCCAACCGATCGTCATTTTAGAGGATCAAGGCGGATTTGTTACACGCGACCGTAATTTCATCATCCCGGTCGAATCACAGGTGATCGCCACGATCACATCCGATTTTTACACATCACCTTTCACCTACAGCCTTTCACTTCCTGAGGAACCGAATGGGACGTTGCATGATGTGGATCATGACGGCGCTGAAGAAACCGGCGTCATGGTTTTCGCCGTCGCGTACTGGACGAATACCTGGGGAGACCCATTCTTGGAGAAACGCGATCAGGGCGGCGGCGGATGGTCTTCCGCGTATGCCTCGACCAAGGTAAGCGACGACCGCGATGCCTATCTCGAAGTGTACGGCGGCAAGTATCTCGTCTACGCGCCGGATGCGGAACAACAATTCCCATCGGGGTTTGGTGACGATAACAAATTGTTCACGGATGACGACCCGGTCATGGACCTGCCCGCGGGTTGGTCGGTGATCGATCTCGATCAAACCCCCTTTGCGATCGATCGCTCGGAGAAACCCACGATTGAACTGTATGAGCCGGAAAGCGCCGCGCTGGTGGATTTTTCCGACCTTTCGTACACCGAAGCATTCGACAAGATGGTGGAGAAGTTCAAGAACGAATACGCGTTCACCGAATTGAAGAAGATCGATTGGGATGCCAAAGCTGAGGAATTCCGCCCCGCTTTTGAAGCCGCCGAACAGGCGAATGATCCGCATGCATATGCTCTTGCCTTGCGCGATTTTATCTGGTCGATTCCCGATACGCATGTGGGCTTTGACCAGACATTGATCAATGAAGATTTTCAAGTGGATACCGCCGGCGGAATTGGCTTTGCCATGCGCGAACTGGATGACGGCACGATCATCGCCAACTTTATTTTGGAGGGCGGACCCGCTGACCTCGCCGGCATGGAATGGGGCGCAGAGATCGTTTCACTCGACGGGACGCCTGTTGCCGACGTGGTCGAAGCCACCGTCCCGTGGTCGTCTCCGTTCAGCAATCCCATCAACAAACGCCTTCAGCAGTTGCGTTATGCCACGCGCTTCAAACTGGATAAGGGAGAAGTGGAGGTCGTGTTCAAGAACCCCGGTGGAGCGGAAAAGACAGCCGTGCTCGAGGTGGTGAGCGAACGCGACAGTTTCACGAGTTCATCGTTCTTCGCAGGTGTAACTGGAACCGAATTGCCCGTCGAATTCGATGTTCTGCCCAGTGGGTACGGATACATCAAAGTCAACAGCTTTTTCGATAATGATGTGCTTTCGATTCAAGTGTGGGAGCGCGCCATCAAATTCTTCAACGACAACGGCATTCCGGGCGTGATCCTCGATCTGCGCGTCAACGGCGGCGGGAGCGGCTGGTTGGCGGACCAGATGGCAGGGTATTTCTTCAACGAGGAAACATTGGTGGGCAACACCGCTTATTACGACGATTCGACCGGCGAGTTCTACATGGATCCCGGCGATGAAGCATACATGATTCCTCCGCGCGAAGAACTTCAATACAACGGAGCCGTGGTCGTGATGGTGGGACCTGCCTGCGCGAGCGCGTGCGAATTCTTCTCGTACAACATGACGATCAATGATCGTGCGACGGTCGTCGGGTTTTACCCGTCAGACGGCGCGGGCGGCAGTGTGGAACAATTCATCATGCCGGAAGATATCACCGTGCAGATCACGATCGGCAGGGCGGTGGATGCGGAAGGCAATATTCACCTTGAAGGCAAGGGTGTTGTGCCCGATGTCAAAGTCCCGGTGACGGTTGAGAACCTGCAACGGTTGGCGAACGGCGAAGATGTGGTGCTTGAAGTCGCTGAGAAAGTGGTGAGCCAGCCGGCAGGCGCGGGCGTGACTCCTTCCGGTCCGCCAAAGATTGCTACGGCAGGTGAGGCTTCAGCGGCATTCAACTCCGGGGATCGATTCCTCGAAGACCTTGCGCGCGAAAATTATCAATCCGCTGATTACTCCAAACCGGGTACGCTCACCTTCACGGTTCCGTTGATCAAGGATGAATCGCTCGTGTGGATGTATGCCTGGTGCACGACCTCCACCGAGATCCTCAACCAGAACTTCCAGAACATCAAATTGAAATTTATGCTGGATGGCGAGGAAATTCCGCTCGATCAACTTGCCAACGAAGACCTCGCCAATGGCGGACAACAGTGCCGGTTGTATTACACGGCATTGAGCGAATGGCCCGCCGGTGAGCATCAATTAAGCATCACTGCCACGTTCACCCGCTCCATCAACGATGGAACCGCGGATTATGCGGCTGGCGATTACGTGCTGGAATACGATGTGTTCGTGAAGCCCTGAGTCCCCGGGGAACAACGTTAAAGGTTTAAATCGAGCCCGCGTCCGCAAAGGACGCGGGCTTCTGTATCACGACTATAATTAATCATCTGCAAGTAAGGAATCGATTATGACCGGTCTTTCATTCAACTCGCGCCGCTCGCCTGTGTATTCAAAAAACGGAATTGTCGCCACCTCGCAACCTCTTGCAACTGCCGCGGGGCTAGAAATCCTTGCAAAGGGCGGCAACGCCGCGGACGCGGCTGTGGCGGCGGGCGCGGCGCTCAATGTCACGGAGCCAACAACCACTGGAATCGGCGGCGATATGTTCGCCCTCTATTTCTCTGCGGATAAGAAGCGAGTCACCGCGTTGAACGGATCGGGGCGCGCTCCTGCCGCCATTACGCTCGAGCGGCTAAAGACCGACGGATTCGCATCTTCGATTCCGGCGTTCCACGCGCACACCGTGACCGTCCCCGGCGCGTGCGCGGGTTGGATTGATCTAGTCGAAAAACATGGTTCACTTTCGATGGCTGATATTCTCTCTCCTGCGATTCGACTTGCGAGTGAAGGTTTTCCTGTTGCTCCAATCACATCGTATTTTTGGGGACGCGGAGTGCAGAGACAACTCGCTTCTGCTCCGAACGGGCGCGAGTTGACCATTGACGGGCGCGGACCCAACGCGGGAGAGATTTTTCGCAACCCGGGTTTGGCGAAAACGTTTGAGGCTGTCGCGCGCGGAGGAAAAGCCGCGTACTATCAAGGTGAAATAGCAGAAGCCATTGTTGCTGTATTGAAGGAAGCGGGCGGGTGCATGACGATAGACGATCTCGCCTCACACACCTCCACGTGGGAGGAGCCGATCTCTGTGGATTATCTCGGGTATCGAGTCTATGAATGTCCTCCTAACGGACATGGTATCACGGCGCTGATCGCGTTGAACATTCTCGAAGGGTTTGATTTGGCTTCGCTGGAGTCGCTTTCTGTTCAGCGATTGCATGTGATGATCGAAGCGATGCGGCTTGCCTTTGCCGATGCGAGTTGGTATGTGTCAGACCCGAAGTTTTCAACTATCCCCATAAAAGAATTGTTGTCGAAAGAATACGCGAGTCAACGCCGGAGGTTGATTGACAAGAAACGCGCCACAGTTGACCAAAAGCGCGGCACACCTGTTTCATCGTCTGATACCGTGTACTTGAGCGTAGTGGATAAATTTGGAAACGCGTGCTCGTTCATCAACAGCAATTATATGGGGTTTGGCACAGGTATCGTTCCGAAAGGTTGGGGTTTCACTCTTCAGAATCGCGG
>DAOTZF010000323.1:0-6661 GCA_034434415.1 Anaerolineales bacterium | reverse complement strand
TTTGGAGAAGTATCTCGCGTAAAGTTTGCCCTATATTACCAAATATTGAAATAAACATGCTGGAGCATTACGCTCCAGCATGTTCTGTATTCACTGCCTTCACAATCGCGGCGATGTGTTCCGCCGTATTCCCGCAACAACCGCCGACGACTTTCGCCCCCAATTCAACATATTTCTTTGAGAACGCCGCCATGTCTTCGGGACCCATGTCGTACACGCCCTGCTCGGTTTCGATGTCCATATGCGGGACTCCGGCGTTCGGCTTCACCCACAACGGGAAGTTTGGCATGGTCGCCGCGTATTCCTTGACCACGAGTTCCATATTCTCGAGCGTCGTTCCGCAATTCGCACCGACGAGCGCCGCGCCTAGTTCGGAATATTTCTTGATCACGTCTTTTGGCTTGACGCCCATCATCGAGCGCGTGCCGCGGTCATAGCTGAACGAAACGACGATAGGTAAATCCGTCACAGATTTTGCGCCATCGAATGCGGCGGTCGTTTCTTCCATGCTGAACATGGTTTCGATGAGCAACAAGTCCACGCCGCCATCGGCGAGGGCTTTGGCTTGTTCGGCAAACGTCGCTTTGACATCGTCATACTCGAGCGGACCGTACGGCTTGATCAACGCGCCGACGGGTCCCATCGAACCAGCAACCAGTCCGTTGTTGAGCGAGGCGGCTTTGCGTGCGATCTCCGCCGCGCGGATGTTCACTTCAGGTGTGCGATCTTGATATTTCGAATCTTTCATCCGCATCCGCGTCCCGCCGAAGGTGCAGGTGAGGATGATATCCGCGCCAGCCTCGGCGAAGGATGAAGCGAGTTTGAGGATGGTATCGGGGTCGTCGATGATCAAGTCCTCCGGCGGCTTGCCGGGTTTGAGTCCCATTTTTTGTAAATTTGATCCCGTTGCGCCATCGGCGACGAGGATTTCTCCTGAGTTAAGTCTTTCAAGAAATTTGTTCATTTCATATCCTCTCGGTGGTCGAGTAGTGGCGTGAATCGCCACGTATCGAGACCACAGGTTTTCCAAAATATATTTGTAACAAAAACTGCCTTACGCACTGGTGGTCTCGATACGACCTGCGACAAGCACGCAGGTCTACTCGACCACCGTTGAAATTCATTTTATAAAATTCTTTGCCATCGGGTCGGCGACGCGATTCGGAATCAAATGCGCGATGTGCGGGAATGGCTCGCTCATGTGCGGGAAACTCGTGGCGAGCATGAACTGGTTTTGAAAATCGGGGTCGGTCGGCAATTCAAATCGTTCGACCTTACGCGTGACGGCGTCGATTTCATTCCGCTTCTCGATGTTCAACAACGCGATGCGCGCACCGTCGCCTGCCGCGTTGCCAACCGCATACACATTTTCCAATTCGCAATCGGGGATCAACCCGATCAGCATCGCTTTTTCCTTGTCAATAAAACTTCCGAAGCCGCCTGCCAGAATGACTTTATCGGGGTCTTGCAAACCAAAACGCTTCAACAGCGTGCGCGCGGCGGTGAACAACGCGGCTTTCGCTAATTGGATCTGTCGCACATCTTGTTGTGTGATGGGGATGTCCCGTCCGATGGAAGTCTCCTCCGACCAGGCGATCACATACTCCCAGCCTGACTCGCCCTCTCGAACACGCTTCGAATCCAGTGTTTTGTTGAACTTGCCCCTCGAATCGACGATCCCTGTGCGGAACAATTCTGCCACTGAGTCAATGATGGCGGAGCCGCAAATCCCCTTGACCTGACCCTTGAACTCGGCGTGATCCGTGTTCCAACCCTCTACGCCGATGACTTTGTATTTCGGTTCAAGAGTCACTTCGTCAATGTGGACGCGTTCCATCGCGCCGGGCGCGGCGCGCATACCGTATTCCACGTGCGCGCCTTCGAGCGCGGGACCTGTCGGCGTGGATGTGCAGACGAGACGTTTGCGGTTGCCAAGCACGAGTTCCGCGTTTGTGCCGACGTCGATCAACAGCCAGTTTTCATCCTGTTTGTGCGGTTCTTCCGCAAGGATCATCGCGCTCGTGTCAGCGCCAACGAAGGATGCAATGGTCGGTAGCACGTGAATATTCCCCGATGGATTGATTTGCAAACCGAGTTCACGCGCTTTGATATCGACCGATTTGTGAATCGCAGGCACAAACGGTGCCAGTCCCAAATCTTTCGGGTGCAGGTTCAGCAGGATGTGATGCATTGTTGAATTGCCGACCAGCACCATTTCCAGAATTTCGTCGGTTTTGATAAACGCTGTTTGTGCGGCTTGCTTGAGCAGTTTGTTCAACGTGGAGATGATCGCCCTGTGTAATTTCTCCAAGCCATCGGGATGCTCGATCGCGTACTGAATACGGGACATGACATCTTCGCCATACACGATCTGCGGATTCATTTCTGATTCAGCCGCGAGCAACTCGCCGGTCCTCAAATTACACAAATACAACGCAACCGTTGTCGAGCCAATGTCCACCGCCGCGCCGTAACTCTCTTCGTGATAACCAGGCTGCACAGCGATGACTTCTTTATCCTGCCATACCGAAACCGTGACGCTCCACTTCGCTTCACGCAAGGTTTTCGATAATGTCCGCAAACATTGATAATCAATTTCAAGGTCATACCAACGCGGCAGGACCGCGTCGTTGCCGTGCACAAGTCGCATCGAGGTTTCGAGTCCCTTAGCGAGGCGTTCCCAGTCTGCGATTGGTCGTTCGAGATTCGGCGGGCTCATCGTTACGAGATATTTACGAATCGCAGGCTTGATTTCGATCTCGCGGTTGCTCGCGCTCTTACGGACGATCTGTTTGTTGCCGCGGCTTTCTTCGGGGACATTGATCAGCACGTCGCCGTAGACCTTGCATTGACACGAAAGGCGAACTTGCCCGATTTCCCAGCCTTTTTCCTTCAATAGCTTCGGTCGGCGTTCAAGATAGGCGCGCTCCTCGGTCCCGACGGGGGAGAGGTGTGCTTGTTTCGAGTCAATGTTGTACTTCTCGAAGCGTCCTTCCTCGATCAACACCATGCACTTGCCGCATGTGGCGTTTTCGGCGCAAATGGATTCGATCTCCACGCCCAATTCACGCGCGGCAGAACGGACGGACGTGCCTTCGTCCACTTGTCCGCGGCGGCCCGATGGTTGGAGGATGATGGTGTGTTTGGTCATGTTGATTGGTAGGGGCACGATATATCGTGCCCTTACGCAGGATTCTTATCCCGACGTGGAATCTCTATTTTGGCGAACTCAGCCTCCAGTTGGGATAGAAGCGCATCCGCCACTTCTTCGGGCGCGCCGTCGCGTTCGATCCAATCCCCGCGTTTGAATTGACTCGCGTAATCGGATGTGGAAGTGAGTCCCTCAGCCATCGCGTACGCGTCGATCTTGTTCTGGATCTTTTCCGAGAGTTGTTTCTTGATTGTACGACCGTCGCCTTCGACGGTGATGGATTGGGGGATATGTTTCCAATACATAATGCGATACTTTGTCATTTTGTGTTCCTCAAATTATATATAATTTTCGAGTGGGGATTGTACGGGAGAATGAGTGTGAGGTCAATAGCGCGATATGCTAGAATCAAAACAGGTTTGTTACGATGAACTGCCCAACTTGCCAAACCGCGAATCCTGATGTAGCAAGATTTTGTATGAACTGCGGGGCGCGTTTGGATTCGAACGCGGTATCGGGGGAAATTGAATCAACAAAATCTCAGTTCAATCTAGATCGTTATCTTCCTCAAGAACTTGTCACAAAACTCGAAGCCGCCCGTTCGCGCAACGCCATGGTGGGCGAGCGGCGCGTGATCACGATGTTGTTCTGCGATGTGAAAGGTTCGACCGCTGCCGCCGAAAAGGTGGATCCCGAGATCTGGACTGACATCATGAACGGAGTCTTCGAGTTCATGATCCGTCCGATCTATAAATATGAAGGGCTTGTGCCGCGTCTGATGGGCGACGCCATCCTCGCGTTTTTCGGCGCGCCGATCACACACGAGGATGACCCGCAACGCGCGGTGCTGGCGGCGTTGGAGATTCAACAGGGAATTAAATCCTACGCGGACGAGATCCGCCTCAAGCACGGACTTGAGTTTGGTCTGCGTGTGGGAATTAATACCGGTCTGGTTGTTGTCGGCGAGATCGGCTCGGACCTTCGTATGGAGTACACCGCCATTGGCGACGCGATCAATCTCGCCGCGCGCATGGAGCAGACCGCGCAGGTCGGAACGATCCAAATTTCAGATGAAACGTATAAACTGGTTGCGCCGTTCTTCGAGGTTGAGCCGTTGGGCGAAGTGGAGGTCAAAGGAAAATCCGCGCCGATAAAAACATATCGCGTGATTCGTGCGAAGGAAAAGGTTGGACAATTACGCGGCTTGGAGGGGATGACGACTCGGTTGGTGGGGCGGGAGATACAATTAAATTTGTTGAACGGGAGGTTGGAAAGTTTGAGGGACGGGGCAGGTTCATTCGTCACTGTGCTTGGTGAGGCAGGACTTGGAAAATCCACGTTGATCGCTGAGCTGAAGAAATCGCATGAGAGTCAAGAATATCGGTGGCTGAGAGGCGACGCGTTATCCTACGCGCGTTCGATCAGTTACTTCCCATGGCGGCAGGTGATTCGGCAGTCCATTGGCGCGCAGGAGGCGGATTCGCCCGCCGATGTGCGCGGCAAATTGCGATATGAGTGCGATTGCTGCAAATTGCCCGGCGGAGATGTCCCATTTCTGGAAGCCATGCTTGCAGTGGAAAGCGAAGAAAGTTTGCAAGTAGTGACGGGCTTTCAAGGTGAAGCGCTCATTCAACGGATGGTCGAGGCTGTGCGCGGTTATCTCTGCGGACTTGCCGCGGATGCTCCGCTTGCTCTCATCTTCGATGATTTGCACTGGGCGGATGAGGCATCTTTGAATTTGCTGTTCGCAACGGCAGACTTGACCGAGTCGCAGCCGATCCTCTTCATTTGCATGTCGCGCCCTGATAAGGCAGTTCCCAGTTGGGATTCGATTCAAAAAGTTCAACAAAAACTTGGTGAAAAATATTCTGCGATTTCACTTGAGCCATTGCAAGCCGAACAAACCGACTTGATGCTGGCAAACCTGCTGGGCATGAAGGATATGCCGAAAAGCATCCGCGACTTGATCGTTGAAAAAGCCCAGGGCAATCCGTTCTTTGTCGAGGAATTAATCCGTTCCCTCATCGAAACAAAACAAGTTGTGCGTGAGAACAGTCATTGGAAGGCGGTGAGTGAAACCGCGCAAATTTCCTTACCGAACACATTGCGCGGCGTGTTGAGCGCGCGCATAGATCGTTTGCCTGAAACATCCAAACATGTTTTGCAAAACGCCTCGGTGATTGGGCGCGCGTTCGACCTGCGCGTGTTGAAGCGCCTCACCAGCCTGAACGGCGGATTCGATTCGCAGATCCAGTATTTGCACGAGGCAAGCATGATCGAACCTGCGCGGGATGAGTATATGTTCCGTCACGTGTTGATTCAAGAAGCCGCGTACGAATCGATATTGCTCAAGAAGAGGGCGGAACTCCATAAACTGATCGCCGAGACCCTCGAAGAACTTCACGCCGAGCGCATCGAAGAATTCGCGCCGTTGCTTGCGTATCACTTTTACAGCGCAGGCGACGAACGTTCGTTGAAATATGATGTCCTTGCGGGTGAAAAGTCTGCGCGATTGTATGCCAACGCCGAAGCCGCGACCCACTTCCGCCGCGCGCTCGAAGTAGCAAAACGGACGAATGCCGAACTTTATCGAGTTTCCCGCCTGCATACTCAACTCGGCTCGGCTCTCGAACAGAACGCACAATATCAACATGCCCTTGAAAATTACGATGACATGCTGATTTTTGCGAGAGAACACAAAGATCGCTCTATTGAACTCTCCGCGCTGATGGCAAAAGCAACCGTGTATTCCACGTTCACGAACGTCCATGATTCCGATCTCAGTGAAAAGACATTGATCCAGGCTTTGGAGATCTCGCAGGAGATCGGCGACACATCTGCCCAGACCCGCCTGAATTGGAATCTCATGCTCACGTATTTGTTTTCCAAGCGTCTCGATCAAGCCCTCCAGTATGGTGATGCCGCGCTCGAGTTGGCGCGCAAAGGGGATAACCGCGAGAACCTGGCTTTTGTGTTGAACGATCTGTGCCGTCTCCATACTTGCAGGGGTGAATTCGAAAAGGCTCATGCGGTCATCCACGAGGCGCGTGAACTTTGGCGCACGATGGAGAATCGTGTGATGCTGGCAGACAGCCTCGGCTCAGAGTCGGAGGCATACTTCAACGAGGGGAAGTATGAAAAGGCGCTGGAATGCAGTCAACAGGCGTTGCGTATCAACGAAGAGATCAATAATTTGTGGGGTCAGGCATACGAGAGCATGCTCATCGCGTTCGTTTATTTTCAATCGGGGCGGTTGGGGCAGGGCATACAGTTCGCGGAGAAAGCTTCATCGCTTGGGGATCAGGCGGGCATGATCGCCATCAACACCATGCGTTGTGAATTAGGATGGATCTATGTCTTTTGCGGCGCGTACGAAAAAGGTTTTGCGTTGATCGACCATGCCCTTCAACAGGCGCAGATGCATCAACCAGCATGGGCGGCGTTCCCACAAGCTGTAAAAGTGCGGATGTGTTTGCTTACAGGGGATATCGCATCAGCCGAAGAAACTGC
>DAOTZF010000322.1:0-1782 GCA_034434415.1 Anaerolineales bacterium | reverse complement strand
GACGCCACACAGCAGGAGATCGCGCAACTGTGCTACGAAGCACGGAAGTACGGCTTCGCGTCTGTGTGTGTAAACCCCACATGGGTGAGTCTGTGTGCGGAGTTGTTGAAAGGTTCGGATGTCAAAGTCTGCACAGTGATCGGATTTCCGTTAGGCGCGACGTCCTCTGAAACAAAAGCGTTTGAGACAGAGACTGCCATTAAACAAGGCGCGACGGAAATTGACATGGTGATCAACGTCGGCGCGTTGAAGGCGCGCGACATTGAAACGGTGGCGAAGGATATCCGCGGAGTGGTCAATGCGGCACATTCTCGCGGTGCAATCGTCAAAGTGATCATTGAAACCGTGTTGTTGACCGATGAAGAGAAAACCATCGCGAGCCTCACCTCAAAAGAAGCAGGCGCCGACTTCGTTAAAACGTCCACGGGGTTTGCAGGCGGCGGCGCGACCGTTCACGATGTGGAACTGATGCGCAAGGCGGTCGGTCCGCAGATGGGCGTCAAAGCCTCGGGCGGGGTCCGCACGTTTGAGGATGCCGAGAGTATGATCCGCGCAGGAGCCACGCGCATCGGCGCGAGCGCGGGCGTGAAGATCATTCAGGGTCCGAGCGATCAGGCCTCCACGAAAAGTGAAGCGGGTACTTCATCCGCAAAAGGTTATTAAGAGATTTAGCCACAGAGTGCGCAGAGAACTTCGAGAAAAATCTTAAAATCCTTGTGATCTCTGCGGTATGTATCGGAGCATATTATGTTCATCGCAAAAGTGATTGGCACAACGGTATCCACCATCAAAGACGAAAAATTACATGGGCGCAAATTGCTCATCCTGCGGCAGTCGGATGAAACGGGCGCGGTGTCTGGCAAGCCGTATGTCGCCGTTGATACTGTTGACGCGGGTGTCGGCGATCTGGTGCTCACCGCATCGGGCTCGTCTGCGCGGCAAACGAACATCACCAAAGACACGCCTGTGGACGCGGTCATCATGGCGGTCATCGATTCGCTTGAAGTGGATGGAAAAGTAGTCTTTCGGAAATCATAATCTGCCTGCTCTCGCGCCGTCCTCGGCGGCGAAGACGGCGGTTAGAGCAATTACTCATGAAAAAATTTTATACCGATAAAGATATTGAAGAACTTTTTCACAGCGGAGTCAGATCGCTGGCTGTGACGGATGATGTTGTGTTGACCGATCTCGCCTTCGAAAAAGCGCGGACGTTGGGAATGTTGCTGGATGATTCTCCTCCCGCCGCGCCTGTACGACCGTATCTTTCGGATGTGAAGCCGCGTCACTCAACTGTGAAACCCTTCGATCAAACTCAGGACAAGGTTGATTCTGGTTCTTCGGCATCTTCCCAGTCTACCCTCACCCCTAGCCCCTCTCCTCGCGAAGCACTCCCGCAGGGAGCAAAAGGGGAGAGGGGGGATGCTCTCGAAAAACGGATTCGCGAAAGAGTCGCCGAAAAACTTGGAAATCAAGTGGACGCGTCCCTGCTCGATACCATCATCAAGCGCACGTTGAAAGTTGTCAGGTTGAAGTAGCCATGCTATTCGGACGTGTCAAAGGCAACGCGGTATGTACGATGAAATATCCCGATATTGAGGGAGTAAAACTGCTTGTCGTCCAGCCGCTAAATAAAAAACTTGAACCAGTAGGCGTTCTACAAGTTGCCGCGGACGTGGTCCACGCGGGAGTCGGCGACTTGTGCGTGATGGTGCGTTCGCGCGAAGCCGCGCTCGCCATGCGAGACGAGAAGTTCGTCCCGATTGATCTGGCTCTCGTCGGAAT
>DAOTZF010000321.1:0-7907 GCA_034434415.1 Anaerolineales bacterium | reverse complement strand
GGCGATGATCGGACTCACTGCGACTCTCGACATCGCCCAGCCTGGAGATCGAATCCTCGTCGTTTCATTCGGAAGTGGGGCTGGTTCCGATGCCTTCGACATCACCGTCACTGACAAAGCTCCGCTCCGCGCGGGGCTGGCAACGAAGACCCAGGATTACATCGCGCGCCGCACCGAGATCGATTACGCGACGTATGTCCGCTTCCGCGGCAAGTTGCAGATGAAATAAATTCGTAGGGCAACGCATGTGTCGCTCCTACATTGGGAATAATATGAAAAAATGGTTTTTGGTTTTCCTCCTCGCCCTCATCGGTTGCGCCCCAGCCACACCAACGGTCCAGCCGCTTGTGGATTCCGCCTTCTCGGGCTACGCCTTCCTCGATTCCAATTTCAATGGGCAGCTCGATGATGAAGATACTCCCCTCGAAGGCGCTACGTTTTACGTCGCAATCAACGGCGTAAAAGCGTTCGGCGCGACCACCGATGCAAACGGATACGCCTTCATCCTCATCCCCAGCAGTGTTGACTATCCGGTCACGTTGAGCATGGAAGCGCCTAAAGACAGCGAATTAAAAATTATTGGTTCGTCAGAAGTTTTATTTACGATTTCAGACGAATCTCCCAAATTCCTGTTTACAACGAAGTGAGTTAATACATGACAGACGTCATCATCGCAGGTATCGGACAAACAGAAGTCGGCGAGCATTGGGATATCGGTCTGCGCGACCTTGCTTTCGCCGCCATTCAGGATGCGGTCAAAGATTCGGGCGGACTCAAACCGCAGTCATTATTCGTCGGCAACATGCTCGCGCCGAATCTTTCGAATCAGGCGCACCTCGGCGTGCTGATTGCCGATTATTCAGGTTTGCTTGGCATCGAAGCCGTGACCATCGAAGCCGCAGGCGCGTCAGGCGGCGCGGCGTTGAGGCAGGGCTATCTCGCGGTCGCAAGCGGCATGGTTGACGTGGCGCTGGTCGTGGGTGTGGAGAAGTTTACGGACAAAGTCGGTCCGGGTGTGGATGCCGCACTTGCCACCACAAGCGACTCCGATTTCGAAGCCATTCAAGGCATGACCCCCGCCGCGCAAGCGGCATTGTTGATGAAGCGATACATGCACGAAAACGAAGTGCCACAAGATGGCTTTGCAGGGTTTGCATTGACTGCTCATGCAAATGCCGTGGCAAATAATAATGCCATGTTTCGCAAAGCCATCAAGCCTGAAACCTACGCCAAAGCGGAAATGGTCAGCGACCCGCTCAACATGTTCGATATGGCTCCCAACGCGGATGGCGCCGCGGCTGTTATTCTGACAAGACGAGATTTGGTACCTGATAATGTTTCACGTCCGCTGGTGAAGATCGCTGGCTCTGCCGCATCGTCCGACACATTGGCGTTGCACGATAGAAAAGATACGCTGTACTTCGACACTGCGCAAATCTCCGCAGGCAAGGCGATGAAGCAGGCAGGCATCATTCTCGATGCCATTGACCTATTTGAATACCACGATGTCTTCAGTATTTACGCGGCGTTGCAACTCGAAGCGGTCGGTTTTGCGATCAAGGGTAGAGGCTGGAAGCTCGCCGCGGATGGCGAGATCGGCTTGAAGGGGAAAATTCCCTGCGCCACGATGGGCGGGATGAAAGCGCGCGGGTTCGCGGGCGGCGCCTCAGGCGTGTATCAGGCTGTGGATGCGGTCACCCAGCTTCGCGGTGAGGCGGAAGCGAACCAGATCCCAAACGTGAAGACCGCGTTGATCCAATCGCTTGGCGGACCCGCATCAACGGCGGTCAGTCACGTGTTGCAAAGAATGGAATAAACGAGGGATTATCATGCTATTGATTCGCCGTATCCAGAATAAATTCCAAAATTCTCTGTTGTAGTTCATCCGCATTTTCTGTGTCGAATAAATCTGTGCCATGCGCCGTGCCTGGATAGATCTGCCATTCTTTCGGTTCAGCCGCGAGATCGAATAACGCGCGCGCATCGGTGATGGATACAACATTATCATTTTCAGCAATGAGGAACAGTTTGGGGACATCCGTATTCACATCAGCGGCTTCCACTTCAAAACCCCATTGTGAGATTGTTGATGGTGAAGCGAGGACAACAATTCCGCTGGCTTGAGACTCAACCGCAAGTTTTGCCGATGCCACCCCACCCAAACTCGCTCCAACAAGGAGTATTCGTTCCGCGCCTTGTTCATGCATGAAATTGATCGCCCCGCGCAGATCGTCCACGAATAATTTGAGTTCCGTTTCATTCGCGGAGCCCGACTCTCTGCAACCGCGCCATTGATAGGTCAATGCCATGAATCCCTGCGCGGCGGTGAGGCGGGCAAATTCATCCCAGCCTCTTTTGCAGTTCCCCATGACAGAAAAGATGATGGCGGTTGTCCCGGTTCCGTAGAGTTCGCCATGGAGTGTTGCACCATCCGGGGTAGTGAAAGAGACTCCGTATGTCTCTTGAATCACCTCGGCTGGCGCAGCCGTCGGGTTATCGGGTGCGAGGGCAGATTCGACCGGGGTAATAATCAGGGTCGGGGTCGTTGTAGGCACCGGAGAAGGGGCACCACAGGCCGAGAGGAGGCAAAGCAGGACGAAAGGGGAAACGAAGCGCATGGCAGTGAGTATATGCTGGGGTGAGCAATTCAACACCATCCCGCGGAGGGATTTTATTTGGTGAGTGTAAAGTGAAATCTTGTAACATTTCAGCCCTTCCAAATTCTTGTGAAAGAGAGGTAAAATCCTGCAATCCGAAATTATATATAATGTATAATCTCAAGGAGACCGAATGACAGGCTTCACACCCGGCAGACGCTGGCAACCCGCCTACTCCCCCTTCCAAAAAGAAACGTTCGGGGAGCGCGCCTTGCGCGTGCTCGAATACAGCGTGAAGGGTCCGCTGTTCGGGTGCCGCATGTGCGGGAACTGTTTGCTGGCAGAGACCGCGCTCGTCTGCCCGATGGAATGCCCGAAGGGTCTGCGAAACGGTCCGTGCGGCGGCTCGACTTCCGAGTATTGTTACGTGGATAAAAGCCGCCCGTGCGTTTGGTATGAAATTTATGATCGTTCGTTCAAATGGGGACGCGAGGATCTATTGCTCGAGGTTCTGCCGCCGCTCGATTGGGAAAAAGTGGGAAAAGATTCGTGGGGCGCAATTTTCAGAAATGCATGGAACATCGGTGCGAAAAAAATCTTTACGGGGTTATTATCCAAAGAGACACGCTCACAAACCATTGATGGGATTTTCCGCCCTGTCCGACAGCCCGAATGGTGGCAGGGTGATTCGAACTATCATCCGCCTGCGTACACCGAACCCGCGTCAAACCTGCAGGGACGGCTGGTCGCGGGTGAATTTGTCGTCACTGCCGAGATAACGCCTCCCCTCTCCTCCTCGACAGACAAGTTGATCCGCAACATCGAGCTGGTGAAGAATTTGGTGACAGCCGTCAATTTTACGGATAATCAATCTGCGACGCCGCGCATGACTTCATGGGCGTGCAGTCAGGTTGCGATGAATCGAGGAGCAGAACCTGTTTTACAAATGTCCGCTCGCAATCGTTCGCGCGGAAGCGTGCAAAGCGAGATCATCGGCGCGACCGCGCTGGGCGTGCGAAACGTATTGTGCGTGACAGGCGATAGCGCGAAAATGTCCCCTTCCCCGCGCGACCAGATGGACATCAACGACCTCGACGCGATTCAAATGTTGTGGGTTCTGCGGCGCATGCGCGATGAAGGAAAATATTTGGATGGACGCGAAATCAAGAATCCGCCGATGTTCTTCCTCGGCGCCGCGGCTTCGCCGTTTTCGTCCAATGTGAAATTTCAGGCGTTGCGCGAGCAGAAGAAGGTCAACGCGGGCGCGCAGTTCTTCCAAACGAATTTGATCTTCGACGTGGACGGCATGGAAAACTGGCTGAACGAATTGGCAAAGAGGAATGTGTTGGATAAAGTTTTCATTCTGGCTGGAGTCACACCCATCAAGAGTTTGAAGATGGCACAGAAACTGGCGGATGTGCCTGGGGTGTATTTACCCAAAGAAATTTTGCATCGCATCGAAGTTGCAGACCGGGCAGGCAACGCACAGGAAGAAGGCATTCAAATCGCGCTGGAGATCATCGGCAAAATACGCGGCTACGAAAAGCAGGGCATACATGGAATCCATTTGATGCCTGTGGGCTGGGATGAGGTCATTCCGAGAATTGTAACGGAGTCGGGGTTGGCACCAAAACATATTTTGTTTGACAACACAGCAAGGGAGTTGATTCATGCACACGATCTTGAAAAGTAATTCCAAAATTGTTACCATCGGTCACGATAAGCCGTTCGTCATCATCGGCGAAAAGATCAACCCGACGGGAATCAAAAAGCTGGGTCAAGCTCTCGTTGACCAGAATTTTGAGTATGTGCAACATCTTGCAAAACGGCAGGTTGCCTGGGGCGCAGATGTGCTGGATGTGAACGTCGGGCACCCACAAATTGACGAAGCCGCGGTCATGCCGAACGTGGTGCAGGCAATACTCGACGTGGTAGATGTACCCTTGTGCATTGACTCAAATGAGCCGAAAATTCTCGAAGCGGGATTGAAGGTCACCCCGGGAAAGCCCTTGGTGAATTCGGTCAACGGGGAGGATAAACAACTTGCAACTGTATTGCCGATTGTCAAAGATCGCGGCGCGGCAGTGATAGGGATGGCGATCGGCAATGAGGGCATTCCACCCACTGCGGAAGGGCGTCTCGCCGCGGCGGGAAAGATCATCGAGCACGCGGCAAAGATGGGCATTCCCGCCGAGGATATCATCATCGATCCGCTGGTGATGACGGTCGGTCACAACAGCCAGGCAGCGTTGGTCACTTTGAAATCAATCGAGTTGATCAAGAAGGAATATGGGGTGAATATGAGTCTCGGCGCAAGCAACGTGTCTTTTGGCTTGCCGGACCGTCATTCAGTCAACGCCGCATTTTTAGCCCTGGCGATTCAAGCAGGCGTGACCTGTTCCATCACCGACGCGATCAAGTTGGGAAATTCCATCAAGGCGATCGATCTGTTGCTGGGCAAAGACCCGAACTCGATGCGATATTTGAAATATTTCAGAGCGACGGAGAAGTTGAGGGCGGATGAAGCGGCGGTGAAGGCGTAATATTTTTAGTAGGGGTGGAGCATGCTCCGCCCCTACAGAATCAATGAAATTATTGTTGAATTGATCTTCAATCCGTTCCCTGCGATTTCAACAACATCATTCTCAAACCCAAAGAAACTCCAAAAGATGGCTTGAGGTCGCTTTACCTCCAGCATCAATGAGATGGCTGGTTCTTTGTGACCGTAGTAGCGTGAACGCCAGCCGCGCGTGGAATTCGGATCTGCGCGGACGAGCGAGAAGTTTCCGCTATCTTCTGCCATTCCAATTTTAACTTTGTATTTCATCTCACCCAAAGACAATACAACTGATTTGTCGTTTTGCTCAAAAGGAAAATCGTTGAGCAACCACTGAAGCGCATAATGATGCGGTTCTTTAGCAGTTAATCTATCAACGACCAGCCAGCGATCATCTTCAAGCGCCATGATCGATCGTTTATGAGATACGGGCTGATAGCCGTCATGCTCACCCTGCCAAAGATTCTTGTCGTGCTTGATGACTTTCCCCTTTGACCAGTTCGTCCATGTGAAGCGACTGACCATGGTCATTTGGTCTTTGCCATCCACAGTGACGGTGTTATGGACATTCGTATGCGCAAGTCCATTGCGCCAAATGCCTTCGCCGCTATAAAGATAGGTTCCAGCATCAACAGCGATGTCGTGACCGTGAATCCACAAGTCCACGTGAAGTTGGTCGGCGTGGGAGGGGCGGGAGGTGAAGTCTGTACAGCGGATGATGGCTTTGTTGTTTGTGTTGCGGAGGAGATAGACGCCACCGTCAGGGAAGGAGGTTTTGCCCTCACCCCTAACCCCTCTCCCGCTGGGAGAAAGGGATTCTGCGCCACATAACCAAAAAATATCTTCATCCCATGCGCCAGATTCAAACAGTCGCTCGCCTTTGGTTATGTACCAGCCCAATTGCAAAAGAGGACGGTAGTCGGTGAAGTCGCAGTTGTTGAGGGGCAATACGAGCGCGCCGTCGTTCGAGCCGTAGGCGGGCACCTCGCCCGTTTGAGGGTCGATGAGGTGAGAGAGATATTCGATAGATTTAGTGACAGAAACTTTGAGGGAATTGGCAAATGGTAATTGGTAATTTTCGCCCAGTCGAATTGCATGGAGATAAATTTGAAGAATGAAGCGATGGTAGTTGAGGGAGTACATGGAGTAACTGCCATCGGGAAAAATCTGTGCAGAAGCTTCCTGTTCAAGGAGTTTGCGTCCAATAGAAAGATATTTTTCAGAGTCTTTCAATTCAGGGAATAACAAGCCGACGAGCCATAAACCAAAGGCTTCACTGATTGTGTGATTGCTCCTCGTGGAGATGGCGTAGCCGATGTTTTTATAGATTCGTTCGGCTTGAGCGGCAACGTAAAGGGTGAATTTTTCTTTGCGCTCAGGAGTGGAAGATGGAGAACTAGAGAATTGTGAGTAGCCAAATGACCATGCCATGAGGCGGAGGGCGATCTCTTGTCCGTCCATCCAGTTCGGTCCTGTGTTGGGAGGGTTGTGCTGTGCCCAATCTTCAATAAGAGTCCAGAAGGCTTCGGGATATTTTTCATCTTTTGTTGCAACATATGCACGGACAAGAGTGTAGACAAAGCTAAAGCGATTCGGTTCCCAGATAAATTTGATGTCAGAGATGGAGTCGTTGGAGATTTGAGACCAATGTTTGTTCATGTCATTCTGAGCCCCGAAGGGGCGAAGAATCTCTGATTGCAGGAGATGAGACCCTTCGTGGCGCGAGGCGCCACTCAGGGTGACATAGTCGTGATGCCAATTGGGAGGGAAACCTGTTTTTATAAATCTGTGTGCGAAGTATTTGAGTTCGCCCGATAAGATTCGATCCGCTTCATCAATTGCAGTTTGTTTATTCCACGGAATATTTTCTGGTAATCCATTGGGCATTTGTAACATGAGGCGAGAGGACCTCGCGCCTACGTGCTTTTTATAATCACTCCAATCGCCTATCGGCATTTGGAGGCGGATGAGTCCCGTGCGGAGGCGGAGCGCGTAGAGGAGGCGAAACAGCGTCCAGCGCGGACCAAGTTCACGGTAGAGCGAAGCGAGAGTTTTTATCTTCGTAAACATAAAGAAAATATTCTCAACACAAAGGGCACGAAGGTCACAAAGGATTAAGAACGAATGTTTTCCTTCGTGTACTTTGTGTCCTTCGTGTTTAAAATCTTTGCATGTCGCGAGAGGAGAATCCAAATGAGCGGAAGTCCCAAAATAATTAATGGCGGGGCAAGGCGGCTTCCCATTGACCATTCAAATGAAAGCGCTCCAGCGAGGAGCGTGAGCGAAATATACAACGTGCTGATCTTCGCGTGGCTGTAGCCGCCGATGACGAGTCGTTGATAGAGATGCGTGCGATGCGATTCGAAAACATTTTCGCGCTTGAGCGCGCGTCGAATGAAGGTGACGCCCGCGTCCATGATGAACGTCCACATCAAGAGCGTGCCGAGCATGAGCGCGTCGCCGCCTTGCGTGGCAGAGAGCAACGGCAGGACCGCAAAGGTATAACCGAGAAACGTGCTGGCGACATCGCCCATGAAAATTTTCGCGGGCGACCAGTTGTGACCGAGAAAACCCAAACTGCTCGCGGCGATGGCAAGCGCGATCCAAAACACAAACGCGTTGTGCATGTTCGATGCGAGCATCATCCAACCCAGCCCGCCCGCCAACGCTACACCGCCCGCGATGCCGTCAATACCGTCCATGAAGTTGTAGGCGTTGGTGAGTCCGACGATCCACAAAAACGTGATGACGAT
>DAOTZF010000320.1:0-11943 GCA_034434415.1 Anaerolineales bacterium | reverse complement strand
GCCTGACTGATCAATTTTGCCGCGTCGCTCAACTCCTCGACCTGGATGACATCCACACTCAATTGATAAAGCATGGATGTGGTGTTCAAGGTATTGCGAAGTTCCTGGTACAACCATGAACTTTCAATCGCCGCTGCCGCTTGCGAAGATAAGAGATCTGCCAGCGATTCATCATTCTCTGAAAAAGACACGCCATCCTGCTTGCCGAACGCGAGGATCGCGCCGATGCTCAGGCGGTGCAGGCGGATGGGAATCGCGATCGCACTTCGTAACGCCGGGCCGTCGATTTCAAGTTTGCCGCCTTGTGTGTATTTCCGGGCATCTCGGATGCGAAAGGGATGCGTGGCATTGAGCGCTGCTTTGAGCACCGCCTCATTGTCGGAATGGGCGCTTAATCCATCCAGCAACTTCGGCGCGTCTCCCGCGGATGCGATGCGTGAGAAGTTTCCCTGTTGGTCGAGCAGGGTGACGAAAACGAACCGCGCTTCCAGCGTTTTGCGCGCGATCATGGCGATCTCCTGCACTGCGGCTTGCGGATCGAGCAGCGTGGTGAGTGAAATGCCTGCTTGAATCAATTCCTTCAATCGTTGGTGATAACTGACGCGTTCCCAGGCGCGAGTGAGCTCTGTTGCCACATCTTCCGCAATGGTCACATCCGCACTGGTGAACGCGAAGGGTTTATCGGAGCCGATCTCGATAACGCTTCTGATCTTGTTGTGTTGCATGATGGGTACACTGATCATCGAAAGGATATCGTGTTTGTTGATCGGGATGAATTCCGAATCGAGCCGCGCATCGTTCACGGTCTGTGTTTTTTTCAGCCGCGCGGTTCGCCCTAGGACGCCCTTGTCGGAATCCTGCTGGTAGCCGGGAGGGATTTTGCTGGCATCTTTCCCGGCGGAAGTTAGAACAACAAATCGTTGCTTTTCAGGTTCATGCCATAGCAAGGATACGAGGGTGCAGTCAATGGCGTGTTCAAGCGTATTAACCGCCAGCTGCGCGGCAACCTCTGGTTCGAGTTCGGCTTCGAGTTGTTTGCTTAACTCGTTGAGATAGGTCAATTGCGTCGTCCGTTGTTTTTCTGCACTCAGGCGCTGGGTGAGGATTTCGATCTGTCCATTGAATGAACTCACATCTGATTCTGTTTGCTCGCTGGCGGGGTTTTCATCCTGTACACGTGGTATTTCGGTAGTTTGAAGGGCAATCAGAACGCCGAAAAGTGTCAGGAGGGTGATGCTGCCGCTTAAGGCGAACCCAGCCTCCTGTGCGCGTGAACCGATTCCACGTGTCAGTAGAATCGTGCCAAGGACTGCGGTCAATTGAATCCCGAAGAAGATCCATATTTGCTTGTTGTTGTGAGCGCTTTGCCGTATCGCGGCGATGTATAGTAATAAGGCGAGGAAAAGAACAACAACGGCTGGAAGTCCGTTGCCCAGTGCAGAGAGGTATTTGAGGATGGGCTCGAAGATACGCGGCGCGAGGGCAAACCCCTGCCCGACAAGGGAAACGGCTGTGGCGAGGAAGAGCAGAAACTTGCCCTGAGTTGAAAGCGATCCGATTTTCATGTTATGCGTGAGGTTCTGTTCGATATTTTACTTCATGCCTGTCTAATCTGATATAATTTTTCTGCAAGGGTATATTAAAGTTGAAAATCCTAGTTGAAAAGAAGAACATACCATGACTATGTTTGTTACTCTCCAACAAATCGATCAGGCGGCGGATTTCATCCGTTCGCGCACATCGTATCGGCCTCGCGTCGGTCTGATTCTCGGCTCAGGGCTGAACAGCCTTGCGGATTCTGTCCAGAAAGCCGATGTGATCCCATTCGGCGACATCCCGAACTGGCCCGTTTCAACTGTGCATGGTCATGCCGGCAGACTGGTGATCGGCGAGTTGGAGGGACAAACCGTGATGGTAATGCAAGGACGCATACACTTCTATGAGGGTTACAGTATTTCGCAGATCACTTTGCCGGTGCGTGTGATGATTCGCCTCGGGCTTGAAATGATGATCGTCACGAATGCGGCGGGAGGCGTAAACCCGGAGTTCGCGCCGGGCGATGTGATGTTAATCACAGATAATTTGAACCTGATGGGGATGACAGGCGCAAACCCTCTGATGGGACCAAATATCGATGAACTGGGTCCGCGTTTTCCAGATATGAGCCAGTCATACGATCCCAAATTAATGACACTTGCGCGCAAAGCCGCTTCGGAGAACCAGGTGACTCTCCGCGAAGGCGTCTACTGCGGGCTGAGCGGTCCCTCGTTCGAAAGTCCGGCGGATTTGCGCTTTTTGAAGCTTGCTGGTGCAGATGCGGTGGGGATGTCCACAGTGCCGGAGGTGATCGTCGCAAGGCATGGTGGTTTGCGCATCCTGGGCTTTTCTGGCATCAGCAACAAAGCCAACCTCGACGGCTCGACTGTCACGACGCACGAGGAGGTCATCGAGGCTGGCAAGGTCATCACCCCTAAGATCGAAAAAATCATCCGCGGCGTCTTGCGCGCGCTTTAACCTTCGTTCGCATGAATTCCTTTTATCGTTTGCTCGCCGCGTACGAGCCTTTGATCTACATTGCTCTGGCGCTCTGGGGATTATTCGTCGCCCGCAACATGGTCCGCATATGGCTCGAATGGCGAAATGCTGTGTATGGGCTTGAGCGTGAATTTGCATTACGGCGTTTGGTGCGCTCGACGATATTCGGAATGCTCGTGCTGGGATTGGTCTTCTCGGAATTTTTTATTGCCACATTCATCGTTCCCTCGCTTCCTGCTTCGGATATCGTGCCGACTCCCACGCTGAATCTGCTCGTCACCCCGGCAAATACACTCGCTCCCGACGCGGCCACCCAGGCTGCGCAGAATCCAGTCGTGGAATCGGCTCCAAGCGGGATGAGCGGCTGTGATCCTGAGCGAATCATGCTCAACATCCCTGAACCGGGTGCTTTAGTGAGCGGGACCATCGAGTTGAGAGGCACAGCGAGTGTTCCCAATTTTGGTTTTTACAAGTATGAGATCTCCGCCATGGGAACGAACATCTGGGCGACGATCTCGGCTGGAGACCAGCCAGTTGTCAATGGAAAACTCGGAGATTGGGATACGACCACGCTAGCCAACGGTGATTATTTCCTACAACTGGTTTTGATCGATAATGCCGGTCAGACACTCGACCCATGCGTGATCGCCGTGCGCGTGGAAAATCCGTAATTTTGTAGAGGAGCAACCTTGTTTGAAATTCGCCCTGCTGTAGCCACTGATATACCACGCTTGATGGCGCTCGATCACACATCCCTGAGTGATTACGTCTGGCAGTTGGATGTGAGGCGCGAGGCTGGTCAAGCTACGTCAAGTTTCCGCGAAGTGCGATTGCCACGCGCGGTTGAAGTGGCATATCCACGCAACCCGTTCGCTCTTGCCGATGATTGGACGCGCCGCGACCTAAACCTTGTGGCATCGGATTCTAAATCGCTTGTCGGTTATCTTTCAGCGAAAGAGGATAAGACATCTGCTGTGGCTTGGGTCACTGACCTGGTCGTGGATGCACCATCGAGGCGTAAAGGTGCGGCGTCCGCCCTCCTAATGGCGGCGCAGGCGTGGGCGTTGGAACGAGGCGTTCGTCGCCTCATCCTTGAAATGCAGTCGAAGAATCAGAACGGCATCCGCCTCGCGCAAAAATTCGGCTACGAGTTCTGCGGGTATAATGACCAGTATTACGCCACGCAGGATGTGGCTTTGTTTTTTGCGAAAGCGATCAAGTAGAGTTGATGGATGTTTGACGGTTGGCTGGATTGGCTGCTGACAGCGTTGATAACGCTGAACAATATTTTGACGGCGGGTATCGCGATCACCGCGTTCTCGCTGTTCTTGTATGCCCTTTCATTTAATTTGCGCGACCGCGTGGCGCGGTCGTTCGCCATCATTTTGCTGTGCGTGGTGGTGGTATTTACTACAGAGGCATTGCAAAACCGCGACGTGCCGGAGTGGGGAATCGAAATCCTGTTGGAGATTCAATGGATCGGTATCGTCTTTCTCCCTCCTGCGTACTTGCATCTTTCTGACGCGTTGCTCGTCACGGCGGGGCGCCCTTCGCGCGGCAGAAGAAGGATCGCAGTTCGGCTCGTGTATGGACTCGCAGTGGTTTTCGTTGTTTTGCTGGCATTGGGTATGCTTGTAGGTCCTCTTGTGCCGAACGGAGTCCCCGCGCCGCATTTACACCGCACGGCATGGACTCAAGTCTTTACTGTTTTTTACCTCGCGGTGATTGCCTGGGCTGGCTATAACTTTATCCGCGCCTATTCGCGTATGTTGACCCGCTCCGGCAGGCGGCGGATGTTCTATCTCATGGCTGGCGCGACCGCGCCGGCGCTCGGTTCGTATCCGTACTTGCTGTTTGGTTCAGGAATCGCAGCGGAATACCCCATTCTTTTTTGGGGTGTAGCCCTCATCAACAACCTGCTGGTGGCAGTGCTGGTGATCGTGATGGCATACGCAGTTGCGTTCTTCGGCGTTTCGTGGCCAGACCGCGTGGTGAAAAGCCGGTTGTTCAAATGGCTCCTTCGTGGACCCGTGACTGCCTCGCTGGCATTAACGACAATGACCCTCGTTCGCAGAGCGGGCGAATTCTTTGGCGGCGAGCCCTATTCGGGCTTTGTGCCTTTGGTGGTGGTAGTAACAGTCTTACTTTTTGAACACGCAGTGACGCTGTTCTCTCCGCTGTGGGAGCGATTGCTCTTTTATGGACGTGACCGCGAAGAACTTCAACTTTTGCAAAACATCGAGGAGCGTTTACTCACACGCGGCGACCTGCAACAATTTCTTGAGACCGTGCTGGCTGCTGTCCGTGACCATTTGCAATCTCCCTGTGCGTTCGTCGCCGCGTTGGATGGTGAGGAGCTGTCTCTGAGTGTCGTCGCAGGGAATCGCTCCCTGCTCGAGAATGAAAAGCTGGATGAAGCGTTGAACGTCATTCATTTGAATGGCGAGGGTCACCGACATGAATACACGTGGGGAAGCTTCTGGATCCTTCCGCTTCGCAAACAAAAAGAGATCGGCGACAAAGACGAGATACCGCCGTTGCTGGGTTTACTCGGCATTGCACGCAGGCCGGATCACAAGTTGGACGGTGACCAGCGCGACGCGCTGTGGCTTCTTGCCGACCGAGCGGCGCTTGCCCTCGAAGACCGTCTCCTGCAACAGCGGGTCTTCCTTTCGCTTGAAAATCTACAACCGCAGATCGAACTGCTTCAGCGGATGCGCGCCGCAGGTCGCTATGATTCACGTGCGCCACTTCTAACAGAGCCCCTACCTGATGAATCCGAACTCGCGGATTGGGTGAAAGACGCACTCACACACTATTGGGGCGGACCCAAACTTACAAACAGTCCGTTGATGAAATTGCGCATCGTGCGAATGCTGATGGAAGAATATGACGGCAATGCGCAGAACGCGTTGCGTGCCTTGCTCCGCAAAGCGGTGGATCAAGTCAAGCCCGAAGGAGACCGCCGCTTCACAAGTGAATGGATTTTGTACAACATCCTTGAAATGAAATTCATCGAAGGAAGAAAAGTGCGCGAAGTTGCAGGCAGGCTCGCCATGTCCGAAGCCGATCTGTATCGCAAACAGCGCGTCGCTGTCGAAGCCGTGGCGCGCGCCATTCTCGAGATGGAACACACGGAAGAGGTCGGGTAACTCACGCGATGCAACGACGACCGCATACACAACCCACGCCTGAACCGGAGCCGCGCAACAACTGGCTGGATCGCATCGCGCGCTTCGATGAACACTTCGGCAGATATTTGCGTGACGCATTCGGCATTTTCATGCTCGCTGCAGCGCTGATGACCTTTCTCGCGCTCGGCAAATATACGCAGGGTTTGATCCTCTCTCCGTGGGCAGATATGCTTTCGCTGTGGCTGGGCTGGGGCGCGTATCTCGTTGTCATCGCATTCGGATATATCGGATTCGTCACCCTGCGCCGCGGTGGAACTCGACTCGGTTGGGGAAGACTCTTCGCGCTTGAACTCGCCTCGCTCCTGACCCTGGGTCTGCTTGCCGCCATCGGAGGCGGATCGCTCGTCCGCGCGGAAGCCGGAGCAGACGGCGGCAGGATCGGCTGGGGACTCGTCACACTTTTTTGGCGAATCGACCAACTGTGGGGAACATTGCTTTTATTGATCCTTTGGTTGCTCTCATTGATGACTGGTTTTGGAATTTGGTCATTGATCGAGCGCTGGCTCTTGAAGGTCGCGGGGGAGGAGGCGCCGGTGCAAGTCGTGAGCCAGCCTGAGTTGGCGCAAGAAGCGAAACCGGAAAAGCCGGTGCGTCAGCCGCGTAAGAAACAATCCCCGGCGCTGCCTCCTGAATTTAGGAAATCCTTGCGCGTTTCAGACCAACAGGACAAGAAGCCTTCCGCACCGCGCAATCGTGATGAACGGCTTCCGTCGTTGAATATTTTGCTTGCCGACCAGAACACGCGTCCTGACGAACGTACCATCAATCAGACCGCCGGCATGATCGAAAAGACACTTGCCGAGTTCGGCATCGCCGCGACCGTGATCGGTTTTCGCGTGGGACCCACCGTGACCCAGTTTGCAGTGCAGCCGGGTTTTATGAGGAAGCCCGGCGCGACGGAAGAAGAGGCGCAACAGATCAAAGTTCGCGTCGCGCAGATCGCATCGTTGCAAAAGGATCTTGCACTTGCGCTCTCTGCCGAACGGTTGCGAATCGAAGCGCCAGTGCCGGGCAAACCATATGTGGGAATCGAAGTGCCGAACACGCATTCTTCCGTGGTGCGGATGCGATCCATTCTGGAGACTGACTCTTTTCACAAAATTGGCGCGCCGCTGGCGATGGCCTTGGGACGTGATGTCTCCGGTCAACCCGTGGTGGCTGACCTTGCGCGTATGCCTCACTTGTTGATCGCGGGGGCGACCGGTTCCGGTAAATCCGTTTGTGTCACTTCAATTGCGGCTTGCCTTGCAATGAATAACCCGCCCGAAGATCTGCGGATGGTGATGATCGATTCGAAGATGGTCGAGTTGTTACGCTTCAATGGACTGCCTCACTTGTACGGCAAAGTGGAAACCAATGTTGAGCGAATTCTCGGTGTGCTTCGCTGGGTGGTCGTCGAAATGGAACATCGCTATCGGCTTCTGGAAGGTGCGAACGCCCGCGACCTCGAAGCTTATAACCGGCGTATTTCGCGCAGGAAAGAGGGAGCAACCCTGCCCCGCATCGTCGTCCTGATCGATGAACTCGCCGACTTGATGATGTCTGCACCGGACCAGACCGAGCATAACCTTGTCCGTCTTGCGCAGATGGCGCGCGCGACAGGGATTCATCTTGTCGTCGCCACGCAGCGCCCCTCCACGGATGTGGTGACTGGTTTGATCAAAGCGAACTTTCCATCGCGGCTGGCATTCGCGGTGGCTTCCGGTGTGGATAGCCGCGTCATCCTCGACGCCACCGGAGCAGAGACATTGCTTGGACGCGGCGATATGCTGTTCTTGAATCCTGAAGTCGGTTCACCGGTGCGTGCGCAAGGCGTGATGATCACAGATATGGAGATCGAACGCCTTATCGCTCATTGGAAGAAGGCAGTTGACGAATCTGATGAAACGCCGCCCTGGGAGAAATTACTGTCTGAACCGGACGAAAATGAAGATGAAGGCTTGATCGAACAGGCGGTGGTCATTGTGCGGCAGGGTCAGCGCGCCTCCGCTTCTTTGTTGCAGAGGCGTCTGCGGATCGGGTATCCGCGCGCGGCACGGCTGTTGGATCAGCTCGAGGAGATGGGGGTGGTCGGTCCTTCACTGGGCGGCGGCAAGGAACGCGATGTGCTGGTCGCTCCGCTGGATGAAGATGAGTTGGGTGAAAGCAAATCATAAATCCTGATATGATTGCGAAATTGAAGTGCTCTCAAAAGGACCTAAATGGTAAAACCCGCTGACGATTTGACCACACAAAAAACATTTACTGACTACCTGCGCCTCTGGTTCAAGTGGGTGCTGGATCCGTTGGGGAATTTTTTCAACCGCCTCGGGCTCACGCCGAACATGATGACCGTGATTGGCATGATCGGCAACTGTATCGGTGCATATTATCTTGCGCGCGGAGAATTTTTCACAGGTGGACTCTTTGTGCTCATCATGACCCCCATCGACGCATTGGACGGGACCATGGCGCGCTTGCGCGGCGAGCCGAGCGATTTCGGCGCGTTCGTGGATTCGGTCAGTGATAGGTATTCTGAATTGATCATCTATGGCGGTTTGCTGTATCACTTTTTGAGCGTCGGAGAAGTGTTGGGCGGAATGTTAACTTTTATCGCGGCGGCGGGTTCGGTTCTTGTGTCGTACGTCAAAGCGCGCGCGGAGGGATTGGGCTATGTGGCGAAGGTCGGCTTGCTCACACGCGTCGAACGATATCTCGTGCTTGCACCATCCCTTGTGTTTGGCATATATCAAATCGGTCTTGGCATCATCGCCGTGTTCGCGAACATCACTGCGTTGCAACGGATTTGGTTCGTGCGAAGCCAGGCTCACAAAAAAATGGATACGGCAAAATAAAGGTTAAAACCCATGCAATTCTTCCAATTCGATGGAATGCACTTTATCCTGTTCGGCGCGGAACGCCTCATCCGCTGGTACGGGATCATCCTCATGCTCGGCGCGGTGGCTGGTTCATGGCTCGCCACGAAATCAGCGAAACAACGCGGACACGACCCTGAGATCGTTTGGGATTTGTTGACTTATCTCCTGATCGGCGGTGTGATAGGTGCAAGGCTGTGGCATGTGTTTACGCCCCCGCCGTCTCAGCTTGTACTCGACCCGGTGACGGGTGACATGGTCAACCCATATTTTGTCGGCGGCACTGTTCATATCTTGGACATTCTTTCCGTATGGAAGGGTGGACTGGGGATTCCTGGTGCGGTGATCGCAGGTGTTATAGTTCTGTATTTTTATGCGCGGAAGCGCGGGCTTAGTTTCGCAGAATGGGCAGATATCGCTGCACCGAGTCTTCCGCTGGGTCAGGCGATCGGCCGCTGGGGAAATTTCTTCAACCAGGAGTTGTACGGCGCGCCGACAAACCTGCCTTGGGCGATACGGATCGACCCGGGTCACCGCGTTCCCGGATACGAGGAATTCGAATATTATCACCCGTTGTTCCTCTACGAATCGATTTTGAATCTAGCGAACATGTTCTTTTTGTTGTGGCTTTCTCGCCGGTACGCGGGCAGGTTGAAGGATGGAGATATTTTCCTGACATATCTGGTGACCTACCCTGTGATTCGATTCTCCCTCGACTTTTTACGGCTCGATGCGTCACTTGTTGCGGGTATCAATATCAACCAGACGTTCATGGCGGTGATCGCGCTGTGCGCCGGCGCGGCGTTGTTCCTCCGGCATCGAAACGACTCTTCAGAACGATAAGATGAATTGGCTTATCAAAATTGCAGGGGGACTGTTGTCTTATTGACTGTAAAATTGGCACTGACTATGCTGGAAATCGGTTGTAGGAAAAAGGTTTGGAATGATCGAAACAAATGATTTGAGCAAACAATTTAATACCAGTTTCTGGGCTGTGGAAGGCGTGACGCTCAATGTTCAGCCTGGGCAGATACTCGCGCTGCTAGGGCAAAACGGTGCAGGTAAGACAACCACCGTGCGCATGTTGACTGCACTATTGGCTCCAACGCGCGGCTGGGCGCGCGTGGCTGGCTATGACGTGACGAAACATCCACAGGAGGTCCGCTCGAATGTGGGCGTGTTGACCGAACAGCATGGTTTGTATATGCGGATGACCGGCGCAGAATACCTTGATTACTTCGGCAGTGTTTATGGGCTGGACGCGACGAAGAGAAAATCACGCGCTGATTATCTTTTGGAGTATTTTGGTCTTGCCGAGGCTTCGAAGCGCCGATCCGGGGAATATTCAAAAGGCATGAAACAAAAACTTGCATTGGCGCGCTCGTTGATGCATGACCCATCCGTGTTGCTGCTCGATGAGCCGACCTCTGCCATGGACCCCGAATCTTCACGGCTGGTGAGGGACGAGATCGCGCGGCTACGGTCCTCCCAACGAACGATCGTCATCTGCACGCATAATCTTGCGGAAGCGGAAGCGCTGGCGGATCACATCGCGATCATTTATCGCGGACGAATTCTGTTGAATGGCACATTGAATGACTTGAAACGTCAGGTATTGGGACCAGTGGAGTTCGAAGCGAAGTTTGCGGAAGCGTACGAGTCCGGTGATTTCGAATTGCCTGCCGGGGTTGAGGTCACCTCCCGCAGCGCGACCAGCCTGAGGTTCCGGGTCGAATCGCCGCAGTTGGCGAATCCAAAACTCGTGCATGCGCTCACATCCCGAAACGCTCCGTTGGTTTCCTTTCATGAGGTGCCAAGAAGGCTCGAAGAGGTCTATTTGAAAACAATGGCAGATGCGCAAGGACTGGCGTATGCGGCGTAATTGGGATTCGATCTGGTTGGTAGCGCGGCGCGAATTCATTGACCAGCTCCGAGACTGGCGCATCATTGTACCGATGGTGCTGCTGGTGAGCCTGTTTCCGTTTATCGCGGATGACACAACCCGACAGGCAATTGATTTCATGAATCGGTATGGGGGAGATTTGATATTGGAGCGGCTTATCCCGTTCGTGGTGCTGGTCATCGGGTTTTTTCCGTTATCGTTTACGCTTGTGGTTGCTCTTGAGTCGTTTGTCGGCGAAAAGGAGCGCGGCACCATCGAACCGTTATTGAGTTCTCCTCTCGAAGATCGGCATATGTATCTCGGAAAATTGCTCGTCGGAATCACAACACCGCTCGTGTTCAGTTACACTTCCATCGGAATTTACCTGTTGCTCGTTTCGCGCCGTGAAGTGGCGTTACCCGATGCGTATATTCTCTCGCTGGTGTTGTTGCTGACGTTTGCTCATGCGGTGTTGATGGTCAGTTCGGCGATCGTCATCTCTGTGCAGGCAACTACGATCCGCGCGGCGAACTTGCTTGCATCGTTTGTGGTGGTGCCGGTCGCGTTCCTCCTGCAGGGCGAAACGGTGTTGATCTTTTGGGGTGATGAAGAGGTGTTGTGGTACGCGATCGTGGCGGTGACGTTGCTGGCAGGCTTGATCGTGCGGCTTGGTCTTTCTCATTTCCGTCGTGAGTACCTATTGGGGCGTGAGATCGATACTCTGAACCTTAAGCATCTTGCGCGCACGTTCTCTGAGCGATTCACAGGCGGAGCGAATGGTGTCTTCGATTGGTATCGCAGGGAGTTGCCGCGAACCCTGAGCCAACTGAAAAAGCCTCTCCTGATTGTTTCCATGGTCGGGGTCATTGCAATCATCGCAAGCTATTGGTGGGTGGTTTCCCAAGTGCCCGAATTCATCACTTTAACACCGGACCGGGCAGACCGGATCCGGACATTCGTGGCAGCGAATCTCACACTCCTCGAAGATATTAGCAGTCAACTGCCGGCGCCGATATTGTTTTATCACAACGCGCGGGCGGTACTTGTCATTTTCCTGCTCGGGCTTGTCTCTTTTGGAACTCTCGGCCTTACGTTATTCCTGGTCAATATGGGGTTGATCGGAGGCGTGTTGGGCGGCGCGAATCTCATTGGCTTCTCGCCGTTGCTGACCCTCGCTGCCGGGATATTGCCGCATGGTATCTTTGAGCTGACTGCATTTTTCCTCGCCTCTGCCGCCATGTTGAAGGCAGGCGCTCAACTCGTCACCCCTCAGCCGGATCAAAGCCTGGGAGAAATCCTTCTTGTTTCCCTTGCAGATTGGTCTCGTGTATTCGTTGGAATTGTTCTTCCTCTGCTTGCGGTTGCGGCGGTAATTGAAATCTATGTAACTCCGTATGTTATTCGAATGGCATTCGGGATATGACGACAATGAGGCGACAATGCCAAAAGTAATCATTCTGGGTTCGTCTAATGCGGT
>DAOTZF010000319.1:0-2214 GCA_034434415.1 Anaerolineales bacterium | reverse complement strand
AGAGAGCGTCTGAAAAGTCATAATTTTGCCAATCTGCGAACCATCAATCGGATCATAGCAGCGTAGATGAAGGATTCACTTGTTTCAGGCAGTCGCTCATAATCTCTTGCTAAACGACGTTGACGAACTAACCATGCAAAAGTACGTTCCACAATCCATCGTTTTGGCAGAATTTGAAATCCAACTTGATCTTTTGGTTTTTCAACAACTTCCAATTTCCAGCCAAAGTGTTCTGCTACCCAATCAATCAAGGCGCCACGATAACTTCCATCGACCCAGATGAGTTTCAAGCGTTTGATCGTATCCGCTTGTTGAGCCAGTTCTTTCAGCAAGAGTTTAGCTCCATCCCGATCCTGCACATGACCAGCTGTTACTATAACTTTCACCACCAATCCCACTGTATCTACCAACGAGTGCCTTTTTCTGCCTGTCACCTGCTTGCCAGCGTCAAACCCACACTCCCGACCGCCTTCCGAAGTTTTGATAGATTGACTATCCAGAATGGTCGCGCTCGACTGACGCTTCTTTCCAAATTTCAAACGCACCTTTTCGCGTAAGCGTTTATTCAAGCGTTCCCAAGTGCCATTCATGCGCCATAAACGAAAATAATGATAGACAGTTTTCCATGGCGGTAGATCGCGAGGCAACATGCGCCAGGAGCAACCACTTTGCAAAACATAGAAAATACCGTTCAAGATCTTCCGCCAGCCATGTTCGCGCGGACGACCTGTTGGCGCTTCGGCTGGCAGGTATGGTCGAATTTTCGACCATTGAGTATCATTCAGGTCGGTTGGGTAAATTTGTTGAGATTTAGTCATCCCACAAGTTTGCCCAACCTCCCCTATTTTTTCAAGTTTTCAGACACTTTCTAAGAGAAATTGCCGCCATTTGCAGTGAGGTGATCCAGCCATCCGTACGTTCCTCCAGTGCGTGGATCGTCTCGGGTGAAAGTTGCAATCCGACCGCCCGCTGGAAATACTCCCCCACCTCTTCGTCGGTGAACCGCAGTTCGTCGGCACCGATTTCGACCACCCGGCCCTTGGCGCGTAGGAAAGCCAGGTCCAGTTCGGGTTTGCTTCGGCTGGCGATCACCAGATGCAGGTTGGGCGGCAGATAATGGAGCAGAAAACCAATTCCCTGGAGAGCCAATGGATTTTCCATGAATTGGAAATTGTCAAGCACCAGGGCGATTTCTTTCGAAAGTGTGGATAGCTCGTAGCAGGGTCAGCCCCACTTCTAAGCCCCCGCCCGTGACAGCTTGGTTATAATCCTTCGCTTCCTCCCCCAACTCAGCCTCCAGCGTCTGGAATGCGCCAATTAAGTAGCGGAAAAAACGGCTGAGATCGTTATCGTCGCTGTCCAGGGTCAACCAGGCAATTGGAAGACGGGTTTCTTTCGCCCATTCGAGCAGAAGAAGTGTTTTTCCAAAACCGGCAGGCGCGGCGAGCAATGTTAAAGGACCCTCTACACCGCGATGGACTTGCTTGATGAGGCGCGGCCGGTTAATGGACCCAATTGGGATCTGGGGTATAGAAATTTTCGTTCGCAGGAGTGGCGGCTCTGTCAGGGTGAACGGACGAATGGCCATGACCTACCTTTTCTCCTGAGGGACAGCTGAAATTTATTTCTTGCAAAGAATAACTTATTATATCGGATTTTCTAGCCGGGCTTTCAGCCTCACGAGCGCCGATGCGCTACTGTTATCAGACAACCCGGAACAATTTAAACAACCCACGTGAATAATGAATAGTATTGTGTACTCTGCTTTCAACTCTACCGTGCGCAAAAACCACGCCCCGGCGGACCCAACGCTGGCTGTTATTTATTCTTCCACACTGTAAAATCTTTCAGGATCGAACCGCCGAGGAACTCGCGCATGATCGAAGTTTCAGGCACGAGGTTGATATCGAGCGGGACGAACCACTCCAAAAACGCGAGTAGCCGTTTCGCTTCGATGTATTCAGGCGTGCCGTGCTGCACCTGTCGAATCAGCGGCTCAGCGAGCGGCTTGAGCGCCGCCAACTCGTACACCAGCGCGGAGTTGAACATCACATCGGCATTTTCCTGAAACGGGAAGATATATTTCGTTTCGCCGCGCCGATCGGATTCCTAGCGTGAGATGGTCTGCGAGGCGGTGTAGCCGCGTTCACGCGCGTCGCGCACGATGCGGCGGAGCAAACGCGTGTCGGTGGTGGAGACGCGGTTGTGGCGATC
>DAOTZF010000318.1:0-1822 GCA_034434415.1 Anaerolineales bacterium | reverse complement strand
GACAAAAACCAGCTCGAGGTCCTCGAGGGGGATGTGCGGGATGCTTCCCTCGTGGAGGGGGCTGTGCGCGGTATCGAGGTCATTTTTCATGAAGCGGCTTTTGTCTCTGTCCCGCAATCGGTGGAGGAGCCACAAACCTGTTTCGATGTGAATATCAAAGGGACTTCGCTGTTGTTGGATTCGGCGCGCCAGGCAGGGGTTCGCCGCGCAGTCGTTGCTTCGAGCGCCGCGATCTATGGGAATGCTGATGCCTTGCCTCTCGTGGAAGACACGCCGCCTCAGCCTATGTCTCCCTATGCCGTGTCGAAGCGCGTGAAAGAGATGTACGCAGAGCTATTCACGGCATCGTACGGTCTGGAGGTTGTCGCGCTGCGATATTTCAATGTTTACGGTCCGCGCCAGCGCCCCGATTCGATGTACGCCGCGGCCGTTCCCATCTTTGCCCGACGCCTGTTGGATGGCAAGCCCGTGACTATTTTCGGGGATGGCGGCCAGACGCGCGACCTGATCAATGTGCGCGATGTGGTGCGCGCGAATTTGATCGCCTCCAGACATCGGAACGCGCCCGGGAAAGTATTTAATATCTGCACCGGTGTGGAAACGCGTCTGTTGGATCTGCTGGATGTGATGTACGAATTAATTCCCAACGCGCCTTCGCATGAGTTTGCCGCGCCGCGGGCTGGGGATGTTTACCGCTCGGTAGGCAGTCCGCAAAAAACCGCAGAGGTCATAGGGTTTCGGGCGGAAGTTTCTCTGGTGGATGGTTTGAAAGAAGTGATCGACTCGATGCAGTGAATTGATCAGGCATGCCTATCGTTTCTCTTCCTGAATGGAATCAATACGTACAGAGTCAACCCAACTTGCATTTACTTCAAACAGGGGAGTGGGGCGAATTAAAAGCGGCGTTTGGGTGGAAATCTGTTCGGATTATCAATGAAAAGTCAGGGATTCAAATTCTTTTTCGCAAACTGCCTCTGGGTTTTACGATCGGATATATTCCAAAGTTAGCCGTCAGCGTTCAGCAGTTAGCTTATAGCCAACAGTTGTGGCACGAAACGGATCTTGTCTGTAAAGAGCATCGCGCGATTTTCCTCAAACTCGAACCCGACATGTGGGAAGGCGAACATCCATCCGGAATTACCAATTACCCTTTACTAATTACTTCTCCCCATAACATCCAACCCCCTCGCACGATCATTATTGATATAAAGGGCAGTGAAGACGAGATTTTGTCACGCATGAAACAAAAAACGCGTTATAACATCCGCCTCGCGCAGAAAAAGGGTGTGACCGTCCGTCCGTGGGATGACCTCGAATCCTTCCACAAGATGATGCTGCTCACCGGCGGACGTGATGGATTTGGTGTTCATTCACTCGAATATTTTCAGCGCGCTTATGTTTTGCTTCATTCGAAACAAAAGGGAGAATTGCTCCTCGCGGAATTTGAAGGAAAACCGCTTGCCGCATTGTTTGTCGCCAGAAATGGAAATCGTTCATATTATCTTTACGGCGCCTCGACAGACGAAGAGCGTAATCGCATGCCCACCTACCTCTTGCAATGGGAAGCGATGAAATGGGCAAAAGCCTGTGGCTGTGAAGAATACGATCTCTGGGGTGTTCCAGATGAAGAGGAAGCCACGCTCGAAGCCAATTTCGAAAAGCGACACGATGGCTTGTGGGGCGTCTATCGCTTCAAACGCGGATTTGGCGGCCAAGTCAAACGCGCCGCGCAGGCGATGGACAGAGTCTATAAGCCATTGTTGTATTGGGCATATTTGCGACTGATAGGAAATAGGGAATAGAAAGTGGAAAGCAACATCTG
>DAOTZF010000317.1:0-10767 GCA_034434415.1 Anaerolineales bacterium | reverse complement strand
ATCTGCTTCCAATTTTTTAGGATATGAAATTTCTAAGTCAAAAGATACATTCTCCCAAACCGAGCCAGCAGGTTTTTTATTTTCTTTATCTTCTATGAGTGGAAATGAGATATATCCCCAATCTGTTCGCGGGTCACTAATATGCAATATTTTATCTCGCACTTTTTGTGTCTTTAATTCTTTTCCTTTTTTTGCATTAAGAATTCTGACTTTCACCTCAGAAGCTCCCGCTTTCCCTTTCTCAGCCGCCGAGCCCCAAATTTCATCTTCGCGTTTCTTCATCTTTTCTAAATCACCTTCAAACTCAGGTAAGCCGCCTCGTGTCGCCCGCCACCAAAAGCGCAAGTGACCACGCACCTCAGAGCCGCGAATCACAGTCACTTCATCAGGCTTTTGAGTCTCTGCACCTCCGCCAAACAAGGGCGTGATTAATTTATATTGCCGAGTTTGAGTAATTAAGTCGCTTTTTTCAATTGGCTTAATTTCGTTTGTTGCAGGAGCCTTAAGCGTAGGTTCTCTATTCATGTTTCACCTCCATCTTTTTGAACTTGCCATCCCATGTGCCCAGCAAGGCAAGTCCAAAACCGTCATTACAAGATTGCACATCATCACTAATCGGTTGTAACCAAACATCTTTTATAAATGTATTAATATCCACTTTCTCCAAGTCTAAAAAGTACACCGCCCCAGCAGGTACAAGTCGGCGTGTTGGCTTGGGCTTGCTAAGGTCATAATCCCAACCAGAGATAGTTTGATAACGTGGCAAAGCCACTGCTTTCACTTGCTCTTTATATTTTGCGGGGATATATCCTTGTTCAAATGAAGCAGGCGTAGCAAGTATCAAGCGGCAATGTTTATCGGCTTTAATTTTGCCTATAATTTTGTCCATGTCTTTGTCAGAATAAGATGGGAATTTATCTGCCACATCTTCCCAACGAATAACACGTCGCTCACCACCCAGAAAATCAACGCCGCTTTCAAATTTCGCATCCGTTTGCAAAGCCAAAGCCAGTTGGCGTGAATGGCTTAATTTTTCTTGTGCTAGCACAAATTCCATTCCGCTGGTTTGAAACAATGCGCCCGATAATGCGGATTGTGTGCTTGCTTCAATACCAACGTGTGTGCGTGTTTCGCGTTCCAATCCTGTGATTCCATACTCGGCAGGCTTTACATCCTGTATGTCGGCAGAATTTTCTAACCACGTTTGCAACATCTTCCACGTCCAATACAGAGGCGGTTTGCTCATCGGCTTGTCTTTGATGTTTTCACTAGCTCCCACCAAAGCCAAGCCATCTTCTATATTTGAAAGCCTGTCACCTGTATTCAGTGGCGACAAAGAATATAGATTCACATTATTTTCTTTTTGGATGAACACAGCATCGGCAGGCGCAGGAAAGTACCATTCTTTGATATTGCCATTCGTTTCTAACTCAACCAGAACGGGTCCGCGGATTTTTAGTTCTTTCAACTTTTCAATACGGTTCTTTGCAAATTCGCTCTTGCCTGAATTTGTACCGTCACGGGTTCGCACCGCTCCAGCCAATGTGGCAGGGTATGGAAAAATAAGAGATTTAGATCGTTCGCCCGGCACCGCTGTAAATGGCTTGCCATCTCGAAAAATCAACGGGTCACGCGGAATGACTAATTTCAGGTTCATCACACTACACCTCCTCTACTAACTCTTTGGCAATAATCATTTCGTATGCCAAGTTCTGTAAAGAATAATATTTCTTATCTTCTTTATTGAGGTTAAGGTTTGTCAGCCAGCCCTCAACAGTTTTCAGATATTTCCCTTTATCCTCATCAGTAAGTTTTTCACCACCCGCCGCCTGCTTGTGTTTCACAATTCGCAGGGCTTCTACTTTCAACCCTTCCAACGGAAAATCATCTGGCAGCGTATGTCCTAATTCTTGCAATTCATATGCCGTTCCACCGCTGATGATTTTCTTGTCAGTTAAATCAATCATGTCATTCAGGCGCTTGTGCAAATCACCGAATTTGCCAACAATAGTACGGTCTGTGCCAGAACGTTTACTAAGCGTGATTGCCAGCCCATTTTTTCCTTCAATTTGTTTTGCTTTCTTTTCCGCACTACGCGCCAGTTCTAGCACATCCGAAAGCGGGTCAAGGTGATGGGCAACCACAATTCCAATCGAAAGTGTAGGTGAAGTTGTTTTATCCTCTGCAAAAATTTTAATGGGCGATTCTTCATTGGTTGAGTCTTCACGAAAAGCATTCTTGAACTTTTTCTCTAAGGCTACGGCACAACTTAGAGCTTGATTAATAGGGAGATATGCCAACACATCATCGCCACCCGAGTAAATCAGCAAGCCGTTATGTTGCTCATTGACAATAGATTTAACTTCCCTTGCAAATTTGCTCAATGCCTCTGAAAGTTCTTGATGTTGCCTCTTTTCTGTCTGCCCATCTATCACTTTGCCCATATTATCGCCATCGGCTCTGAGCAAGGCATAATATGGATTAGGGCTAAATTTACCACCTGTATATTCTTCTTTATCGAGTATATCTTTAACTTTTTTTCGTAAATCAGCCAATTGTGTTTTATCATATACCCAATCTGTTAATCGGCTTTCAAAAACTAATACTTCGTTTGTTCTATCAATATCTTTGAAATCTTCTGGTAACACCCCACGAATTTCTGCTAGCAATTTTTTATCTTTACCTGGACCTTTTACCTTTACAAGTTTTTCCAAAAATGGAATCGCCGCCATGTGAGAGGTGCTTTTGAAATCAGGTTCATCATTTCTTGCGCCTAGCCGTTTCAATAAATCCACCCCTGACAACCTCTCGCCCTGCCGCGCATGGTAATTATCATACAGTTTCCTGATTTTCCTTGCTTTCACTGGATCTGAATTTTTTCTATCGGGGTATTCATCTTCATCGATCACCGACTCACGTGCGCCATCCAATGATGACTTTGGCACGTTTCTATTTTCCCCCGTTATTTGATTGAAATCACGTGTGTTTTTTCTAGCAATCAACAAGGCTTCGGCTTCTTCACGCACCACCTCATATTTTCGGTCATTGTATGGAACACTGACCCAATACAATTCAGGCAAATCTTTTATTTGCGCATCAGCAAGGGTTCGATTGAATGTTTTTGACTGAATCGCATCCATTGTCGGTTGTGCAAGTTTTTCTACCAAATAATTTACAGTTGCATCTTTTATATCTTTTGCAAATTGTTTTGGGTTATCTGTTTCAACCACCGCCACAATTTTATTCGGTGCATTGAAATCGCTTGTGGGTTCAAGTAATTTTTCGTTGGTTGGATGGGGGAAAATAAGATTATCAAATGAAGTTAATTCTACAATTTTATTTGCCGCGACTTTAGATAACTCGCTCAACATCCATGAGCCATACCACAAGTCACGGCTGCGGCGCGCAGTCGCGATGAAATCTTGCACAGGTCCGATTGAAAAAATCATCAAATGGCTCATGATGCATTCTCCATTCCCTGACAAATACCCCTTAACCTGCTCCAATGCCGCAGATTAATCATTTTCTCGTGCATAAAATTTTTCTGCATAGGCACCTCCTTGAATCCAACCAGTCAGGAGACGAATCGATGAAACTGTCTGCAAGCACCCCATCCACAGGCAGTTTCGGGCATTATAGTATTTTCAAAAGAGAAAAGCAATACTTTGAGGTAAATTCCCCAAAATAAAACGTCCCGAAGGTGTGAACCTTCGGGACGGTACAGCCTACGCCACCGTCACACTCGTATCCAAATACACATCTTGAATCGTATTCAGCAACTTCACACCCTCCGCCATGGAGCGCTGGAAGGCTTTACGCCCGGAGATGAGTCCCATGCCCCCCGCGCGTTTGTTGATGACGGCGGTTGCCGCGGCTTCGGCGAAATCGTTCTCGCCCGACGCGCCGCCGCTGTTGATGAGCCCAATGCGGCCCATGTAGCAGTTCGCCACCTGATAGCGGCACAGGTCAATGGGATGATCGCTGGTCAACTCGCTGTAAATCCGCTTGTCGAGCTTGCCGTAAGAAACACTTTCTGTGTTCAAAGCAATAAACCCGCCGTTGTTCTCGGCAAGTTTCTGCTTGATGATGTCCGCTTGAATCGTGACGCCGAGATGGTTCGCCTGACCCGTGAGGTCGGACGACACGTGATAGTCCTTGTCCGTTTTGAAAGCCTTGTTGCGCAGGTAACACCACAACACGGTCGCCATGCCGAGTTCGTGCGCGTGCGCGAACGCCTGCGCGATCTCGATCAGTTCGCGGTGCGAATCGTCTGAGCCGAAGTAGATCGTCGCTCCCACCGCCGCCGCGCCCATGTCGTACGCCTGCTTCACCGTGCCGAACAAAATCTGCTCGAAGTTATTCGGGTAGGTCAGCAACTCGTTGTGATTAATTTTCACAAGGAAGGGAATCTTGTGTGCGTACTTGCGCGCCACGATTCCCAGCACCCCGAACGTCGAAGCGACGGCGTTGCATCCGCCTTCGATGGCGAGTCTCACGATGTTCTCCGGGTCGAAATAGTCGGGGTTCTTGGCGAAACTCGCGCCCGCCGAATGTTCGATTCCCTGATCCACGGGAAGGATGGACAGGTAACCCGTCCCGCCGAGGCGGCCCGTGTTGTGAATCCATGCAAGGTTGCCGAGAACGCGGTTGTTCCGATCCGAATGACTGAAGACGAGGTCCACCGAATCGGGACCAGGCACATGAAGTCTATCTTTGGAAATTTTCGGGGAGTTGAAATCGAGAAGCGATTTAGCTTTATCGCCCAGCAGGGCTTGGATATCAGTAGTCATGACAAGTCTCCGGAATGTTTTTTCTTGATTATAATGGGTTTGTGCGACTTGTTGAATAAAGACACGTATACCCTTGCAGGAGGCTCCCATGGACGATTTCTTTCAAAAAGTAACAAGCATGCAAGACCCGTTCAAAAAACTGGTGTCGAATATCCCCGGTTTCAGCGGGTACATCGAACGGCAGAACCGCCGCGACGCAGACAAACTCCTGCGCGATACCGTCGCACGACGCTTCGAGGAACAACACAAACGCGCTTCGCTTCTGCAGACCGAACTTGTCAGCGCGGGCAAGATCGAATTCGTGGACGATATGGAAAAAGCGACCATAAAACTGCAGACCTTCATTGACAAGATCAGCCGCGCGCCGCGCGGGTACGCCGGTCTCTTCGATGCGGTCAAGATCAACGAGAAGGAACTCGAGGCGATCTACCAATTCGACGCCGCGTTCTTCGACCTCGCCGAACAAATCGGGCGCGCGCTCGATAACGTCGAGCAATCCCTCGCCGACGATGCCGCGCTCCCTGCCGCGATTCGCAATCTCGCCACGCTTGCAAGGCTGGCGGTGGAGACGTACGAAAAACGCGCCGAAGTTGTGACCGAGACGAATTAAAATGCGTAGGGGCACGATATATCGTGCCCCTACAGGTTTTATATGTGGCACACCTATATCAACGCAACCTCCGTTGACGAAGTACTTCCAATCCTCAACGACCGGGGGCAACGCGCCCGCATCATCGCGGGCGGCACCGATTTAATTCTCGAACTCGAGCGCGGCGTCCGCACGGGAATCGAAACCGTGATCGACGTCACGCGCATCCCCGACCTCGACAAAATCACGATCGACGAAGACGGCATCATCCATCTGGGTCCGCTCGTCACACACAACCATTGCGTCGAATCAAAATTAATCCGTGAACGCGCCTATCCGCTGGCGCGCGCGGCATGGGAAGTAGGCGCGCCACAAATCCGCAACCGCGGCACCATCGCGGGCAACCTCATCACCGCCTCACCCGCCAACGACACCATCACGCCGCTCATGGCGCTCGACGCATCGGTGACACTGCAATCCGTGAATGGCACACGCACAGTCTCACTCAAGGATTTTTATACCGGCGTCCGCAAGACGGTGATGCAAGTAGATGAAATGCTCGTGGATATTTCCTTTCCCGCGATGAAGACAACGCAACGCGGGACGTTCATCAAACTCGCGTTACGCCGCGCGCAAGCGATCTCCATCGTGGATGTGGCGATTCTTCTCGACTTGAAGGCTGATCTTGTCACCTCGGCATCCATCACGCTTGGAGCCGTCGCGCCGACGATCATCCACGCGCCTGAAGCGGAAAAATTTCTCGAAGGCAAAAAACTAAGCGAAGATATCATCACGGAAGCGGCGCGGTTGACGATGAACGCGTCCAAGCCGATCGACGACATTCGCGGTAGCGCGGCATATCGCCGCGAAATGGTACGCGTGTGCACCGCGCGAGGGCTGAGATCCGTTCGAGATGGACAGGAGCAGGCAGGTATGCCGTCCGATGCGGTTTTGCTATGGGGTAAAACGACGATGGACAATGAACGATTGACAACGCACGAGACGCCATCCAGCGCAATCGAGACGATAGTGAACGGGAAAAAATATTCGTTGAAAAACGGTCATGAAAAAACATTGTTGCGATTTCTACGCGACGATGTCGGCTTGACCGGCACAAAAGAAGGATGTGCGGAAGGCGAATGCGGCGCATGCACGATCTTCCTCGATGGCAAGGCAGTGATGGCGTGTCTCGTCCCTGCACCACGCGCGCATGGCGCGGAGATCGTGACGATTGAGGGATTGGCTGACCTCACCCCCAGCCCCTCTCCTAAAGGAGAGGGGAGTCAGCTTCATCCTGTCCAGGAGGCTTTCATCAAGCACGGTGCGGTGCAGTGCGGATATTGCACGCCGGGCTTCATCATGTCCGCGGCGATGTTGATGGAAGAAAAAGAGAATCCTACAAAAAGCGAGATCGATCAGGCGATCACCGGCAATCTGTGCCGGTGCACCGGTTATTACAAGATCGTTCAAGCCATCGAAGATGCCAAAGCGATGGCGGAGGTGAACCATGGGTAAATATACGAGCATGAGCAAAAGGAAGGAAACACCGCGAGTCACAGGTGTAAACCCGTTCATGAAAGGACTGGGCTGTTTCATCTTCCTTCTCGTGCCGCCCATTTCATACGCTATGGCTGTGCTGTTGGTCCAAATCGGCGTCCAGAGAGGCTGGCCTCTGCCTCCCTCGTGGTTGGGCTACGTGGATATTAATCCGATCGTCTGGAGGCTGGGGGGTCTTGCGCCAATTTTGTCGCTCATCGAGAATCAAGCCAACTTGATCGCCAACCTTGTCTTCGCCTTCGGCATCATGCTCGCCATTGGAAGTTTCATGGGAGTCATCTTTGGCTATATGTACAAGTTTTTCGGTCCCTCACCGTACGGTCCGACCGATGTGCCGCCGATCCGCGTCAAAGTAAAACGCTACAAGAGATGACAAAAACATGACCGTTTACGAGACCATCGGCAAATCGTTCCCGCGCGTCGACGCGCACGGCAAGGTCACCGGCGAAACACCCTACTCCGGCGACCTCACCATGAAGGGCATGCTGCACATGAAAATGCTCTTCGCGGGTCGAACTCACGCGCGCGTCAAGCAGGTCAAAACCGGAAAAGCCCAAGCCGCACCGGGCGTGGTCGCGGTGTATACGGCAAAGGATGTGCCGGTCAATGAGTATGGTTTGCAATGGCAGGATCAACCCGTGTTGTGCGGTCCCGGTTCAGCCAAACCAGGCACGGATATCGTCCGTTTTATCGGCGACCAGGTCGCAGCCGTGGTGGCGCGAACCGAAGCCGAAGCCGCCGCGGCGGTGAAGTTGATCGAAGTAGAGTATGAAGACCTCCCCGTCGTGACAGATGCGGTGGAGGCGATGAAGCCCGGCGCGCCGCGCGTCCATGAACACATCGGCGATTCGAATGTTTGCGTGCATTACAAGATCCGCAAAGGGAATGTGGAGGATGGGTTTGCGAAGTCGGATGTAATCGTCGAAAGCGAATATCGCACACCCGTACAAGAACACGCGTATTTACAACCCGAAGCGGGGCTTGCCTACATTGACGACGCGGGACGAATTACCATCGCCTGCGGCGGGCAATGGACTCATGAAGACCAGCATCAAGTGGCGCACGCGTTGAACATGCCCAACGAAAATATCCGCGTGGTATACCCGGCGGTGGGCGGCGCATTCGGCGGGCGCGAAGATATGTCCGTGCAGATCGTGCTTGCCCTCGCGGCGTGGAAGTTACAGCGACCGGTGCGAATTATCTGGTCGCGGCAGGAATCGATCATCGGTCACGGAAAGCGTCACGCAGTGTTGCTTCGCGCGAAATGGGGCGCGACCCAAGATGGAAAAGTAGTCGCCATCGAAAACGAGATCATCGCCGACGGCGGCGCGTACATGTACACGTCGAATAAAGTTCTTGGCAACACGACCATTACGTCTTCTGGACCTTATTTGATCCCGAACATCAAAACAGATGTTTACGGTGTATACACCAACAACATTCCCGGCGCGGCATTCCGGGGTTTCGGCGCGCCGCAGGCATTGTTCATGGCGGAAATGCAAATGGACAAACTCGCGGAAAAACTCGGCATGGACCCGGTCGAGTTCCGCTTGAAGAACGCGTTGCGCGACGGAGATGCGATGGGAGTTGGAACTCCTTCGCCCAGCCCGGTCAGTGTGGCGCAGTGCATTGAAGCGGCAGCCGAAAAATTTGATTGGAAAAAAGGAAAGAAGAAAGAAGAAAGAAACTCTCACCTCAAACGCGGTCGAGGGTTTGCGGCAGGTTTCAAGAATATCGGATTTTCGTTCGGTTATCAGGAAAACTGCTGGGCAAAGATCGAACTGCACGGCAAGGCTCAGATCGAACAAGTGGTGTTGCATCATGCCAGCGCGGAGGTCGGTCAAGGCACGCACACGGTGATGATTCAAATGGCGGCGGAGGCGGTCGGAGTACCGTTTGAAAAAGTAAAACTAATCTCATCCGACTCAGCCACGATGGGCAACTCTGGTTCAGTCTCTGCTTCTCGCATGACGTTCATGTCCGGCAATGCCATCCGCGGTGCCGCTGAACTGGCATTGAAAAAGTGGAAGGCGGAAGAACGACCCGCCATCGCCGAGTTCAAATACCTTGCCCCACGCACGAATCAGTTCGACAAGGAGACCGGCTACTCCACCCCGAATTTCGCGTACGCGTGGGTGGCGCAAGCCGCCGAAGTGGAAGTGGATACCGAAACGGGGCACGTGCGCGTGGTGCGAGTCGTTTCTGCGGACGATCTTGGAAAACCCATTAACCCTTCACTCGTCGAAGGGCAAATCGAAGGCGCGGTCGTGCAGGCACAAGGCTATGCCATCCTTGAAGATTTCAAAACAAAAGACGGCCGCGTGCTCACCGACCAATTCAGCACCTACCTCATCCCAACCATTTGGGATATTCCGGAAAAAGTCGAATCAGTGATCCTTGAAATCCCCGATCCGAACGGTCCATGGGGCGCGCGGGGCGTGGGCGAACTGCCGTATCTTCCGGTTGCACCTGCCATTGCCGCCGCGATCCACGATGCCATCGGCGTATGGATCGACGAATTTCCGTTCACGCCTGAGCGCGTCCTCCGTGCGTTGGGGAAAATATAAGTTTGGCGCGTTCCACACGCCGCACGTCACATGCCATTCCCCTATTGCGATGAAACCAAAGAATTAAATGAGGAGACGCGCAATTCCCTTGCAAGCGGCGCGTTCATTCAACTTTCCAACGGCATCACACACTACGAATTGGGCGGGAACGAATCAGATGAGGTCGTCGTTCTCGTGCATGGGTTTTCAGTTCCATATTTCATCTATGACCCCACCTTCGATTTTCTGTCACGATCAGGATTTCGCGTTTTACGGTATGACCTCTTCGGACGCGGATTCTCTGATCGCCCACGCGCGCGCTACAATTTGGACTTCTTCGTCCGCCAACTTTCGGATCTGTTGAATGAACTGCGTGTCACTCGGCGGGTTAATTTGGTCGGCCTTTCCATGGGCGGACCCATCGCCTCCGCGTTCGCGCTCCGCCACCCCGAAAAGATTCGCAAACTCGTGTTGATCGACCCGTGCGGCGCACGACCCATTGATACGGCATGGGTTATCCGCTTCGCCCGCATCCCCGTGCTAGCCGAGATCGCCTATGGACAACTCGGAAGCAATAGTCTTGTCAACGGCGTGGCAAACGATTTCTTTGACCCGGCACTCGTGCAACACTTTCAGGAACGGTATAAAATTCAGATGCAATATAAAGGATTCATGCGTTCCATCCTTTCCACGATCCGCGAAAATATGTTGGGCACGAATATGGAACTGTATCGAGCACTTGGAAGATCGGAAAAGTCGATCCTCCTGCTTTGGGGCAGGAACGACAAAACCGTTCCGTTCGAGCAAAGCACCCTGTTACGTGAAGCGATGCCAAACGCCGAATTCCGCGTCATCGAAAACTGTGGGCATATCCCGCACTATGAAAAGCCTGATGATGTAAATCCCCTCCTTTTAAATTTCCTGAGGCAGGCATGATTCGCAGGTTTCTTGATTACTTTTCACATAACAAATATCGGCTGACCATGTTCGCCCTGCTGGCTGGCGCGAGCGTATTCTCAGTTGTCATATGGCGCGTCCGCGCGGATTACAGCGGCTCCTTCAATTATGGTTTTATGATCTGGAACCTGTTCCTCGCGTGGATTCCCTTCCTCATCGCTTACGTGACCTACACCACAACGCTTTCACGACGATGGGTGTATGTGATCGTGCCGGTCTCAGCATTCTTTTGGTTGATATTCTTCCCCAATGCACCCTATATGCTGACCGATTTTCAACATCTCGCAGGTGGTTGGTGGCGCGATGCCCCGGTTTGGTACGATGTACT
>DAOTZF010000316.1:0-1690 GCA_034434415.1 Anaerolineales bacterium | reverse complement strand
CCTCAAAGGGATGCTATCGGGGTGTGGCTCAGACCGGTAGAGCGCACGGTTCGGGTCCGTGAGGTCCCGAGTTCAAATCTCGGCACCCCGACAGTTGTACGAAGACTCCCTACCCGAGGGAGTCTTTTATTATCAGTTCGTGGAAATGATTGCCAGCGCGTTGTTTGATTGATACAATCTCAACGGCGTGTAGACCAAGATGACCGAATCCAACCCGATTTACATTGATCAACTTCTCCATCAACTCGGTGAGGCAGGGAAGAGGCTTTCTGAAATTGGCGCGGCGGAGGGCGCGGCAGGGAATATCTCTGTCTGTCTGCGCGCGCCGTTGGAGGTGAGCGCATTTTTCCCGCAAGTGGAAACGATCGAGTTGCCTCATCATTCCCCGGAACTTTCTGGAATGATGCTGATCGTTTCAGGCTCGGGCAGGCGTTTGCGCGAGATCGCCGACGCGCCCCTGGCGAACCTCGCCTGTGCCCTTGTTGAGCCGGGTGGACGCGCCGCAAGGTTGTATACATCCCCTCAGCGCCACTTCCAGCGCGTGACGAGCGAGTTTAACTCGCACCTTGCGGTTCACGCCGACCGAATGCGCTCAACCCCGATCTCTCTTCATGCGGTGGTGCATGCCCAGCCTATTCACCTTACGCATCTCAGTCATATTTCTGAATACCAAGATGAAAAAAATCTCAACCGGCGTCTCTTGCGCTGGCAGCCGGAAACCATTTTCAACCTGCCGGAAGGAATCGCAGTGATTCCCTTTCTCATGCCAGGGTCAGCCCAACTGGTGGTGGAGACCAAACTTGCCCTGCGCGAGCACCGGATCGTCGTCTGGGCCAGGCACGGGGTGATGGCACGGGCGGACGAGTCCATACTCCACGCCCTTGATTTGATCGAATACGCCGAGGCGGCGGCTCATTACGAAACGCTCAACCTGCTCACCGGTGGGGAAGGCGGCCTCAGCCCGGAAGAACTGCGGGAGATCGCTAAATACTGGAACATCCAGCAAAATATCTATTAAAAGGCAAAAATCCGCTCGATTGCTTGCCAGCATGAACGTTTGAGTCTATACTTTGCAAAATCCTGCAAAAAGGAGTGCGCCCTATGGCTACTGTCCGCGACATGATCCGCAAGAAGGGGAGCGAGGTCATTACCATTGCCCCTTCCGCAAGTGTGCTGGATGCCATGAAATTGATGGCAAAACACAATACGGGTGCCGTGCTAGTGATGGAAGATGGCGAGGTCAAGGGGATATTGTCTGAGCGGGATTGTGTGCGCAAGGTGGAGTTGGAGGGGAAACTGGCAAAAGACACCCGGGTAAAAGAGATCATGACGGGCAAGGTGATCAACATCCAGGCGGACGAGGAGCTCGAAGCCTGCATGAAGTTGATGATCGACAAGAACATCCGCCACCTGCCAGTGTACGCGGGCGAGAAATTGGTGGGGTTGATCTCAGTGCGGGATGTGCTGCGCGAAGTGGTGGAAGTGCAAAAGTCGATGATCGCCCAATTGGAACATTACATCACTGGCGGCGGACGATGATCCTGCCGGAGTGGACGATATCGGAACTCCGCCAAAAATTGGATTCGGGTGAGATCACCGCGCGTCAGCTTGCCGAGTTGTATCTGGGGCGGATCGCTGCAATAGACAAGAACGGTCCGCATGTGAATTCGGTCATTGAACTCAACCCGGA
>DAOTZF010000315.1:0-2676 GCA_034434415.1 Anaerolineales bacterium | reverse complement strand
GTAACCAGACCGTGCATGTCCCAATTTGTGTTATCATCCTGACCATTCGCGTGTGATAGGAAATTTTCCCGTTTTGTTGGAGCAACAATGGCAAACAATCTCGTTGGTAAAACCCTAGGCAACCGGTATGTGATCGAGGAGATGCTCGGTCAGGGAGGGATGTCGGCGGTGTACAAAGCCTCCGACCCCAACCTCAAGCGCGTCGTTGCGGTCAAGATCATCCACCCGCACCTCTCCACCGACCCGGACTTCGTCAAACGCTTCGAAGAGGAAGCCGCGGCTGTGGCGCAATTGCGGCACCCCGGCATCATCCAGGTGCACGATTTCAACCGCGATGACGATGTGTACTACATGGTGCTGGAGTTCGTACCGGGTGAAACCATCCAGGACCACCTCAAACGGCTCAACGACAGCGGGCGCAAACTTTCGCCCACCAAAGCCATGGAATACATGGCAAGCGCCTGCGATGCCGTGGATTACGCCCACCAGCGCGGCATGATCCACCGTGATATCAAACCCGCCAACCTGATGTTGAACACACTCGGTCAGGTCATCCTCATGGACTTCGGCATCGCCAAGATCGTGGGAAGCCAGCGGCACACCGCCACCGGCGCGGTCGTCGGGACAGCGATGTACATGTCGCCGGAACAGATCAAAGGCGAGCAACCGGACCGCCGCACGGACATCTATTCGCTGGGCGTGACGTTGTACGAAATGGTCAGCGGAAAGCCGCCTTTCGAAGCCGATTCAGCCATGACGTTGATGATGATGCACATCAACGACCCGGTGCCCAACCCGAAGAAACTCAACCCGGACGTGCCGGATAGCCTTGTGGCGATCATCAATAAAGCGCTGGCGAAAGACCCGGCGGATCGTTATCAAACTGCCGCACAAATGGCGGCGGCGCTCCGCAACGCATTGGCGGGTCGCGCCGCGGGTCCGGTACCATCCGCGCGCTCGACGATGGTGGAAGAAACGCCGACCCTGATGAAGAGCGGCAAAGCCACCACGGTCGAACCCGTTGGAGTTCCAAGAGGAACCGTTGTGGAAAGTAGGCCACAGCCCGTATATAGTGGCACGATGGTCGAAAGCGCGCCACAGCAGACCCCCTATTCGGCGCCGCAAACCGCGCCTCCAAAAGCGAAATCGCGCAGCATGTTGCCGATCATCGCCGGTGTCGCCGTTGTTCTGTTGTGTCTCTTCGTTGGAGGAGGCTATCTTGTCAGTCAGTTGTTCAACGGGGCATCCCCAACCGACGATCCGGTCAACCCGCCGACGGAACAGCAAGCCGCGACCGAAGCCCCGGTGTTGATCGTTGAATCACCCACCTTGAGCGTGACCGAAACTCCCGCGGCGACGCCGACTGCCACGATCCCACCGGGACCGTACGTGCGGATCAATTCCATCACGATCGATTCGAACAACCGCTATGTTGTGGAATATGAAACGTTCGAATACACCGAAGCGTTGCCCGGCATGCACATCCACTTTTTCTTCAACACGGTCTCGCCGCAAAATGCTGGTTCACCGGGTTCGGGTCCGTGGTATTTGTGGGGCGGACCGCGACCATTCACCGGCTATCGCGTTTCAGATAAACCCGCCGCGGCGACGCAACTCTGTGCCCGCGCGGCAAACTCCAACCACTCGCTCGTGAGTTTGGAGAGCGGCAACTGCGTGGACCTGCCGTAATAAAATATTTTTTGGTTTTTGTAGGGGCGGATCGCGATCCGCCCCTACATGTTATTTAATCACCCGCTTCGTGATCGAATCCAGCAGAAAATCAATCAGATAATGATTCACTTCCTCCGCCGCGTCGAGGTGCACCCAGTGCGTGGATTCGGGGAAGAGGATTAAATTTCCCTCGTCGCAGTAATCCATGCTCGGGCGCGCCATGCGGTGACTGAGCGCAAAGTCTTTCATTCCCCACATCATCAGCGTGCGGACTTTGACACGCATATCCTCAGGCATCTTCGGCGGGTATTGAACGATGGCGCGATACCAGTTCAGCATGGACGTGAGCGCATCAGGCTCTGACCATGCCTCCTTGTATTTTTCGATGTCGGCGTCGGTGAACGATCCTTTTTTCGACGTGCCGCGCACGCCGCGGACCATCTCTCGAAAGTCATTTGCATTGAAAATCTTTTCAGGCAACCAGGGGATTTGAAAGTATCCCACATACCATGAACGGCGCATCTGCTCGATGTCGCGCCGCAGGAATCTCTGCATCACGGCGGGATGCGGCGCGTTCATCACCGTCAGTTTGTGTAGTTTCTCAGGGTGAGTGACAGCCAGCGTCCACGCGACGATCGCTCCCCAATCATGTCCCACGAGGTTGATCTTTTCGTAATCAAGCGCTTTGATCAAGCCAAGCACATCGTCCACGAGCGTGGACACGGTGTAGTCTTTTTTATCTTTCGGTTTGTCGCTCAGGTTGTAACCGCGCTGGTCAGGGACGATGACGCGGCACCCCGCATCCACGAGCGCGGGGATTTGTTTCCTCCACCCGTACCAAAATTCAGGGAAACCATGCAACAAAATAACGGGGGTTCCGCTTTTCGGTCCCGCCTGGACAACGTGCAAGCGGATGCCGTTGGTGTGGATATGACTATGTTCAAGTTCCATTACAGGTAGTGCCTCCAAACAAAACGAGGCGGGATTGTACCAAAGAATAATGCG
>DAOTZF010000314.1:0-14499 GCA_034434415.1 Anaerolineales bacterium | reverse complement strand
CAAACCCAAATCCCTGTTGAATTGTTCGATGAATCGTTCAGCACGCAGGATGCGCGCTCGGCGGTAATTGAAATGGGGTTGCCGCGCAAAAAACGCGCAGGTCATCACGATGCCCTCGCGGCGGTGGTGATCTTGAGGGCGTATATCGAATCAAAAGGTAATTCGATGGTCGAGTAGCCGCGAAGCGGCGTATCGAGACCACCTGCAACAGAAATATATTGCTTAACTGTTGGTCTCGATATGTTCCTCGCTGCCGCTCAGAACTACTCGACCAACGTACATTTATGATGCGAAAAATCATCCCCATCCTCTTGATCCTCATCGTATTGATGTGTCTCTTCCTCGCCTTTGTCACGATTCCTTCTGAAGCCGCGCGGATTTATGGTCAGCCCGCGCCGTGGCTCACGACGTTTCAGCGCGTGCAATACTCTGCGCGGTTGCTATGGTACGACGGCTTGCTTACGCGTCCATTGAATCCAGATGCGGGTGAGCGAAATTTCAGAATCGAATCGGGTCAGTCGGTCGATTCGATCGCGGCGAGTCTTCATGATGCAAATTTGATCCGGGATGCCGAATCGTTCCGCGCGTATCTGATCTACGCGGGGATGGACACCTCCATTCAGGCGGGCGAGTACAAACTCAGCGCGGCGATGTCCGCGATCGATATTGCGCGCGAAATTCAGGATGCAAGCTCCACCGAAGTGACGTTCACCGTCCTCGCAGGCTGGCGGATGGAAGAGATCGCCGCATCTCTCCCAACCTCCGGGCTGGCGATCACACCTGACGAATTTCTCGCCACCGCGCGGACCCCGCGTGATGATTTTGATTTCCTTACCGGAGCGGACTCCGCTGAAGGATTCTTGTTCCCCGATTCGTATATTTTTTCGCGCAACACATCGGTGGAGGAGTTAACCGTAGAACTCCTCCGTAACTTTGCTTTACGCCTAACATCCGAATTAACCTTTGGTTTTGAAGGACAAGGATTGACTGTGTATCAAGCGGTGACCCTCGCGTCCATCGTGGAGCGTGAGGCTGTGCAGGATGAAGAAAAGCCGCTGATCGCATCCGTGTATTTGAACCGTTTGAACATTGGCATGAAGCTCGATGCTGATCCGACCGTTCAATACGCGTTGGGATATGATTTCGCCGAGGGGACGTGGTGGACGAATCCGTTGAGTTTGAACGATCTGCAATTCGACTCGCCGTTCAACACGTACGCGAATGCAGGTCTGCCACCCGCGCCAATCTCAAATCCGGGCTTGGATTCGTTGCACGCGGTCGCATTCCCCGCCGAGACGCCGTATTATTACTTCCGCGCGCGCTGTGACGGTTCGGGATATCATTCCTTTGCCGAAACGTTCGAGGAGCATATCGCGAATGGATGTGAGTAGAGAAACTAATCCCGTAGGGATGTGAAGATTCTAGACTATGTTGTAAACGTAGATAAATCCTGAAGGGATAACATGATTCGAGCAACCTGTTACACCCCTTCGGGGTTGAACAAATCGAATCCGAATCTAGAATCATTTGACCCCTTCGGGGTCAGGGCTCTCACTATTGGGTTAGAAGCTGAGACGCGAAGGAAAATAATGTAAAAGAGCCGTAACCATGCAAAATAACAAACCCTCCCAGAAAAAGCCATCGCCTGTGGGATGTAGCCCCATTTTGTTCGTTTTATTGATCGCCTTTGCGTTCTTCACGATCTCGGCTTCGATTCCGCGCTGAATAATTTAGTCGCACGCTATGCACTGTGTCCCACTGCCTCCGACGCGTATTTCAAAGAAACCTCAGGCGGCTCGGTGGATAAGATCGGCGTGTATCAAGATGTGAGCACGAAGGTCGTCACTTTGTATTGCGAGTATGACGATGCGCCAGTGAAGGCGGTGGATAACGATGTTGTCGCTGTCACAGGGTTTGCGGTCTCGGCGGGGTTGGGTGCAGTGATCGGGCTGGTGATTTATTTTGTGAAGTTGATTAGGTCACGCAGGAATGGCTGAGTGCAATGTTATGGTTGTTGTTGAAACCCATCCCACACCACCATGGCGGGTTTGGGGGAACGGTCTGGGTTGAGGAAGCCGATGAACGCGAAATTGGAGAGGGCTTCGGTATCTTTGGGGTCGCGTCCCGCTTTTGCCATTTCTGCCGCATAAGAATCCATGTTGAAATCGGTGAGAATCGTGTTGACCCAAAAGGCGAGGCGCGAGCCAAGTTGTTCGTGAACCGCGTTGAGGTAAATGACTTGGTCTTCGGGTGAGCCTTGCGCGAAGCCGACGGCTCGGGAGGAGAATCCGCTTTCGGCGATGGCGAGCGGCTTCCCCGTCCGCGAAAGAAGCGGGGTGTAATAGTCTGCAGGGATTTCAGAAGCGGAGGGGAAGACAAAATACGGATAGGTCGAGATCACCCACAAATCCAGATTCGGTTCGAAGGCTTCGATCTGTTCCCAATTCGGGCTGAGTCGCTGACGATCTCCCTCTTCGGGCTGGGGGAACATGTTGTTGAGGTCGTCCCATTGAAACGAGACGAAGATCTGCGTTGCGGGCGCTTCGGCTTTGACGAGCGCGTAGATCTCGTTGTAGAGGCTGATGAAGTTGCCCGCGTCGTCGGGATGCGCATCCATGTAGGTGTTGATCTCGGAGGCGAGACCGAGATAGCGCGGCTGAAACGTGCGTACGACCCACAGCGCGTAATTTCGATACGCGCTGCGTACATTCGGGTTGGCGAAATTCGCCTCCCAGCCAGCGGGCAAGCCGATGAATTCCTTGCGGTTGAGTCCGTTGAGGGCGTCAATGACGAATATGTATTCGAGATTGTTCTGATTTGCAAGTTTGACTTGGTTGATAAGGTCAGTGCGCGTTTGCGATTCGCCGTCCGTTCCGTTTACGAAATCCTCCCAGGCGGTATTTTGTTGAATGAGAACGAAGTCACCATGCGAGTCCATATCTTTGTAGAGTTGGAAGATGCTTTCGAGTGTCGCTTCGGGCGGGGAAGGGAAGAATCCGTAAGCAGTTTTGCCCGAGTCGAAGATGGAATTTTCAGGCGTTGGAGGAATGGATGATGATTCGCCGCAAGCGAGTGTTGTGAGGAGGAGGATGAAAAAAGCGAGGAAGAGTCGGCGCATGTGAGGTGACCTGATTCATGAGTGTTCGTTGGTCGAGTAGGTCGAGGCGATAGCCGAGACCGTATCGAGACCAAAGGTGAGGAAGCGATCACTCTTTACGAGAATTGCATAAAGCACTGTGGTCTCGATACACCCTTCGCAACGAACGCTCAGGGCTACTCGACCACCGATATAAATTGATACAGCATCAAACACCGAAAAGTTGCATTACGCGCCTGAAATTGCGCGAAGGAAGCCGAAGAACATGCACGCGCCGAGGATACCGAGTATCAATCCAACAATCGCTGTTGTGCGCGAACGGTCTCTCCCGAACAAGCCAGCCGTACCAAGGATCGATGCGAGAAAACCAAGGAACGCGCTCGCGCCTCCGCACACGAAGAGAGGCGTGCCCGCGAGTTGAATCCAGCGCTGGCTGATACCTGTCCACGCGCACAAGCCTATGCCAAACACCAGGGCAGACGACGCTATGCCGAGAACCATGCTCGCGTTTCCAACGGAATTCGTTTTTTCAGGTGTGGGTGATTGCGACATGAACATCCTCCGGTATTGATACAGGGTTGAGCAATCAAAAGTTGCGCGATGTTATCCGTTGGCGATGTCTGCGGCGAGGGCGGCTCGATTCCGTAACCTGAGTGCGGCGAGCATGACGGTTCCGATCAACGCAAGGATGATGCCTTCAATGGCGAGAGGCGTGAGGATTTGTCGCGCGAGCGAGCCTGCCATGTCTGGCATCACGTCAAGTAACACGGCGGGCATCTCCGATGTCCCTTGGCGGAAGAGAAAATCCAGCAACAGCCGGATCAGAGGCGAACCAACCAGCGCGAAAAGGGCAGATAAAATCCCTGTAATAATCAACGGGACACCCCACCACTTCAACAATCCGTTCAAGTTGCGAACAGCGAAAATTAAAATCAAAAACAGGAACGCGATCGGAACGAGCAATGAGAGTTGCATCAGTGCGCGGATTCGGTCCACACGTTCAAGGAATTGGCGCGAACGGCTCTGCGCGCCGACGGGCAATGTGATTTCATCAGGGATGCCGCGCGTCATGTTTTGAATCTGCGATTCGATCAACGGCGCGACCAAGCCCATCACTTCCTCAGGTGGGTTGCACAGAATCAATCCTTCCTCCGTTGAAAACGAACCAAGCGCGAATTGCAGAATCTGTTCAGGCGTGCAATCAGGTGATGCGTTCAGGACTTGTGTAAATGCCCGAATGCCTGCTTCACCCGTCAGGTTTTGTTTGATCGGGAGGAGGGACACGGTGATCGAATCTGATTCGCCATTGAGGAAGGCGAACACCGCGTCCAAGATGCTGTCCATCAACGCTTCGAGTTGGTCGGGCGGAACCAGAGACTGGATCATAGATTCCAACCGGTCCTTGCCCAGTAGCGATGTAAACGATGGCAAGCCATCCGAATCTTCTTGTGCGGAGTTCGCCAACAACCCTGAGATCAGCGCCGGCGCATTTTCATACAGCCCCTCTTGTTTTAACGCCTGTTTGTAGGTGTCTGCAGAAAATGCCTTCCATTCCGCGTTGAATAAAAACAAAGCAGTCACGCCTGTAATCACAGATAGAACTGCACAAATGCCTGCGACTATTGTTCCCGCTGCCTTCATGTTTATTCGCTGGCTACAATATCAATGTAATCGGTCGTCACAGTTTCGCTGTTCGCTGCGCCGAGCAGTTCGAGCAGTTCATTCACCAGTTGAGCCTTGCTATCCGCGTCTTTGCGGCTCCACGTGCGCGATTTGATCTCAAGGAAATGCCCAAGGCTGGGTTGCGTCATGTGATCGAGATTGACGTAAAACTCGGTTTCCTTGTATTTGATGAACCAGCGCAGGCGGTCTTTTTCGATTGCCACCTCGGCTTTCGGTTTGAAATATTCGCGATAGAAGCGCAGTGAATTTGTGGCAGGCGCAAGGAAACGGCTGCGTGAGAGCAACACCTCGTGTTCGAACTTCCCTTCGCGCTTCTGACCGAGCAACGTGAGCCGCGCGCGAACCTGAGTCACCGTGCCTTTGGCATCGTCCACAAAATCGTCTTCGCGGTAGCGCAGGCGTCCCTGCGACTCGTCGTCGAAGAAGAAATATGCATCGTGTTGTCGATAGTGCCGTTCGTAGATGATATCTATCTCGTTGCGCATCAATGCCTGGACAACGCGATCTGGTTCGGCAATTTTAACCTTGACCTGTACCTCGAACGACTCCTCCTCGCTTGACCCGCCCAGCGCGATCAATTTGGACAATACGGATTGTTCCCGTTCGATGAGGAACGAGTCGATCTGCTTTGCGAGATCCGCGGCTTCAGCGAGCAGTTCATCCTCCTGAACGGTGAGTAATTGACGATCTCGCATCACCCATTTTCCGTTGACCATTACGTCGGTCACATCGGTGGATTTGCCCGCGTAGACGATCTGCGCGTAAGTGTTGTCTGCGGCGCGGCGGAAGGAGGGGGAGTTGTGCACAGGGCTGAGGTCAACGAGGATGAGATCGGCGCGTTTGCCAGTTTCAACGGAACCAGTGAGATGTCCGATGTGAAGCGCTTGCGCGCCGAGACGAGTTGCCATCAGCAAGGCTTGGGGTGCGGGCAGTGATGTCGGGTCGTTCGTCACAGCTTTGGCAATGAACGCGGCGAGGCGCACCTCCTCGAACATATCGAGGTCGTTGTTCGAGGCAGGACCGTCTGTGCCGATGCCGACGTTAAGTCCCGCCTCGAGCATTTTGTTGACGGGAGCAAACCCCGACGCAAGTTTGAGATTCGAAGAGGGGTTGTGTGAAACACCCGCGCCTGCGTGATGAAGCGAACGGATCTCGCCAACGTCAATATGTACACAATGCGCGGCAATGACCTTCGCTTCGAGAAGCCCCTGTTTTTTTACGTATGGGATCACGGGCATTCCGTTCTCGTTTCGCATGTTGTCCACCTCGAACGAGGTTTCGGCGAGATGGGTGTGAAGCGGAACGTCGAACTCTTTGGCAAGATCGGCGGTTTCACGCAAAATATCCGCTGTAGTTGTGTATGGCGCATGCGGCGCAATGGAGGGAACGATGAGCGGATGCCCCTTCCACTTTTTGATATAGTCGCGCGCTTTTTCCATCGCATCCTCGTAGGATGCCGCGTCTGGAGTTGGGAATTTCAAAATGGATTGCCCGCACACGCCGCGCATGCCTGCTGCTGCAGTTGCGGTTGCCACATCATCCTCATAAAAATACATATCGTTGAATGTGGTCACGCCGCTTTTGATGAGCTCGGCACAGGCGATGGAGGTGCCAAGCCGCACGAACTCCGGCGATGCAAATTGACGTTCAACGGGCCACATGTAGCCCTGAAGCCACACGTCGAGTCTTAAGTCGTCCGCAATGCCGCGCAGCAGGGTCATTGGCACGTGTGTGTGTGCATTGACCAAGCCCGGCATGAGCACCTTGCCTTTGCAGTCAATCGTCTCCTTGCCGAAGTATTCCTTTTTGATCTCGTCTTCGTTTCCGACCGCGACGATGCTGTCGCCGGTCACTGCGACGGCTCCGCGCCGATATTGTGTCATATTTTCGTCCATGGTGAGGACGTGCGCATTCAAGAAGAGGGCGTCAACAGTTTGCATGGCTGCTCCAATAAATCCGTAGGGCGGACATCGTCTGCCTCTACATAATATTTCATTATGGAATAAAACTCAAGAAGGCACTTAGTGCTTTCAGGTTTTGGGCGAAATCGGTATTCTTGTGGTCGCGCAATTCCATGTCCACTGCCGCGCCGACGCCGTTCTCGACCGCCCAGTCAGCGAGGGTGCCGGTGTAAACGCAACCCGTATCTATCGGCGGATAGGGATAACCAGTGGCTTTTGCCAAAGCCTTTGCAAGTTGTTTTGATTCTTGTGTCCATGGCACGCCGCCGGGGAAGACGCCCAACGCGGCGCTGTGATAGCTGATCAACGCGGTGATCTCACGCGACTCGACAAAACTCATCACAGTGCGCGTCTCCGGCTCCGAACCGCCGTACAAGCCCCCGGTTGTCGGGCGATAGATCCAACAGCCGTCGCGGTTCCAATCGGCGGACCAATTGTCACTGGGGAAGTTGCGGTTTAAGTCCACGCCGTTGTTGTTGACGCGCCCATCCACACCGTGAGCGCGCGCCTCGCCGTCCGGATTCATGTTGCGGATGATGTACAGCGTAACATCGCCCGGGATCACTTCAGGATGTTCGTTGATGTAGGCGATCAATTCATTGGCAAGTGAAATTGTGTTGTATTCATACCCGCCGTGAATGCCAGCCACGATGAGATACTCTCGTTCCCCATCGCCAAAGGTGTATACCTCGATGGGACGTCCCGCCAGCGAATAGCCGATGACGTTGGGAGCCGGTCCGTTCTGGAGGATAAACGGCGTTGACGTTTCGAACACATACGGCGTGTAAAACGGATTCGGTGTGAGTGTCGGCAGGAGAAAACTTGTCGGCGCGGCATTGGAGGTGGGAGTGAATTGCCGGGTCGGAAAATCAGCCACAGCAGAGGTCGATTGATTCGTCGCGTACACTGCCGCGCCTCCGAGCAGGCAGAGGATGGCAATCCCGTTGACCGCCCATATCAGGTACACCCATGTGTGAGATGTTTTCGGTCTCAACTTCAATCTCTCTCCATCGCACGGCGGCGAAGCCAGTCGAGGGCGAGGTTCACAGACCAGAGCGGCAGGCTACGCGGGGGACCGCCATACGTGATGCGATGCGTCTTTTCACCTATCGGTGTAATGAGAGCCATGTCCGCTGAACGATCTTCAGCGTTGGCAATAACACCCAAGGCGACATCGGCATCGGATTCATTTCGAGCAGTTCTTAATTGATCGAGCAGATTGGAAGACCGGAGATCGGAGACTGACGTGGTGTGCGGGATTTTCCGCGCCAGCAACCCATTCAAATTGGATTCCAGACCGATCAGGCTCCAGCCGCGGCTTGCCACGGCATTGAGAGCCGCGTCCACCAGTGTGTCTTCATCCACACCGAAAACCGAGTCACCGAGTCTGTCGCGGATATCTCTTTCGATCTTCGCGATCATTTCATCCGCTTCTCTTTCGTTTTTTGCTTTTGCCGCAATGCGGATGTCTACAACTCCGGTGTGCGCGGCGAGACCAACCGTGGGGTTGCTTAGGATTTCCAGGTCTGAGATCTTCTCATCGATCATCCCTTCGCCCAGACCTGCACAATGCAGAACTTTGATCTTGATGATCTCATTCAATTCGAATCGCTTTTGTAAATAGGGGATGATGGATTCGTGCAGGATGTGCTCCATTTCGTTCGGTACGCCGGGCAGGGAGATGACAATGCTTTCATGTTCCATCTGCGGTTCAACTGCGGATGGAACTCTCGTTTCCACGATAAAGCACGGCGCAGTTCCAACAGGATTCTTGATTCCCAGCGCGCCTTTGGGTGCATATGCCTGCCGTTTTTGATTTTCAGAAGGTTTCCGCCCGTATCGTGAAATGGTTTCAACGACCTGGTCCCACAAGTCTTCTCGAAATTCGAGCTCAACGCCTGCCGCGCGGGCAACTGCCTCGCGTGTCGGGTCGTCCACGGTAGGTCCCAGTCCGCCGGTGGTGATGACGATCTCGGAGCGTTTCATGGAATTGCGGATGGCGTCCGCGATCCGTTCGACGTTATCGCCGATCGTGATGGTGCGGAACAAATCGACGCCCATGCCGCGCAAGACGCGCGCGATGTAACGCGTGTTCGTATCCACGATCTCGCCGAGGAGGATTTCCGTTCCGATGGTGATGATTTCTGCTGAGGGCATTTAGGCGCTCGAGGCGGCATCCTCGCCGCCGAGAACGGCGGTGGGAGCAATATTTTCAAAATTCTACTTCAACCCCAAGTTTTAAGGCATGAGCGTTCTTTAAGGCAACCTGCGCGGCAACGGCATCCTGGACCGCGTTGCCTACGGATTTGAAAAAGGTGATCTCGTCGTCAGATTGTCTGCCTGATTTTATTCCCAGAACGATCTCACCAATTTCAGCATGAATATTGGAATCGGAAATCAGCCCGGCTTTCATTGCTTTGACGATATCGCCAGCCTCATCCATGACGGTGGCGCGTGAATCCACGACGATTCGTGAGCGTGCAACAGTTTCGATGGGTAGTTCCTGCATCTCCGGTGTGTACGCGCCAATGGCAGAAATGTGTGTTCCGGGTTTTACGTCTTTGTCATCGAATACCGGTTTGGTTGAACCTGTTGCGGTGCAAATGATGTCCGCGTGTTCGATGGCTTCTCTGGGGGTCTTTGCCACGCGAATGTCTTTTGGAATGTTTCCCTGTCCAGCCATTTCTTTTACAAACAATTCTGATTTTTCTGTTGTTGGATTGTAGATGAACGCGGTTTCAATAGTTCGCACGGAACACGCGGCTTCGAGTTGGGTTTTCCCTTGCGCTCCGGCGCCGAAGATCGCCACCACTTTGCTATCTTTGCGCGCGAGAAGGTCAATAGCCGCACCGCTTCCAGCGCCGGTGCGGATGGCGGTGAGTGTGCTTCCTTCAAGCAAGGCGATTGCACGACCCGTCTCCGGGTCGAAGACGAGCACAGCAGCTTGGATGTAGGCGAGTCCGTGCGCGGGGTTGGATGGATACAACGATACAACTTTTACTGCAAGTGCTTCGGTGGAATCCTTTTTCATGTGCGCGGGCATGAACAAACTGACCGCGTCGCGGCTGGGGATGGGGAGGCGGGTCCGCAACGGCGCGACAGCTGTCCCTTCGGAAAGAGCCGCAAATGCATCCTTCATCGCGGCGATGGCTTGCTTCATTGGCAGTGCTTGTCGAACCTCATTGGCATTCAGGATGAGCATTAGTCTCTCCATCTAACAAAAAGCGCAGAGGGTGAGCGTTCTCCTCTGCGCTTTTATGCTTTCGTTTCTGATTATTCCATCCCGAGGTAGGCTTTTTGCACCGTTGGGTCTTTCTTTAGGTTTGCGGCAGTATCCTGCAAAACAATGGTACCTGATTGCAAAACATATCCGCGATTGGCGACCGAAAGAGCCATCAACGCGTTTTGCTCAACGAGTAGAACGGTGACGCCCTCTTTGTTGATCTGCTCGATGGTCGCGAAGATCAGTTCAACGAGAACCGGCGCGAGACCCATCGAAGGCTCATCCATGAGTAGGAGGGAGGGGTGCGCCATCAACGCGCGACCTGTGGCAAGCATTTGTTGTTCGCCGCCTGAGAGTGTGCCTGCTACTTGATTGCGTCGTTCTTTGAGGCGGGGAAACAAAGTGAAGACCCGCTCCACATCGGCATCGTATTCTGCTTTGGATGCGCGGCTGTACGCGCCCATATCGAGGTTTTCGGTGACGGTGAGCCGGGCAAAGATACCGCGCCCTTCGGGTACCATCGCGATCCCTTTGAAAACGAGATCGTGCGCCTTGTACTTGGAGAGGTTCTCGTCGTTGAGCTTCACCGTGCCTTCGCGCGGTCTGAGCAAGCCGGTGATGGTGCGCAACGTGGTTGATTTGCCCGCGCCGTTCGCACCGATGAGAGTGACGATCTCGCCCTTCTCCACGGTGAGGGAAATGCCCTTGAGCGCGTGGATATTTCCGTAATACGTGTGAATGTTTTCGAGTTCAAGCATTGCCATGGCAGTGTGCTCCTACGAGGGGATGTTTGCGGCACTGCCGCGGCCCAGATATGCTTCGATGACGCGTTGGTTGCCTTGAATATCTTTTGGCGTCCCCTCGGCGATCTTTTCGCCGTAATCCAGCACGGTGATCTTTTCAGAGATTCCCATGACGACGCGCATATCATGTTCAATCAACAGGATGGTGATTCCAAGTTCATCGCGCAGGCGGCGGATAAAGCGCGTCATTTCTTCCGTTTCGTGCGGATTCATGCCTGCGGTGGGTTCATCCAGCAGGAGCATCTTCGGCTTGCTAGCGAGCGCGCGTCCAATTTCGAGACGCCTCTGGTCTCCGTAGGGAAGGTTGCGCGCCAGTAGGTCGCCTTTGCCAGCCAAGCCGACGAAGTTCAACAAGCGGATCGCTTCTTCCTGCGCAGCTTTCTCTTCCCGTTTAGTGGCGGCTGTCCCGAAAATGGGACCGAACAACCCGGCTTTCAGTAGCGGGTGCTGTCCCACGAGAAGGTTTTCGATCGCTGTGAGGTTCGAAAACAACCGGATATTCTGGTAGGTGCGTGATATCCCGCGCTGGTTGATTTGATCGGAGGACAATCCCAAAATGGATTTTCCATCAAAATCGATCTCGCCTTCTTCGGGCTGATAAAAGCCGGTGATGCAATTGAAGAAGGTGGTTTTGCCCGCGCCGTTGGGACCGATCACGCTGTAGATCGATTTTTCGGGGATTTCCACCGATAAGGTGTTGACCGCGGTTAGGCCGCCAAAGCGTTTTGTGACTGTTTGTGCAGTGAGAATGTTTGACATGATGTGTACCTGCCTAATCACCGGTGGCGGGGCTGAGATTTTCATCTTCGTGGAATTCGCGTCGATGCACAGCTTCGGGGATGAAGCCTTCGGGTTTGTTGAGCATCATCGCGATCAGCAGAATGCCGAAGATCAACAAACGGAACTCGGAGAATTCACGCAACAACTCCGGCAAACCCGCCAGCAGGAGCGCGCCGACGATCACGCCGGGGATACTGCCCATGCCGCCCACGATAATGAGCGCAAGGACGTTGATCGAGGTGATAAGAGTAAAGCTATGGGGATAAACTGTGGAAAGTTTCGATGCAAAGATCGCGCCGCTTAACCCGCCGAACGCCGCGCCGGTGGCGAATGCCATTAACTTCGTGGATGTCAAATTGATGCCCATCGCCTGCGCCACGTCTTCGTCCTCGCGGATGGCTTTCCATGCGCGCCCGATGCGCGAATCGCGCAGTCGGTAGGCGACGAACAACGCCACCAAGCATGCCCCCAAAATTATGTAGTACAGGGTTTGTGGGGTGTTTAGGTGGGTGGAACCTATCGAAGGAGTATCAATCAGCACGATCCCGAACGATCCTCCGAAATACGGTTTCAGTAAGTCGGACAGGAACAGGATGCGGATGATTTCGCCGAAACCGAGAGTGATGATCGCGAGATAATCTCCGCGGATTTTGAGAACCGGAATGCCCAACAGGATGCCGGCCATAACGGCGACGGCGATGGCAAAGGGCAAAGCCTCCCAGAACGTCCAGCGGATGTCGAAAAAGATTTCGCCACCTGTGGTTGTAAGCACGCCCATCGTGAAAGCGCCAAGTGCATAGAAGGCTACATACCCCAGGTCAAGAAGGCCTGCATAGCCAACCACTATATTCAAACCGAGACCCATCAATATAAATAAGCCGACGGAATTTGATACGTCGCTCAAGACAGGACCTGCAAGCCGGGGCCAAATCAATAAGAATGCGCCGAGTAGTACCCAGCCTGTCCAACGAAGCGCGGTTTGCGTGCCTGCGGGCATGGAAGATGTTCGCGCCCGGATGAGAGCCCCTCGTGTACTGCGGAAATAACTGATTGCCGCAACCAATAGAAATACGAACAACGCACCGTTTACCGTGAGACCTTCCTGCCCGCGACTGCCAAACATCCAGGCTGTTGCGTCGCCTACAGCAGGAAATGGGACGAGTACGATCCGCAACAGGTCTTGCAACATGGCGAATAATAAAGCGACAGCCAGACCTGAAAGGATTGCACGTCTGTACGTAATCGGGATCAAGTGGACAAGAAATGTAAGAACGCCGATCAAAGCGCCAATCCCGATCAGGTAGGCATAGGCGGTATTGAGATTTTCCGATTCGAAAGTCAGAATTTTGTACAGAGCCGGAGATGCGTTTACGAAAACCGTTCGCAAATTGATGGTTTTACCTAGGGCCACTAGACCGGCAAGCAAGCCGGTCGTGAGTGCGCCGGTGATGACGCCGCTCAATAACCGGATTGCAAGTGATGATCTGCCATCATCGCGCGACGCCGAAAAGGTGAATAGGATCACGATCAATAAGATCAGCGTTTCTCCCATCGAAATTTCACCGGCGATGATATCTCGCACGTGAAACGATTCAACCATGCCGATCAGAGAGGCGAGAACCAGCACCACGCCGCCGATCAAGCCGGATTGAATTGCTTTCTGCCACCAAGGGGTTACGTGTTCAGTATTCATATGAAACCTCACCTATGCTTTGCTTCGAGAAAGGCGTTCGCCCAAAATGCCGCTCGGACGGAAGAGCAAAACCAGCACGAGCATTGAAAAGGCGATCACATCTTTAAGTTGGTACGGGGCGGGGACGTTCAGTCCGTCGAGGAAGAGGATTGGTCCGACTGATTCGAACAATCCGAGGAATATACCTCCAAGCATTGCGCCGGGGATGTTGCCGATGCCGCCTAACACAGCGGCGGTGAAGGCTTTGATGCCCGGAATGAATCCCATGAAGAAGTTCACTTGGCGGAAGGTGATCGCATACAATATGCCCGCCGCGCCTGCAAGCGCCGCACCGAGCACGAAAGTCCGGACGATGATCACGTCCACGTTAATGCCCATCAAGGCGGCGATGTCCTTGTCTTCTGAAACCGCGCGCATTGCCTTGCCGGCTTTGGTGTATTGGACATACAAATACAACCCAAGCATCAGCAATGAAGCGGCGACTATGACCACCACCTGGATTTTGGTTATGTTGAAATCACCGTATGTGTAACTGCCTTTGAGGGCTTCGATTTCAGGATACGCTTTGAATTGATCGCCGTATAGCCCTTTGAACATGTACTGCAAAACAAAAGACGCGCCGATGGCGGTGATGAGAGGCACCAGCCGTGGTGCACGTCGCAAAGGGCGATAGGCAATCCTTTCGACGAGCACTCCCAGCAACACTGAGGTTGCTATCGAAACGGCAAATAAGATCAGAATGGCAAGGACTGTATTTTCTCGCAAAAATCCGGATTTTGCCATCGCCGCGGCCGCGTGATACGCAGTAAAAGCGCCGCCCATAAATACTTCACTGTGCGCGAAGTTGATCATACGCAAAATGCCGTACACGAGCGTGTATCCTAGGGCGATCAACGCATAAATACTTCCTTGCGCGATGCCAAAGACGACAAAATCGAGCCATTGTCTCGTTGTATAGTTACCTTCTACAATGGTTTTATAGGAGCCGATTACGATCAAACCTACCAGTGCTGTGCCTATGATCCCCAGGGCAATGTCCGTGAAATTAATGCGGTTAAGAAATTTCTGGTTCATAATCTTTTGACTCCGGGCGTGAGATGGGGTCTTTTTAATTTGCGCAATTATAGTCCATTCTATTCAGATTGGGCACAGCGAAACCCGTCAGTATCGTTTCTACCGGGGAAAGCCCAAAAACGATTAGCCGCCCGTACTCCCTCCGCATTGCTATCCCAATTTCCGCCTCTCAACACCCTGCGATT
>DAOTZF010000313.1:0-9750 GCA_034434415.1 Anaerolineales bacterium | reverse complement strand
ATCGAGGAGCAGGCGCAAAGCCACGTATAAAAAGTTCCCGCTTCCGCAGGCGGGGTCAAGAACCTTTATCGCGGCGATCTTATCTGCAAAGGCAAGCAGGGTGCTTTTTATTTTCTTTTGTAAATCTTTCTTCCGTTTATCTTTTGCTTGCCCCTCTTCCACTTTCCACTTTCTACATTCCACCTGCATCTCTTCCCATTCCCTCCTCAAAGGCGCCATCAACACTGGTTCGACGATCAACAAAATATCTTCTTCGCTCGTGTAATGTGCGCCGAGTTGCGAGCGTTTGCTTGGGTCAAGCCCGCGTTCAAAGAGCGTGCCAAAGATGGACGGCTTGATCGCGCCCCAATCCAAACCGTCTATCTTGCCGATGATGTCCATCGCATCGCTGTCTAATTGCAGGACGCTGTCATCATCGAAGAGTCCGCCGTTGAAGTGCAGTATCTTGTCCGCGCCGAAAAAGCCGCCCGTGTTCATGGCGCGGAATAACTGTTGCAACACCTCTGCAAATTGTTTTGAGTTGCGGCGCGTCTGTTCGAGCAATCTCGGGAACAGTTTTTCAGGCAACAAGCCAATATCTTCTGCGAACAGACAGAACAACAAGCGAATCAGGAAATGCGCCACGGTCTGCGGCTCTTCGCCGAATTTGCGTAACACACTCGCCAGCGTCGAAAATTGCCTGGCGGCTTCCTGCGTAACGCTTTCGATCGTCTCTTTGGGTTTGAGTTCTTCGGGGTTGAAGAAGACCGTCTTGAGCGTTTTTAAACCGTCGGCGGTAAGAAGGTCGTCGAGTGTGAGGGCAATTGTCCGCGTGGGAAGATTCGTGTAATTCGTGCGAATGACGATGTTGTTGATGTCAGAGACGATCAACAGTGGCGGATTATGAAGCGCATCGCGATAGCGAAGAAGTTGCTCATACGCCTTATCCAAATCCGCATCTTTGGATTTGTATTCCCACCCGAAATAACCGAGTTTTGCCACGTCCGCCCAGCCTGAGCCGCCGCTGGTCTTTGCCGCGCCCATTTCAAAAGCAAAGCGCGTGCCCGATGGGTCTTGTTGTATGGGGGATTCATGCCCGACGAGAGCGCACAGGTCAATGAAATGTTCCTGCACCGATTGGCGCTCGCGCGCTTCGGCGCGCTTCCATTTGCTGACGAAATCCTGCGGGGTGAGCGGCATGGTTTACCCTTTGCCTGATTTTACAGGAAAATATGTTGTCTGTGGCTGATATTTTGTTGTCAAATAAGAAAGACCCAGCAATTCGGCTGGGTCTTTCTTATCTATCTTCTTATACTTTCATTCATTTTGCTTTTGCCCCCGTCGGCTCGAGGAGCACTCCATTACTCGATACATCGGGGTTGGTACATGAATTGCGGTTGAAACAACACGGTCTTCGATTTCCCGCATTCATTTTCGACAATGCCACCCCAATCCGCTTCTTGCGCGTTTCCGAGTTTTTCGTTGAACCGATCCAGCGAACCCAATCCCAGCGTGCGTTGGGCGTGATGTCCATCCATGTGGATTGTGCTGTTGGAGCAGAGGTTAGGGCTTTTTTCAAATCTGCTGGCACCCTGGGTTCGGGCCATTCTTTGATGGGCTCGATCGCAATCGTTACCTTGTCGCCTTCAGCGCCTGCACGCATGTTCTTTTCGACCTTGAGCCAATGGCTTCCCTTACCGTCCGGTTCGAGTGGCGCTTGAAAGTGGGAATCATTGATGGTTCCTGCGACCATGACCATGCCTCGTGATGGGAGCTTTGCGCTGGCACTCCTGGGCAGCCGAAGGAGGGTCCATGAGCCGATCTTATACAGTTTCGCTTCAAAACGGATTGGCGACATTTTTCCTTAATCTTTGAACTCTTGCATGCTTTTATTGTAGCATTGTTGCTACTGGTCAGACAGTTCTGATTTTTACTCGCAAGTCGCTACAACAATAATCCGGATGAAATGTTGTGCTATAATGTGTCCACAATTGTAGATACAAACTGGAGGTGAAAAATGGTCACTGTCGGAATTCGAGAACTGAAACAGCAAGCCAGTGAATTGGTGCGCATGGTGCGTGAGACGGGGAAGGAAGTGCAAGTCACATATCACGGTGAGGTGGTCGCATTGTTAATTCCCGTCAAGAGCAAACGGAAAAAAGAGGACGCGAAGAACTGGGCGAAACTCGACCATCTTGCCGCGGAGATCGGCGCGCGCTGGCCCAAGGGGGTCTCTGCCGCGCATGCCGTTTCAGAGTCGCGGCGATAATGTTCATTGTCGTAGATGCGAGCGTTTGGGTGGCTCGGCTGGTATCCGAGGATATATTTTATGAGCCTATCAAGAAGTGGTTGTCCGAACGTCTCGAAGCGGAGGATCAATTCCTTGCGCCGTCACTTCTTTTGGCTGAAATCGGCGGTGCTATCAGTCGTCGTACGACCCCGTCACTCGGGTTGAAGGCGGTTGAGCAATTACAAAATCTTCCCGGTCTGCAATTGGTGGAAATGGAACATTCGCTGATACAGGAAGCGGCTCAGCTTGCGGCAGAATTAGGTCTGCGCGGGGCTGATTCTGTCTACGTGGCTGTTGCGGCGCGACTCAATGTTCCACTGGCGACCCTTGACGCGGATCAGAGAGAGAAATCAGTGTATCGAATAACAGTGTTGGATGTGCCCTCTTAAAGAGGGTCAATTTGTAACAATCTTAATCTTTTCGCGCGAACCTCCACCATAACAATCCGCCGATCAAAATGATCCCCAAGCCGAGAATGAATCCCAACCCTGAATTGCCCGAAGACTCTTTAAGAGGGGGAATCTCCGCTGGCGCGGTTTCCGTCCGCGGCGCTGAGGTCAACGACGGACTCGGGGAGGGCGTGATGGTTGCCGGGGCAGGTGTTGCGGTTGCTGTGGCTGGCGGTGTGACGCGCAACAGCAATTTTTGATTCGGGTAGATCACAGAGGTGTTATTGAGACCGTTCCACGCCATCAGGTCTGCCAGTGGAACTTCATACAAGCCAGCAATCCATACTAGTGTTTCCCCGCTCCCAACGGTGTGATAGTAGTTGCCGTCCCCTGCGGGCGTGAGCTTCTGAATGTTGCTCAAAGTCGGGCTGGGGGTGACATTGCCCGGATCTATCACCAGCTTTTGCCCAATTTGCAGGGGCCACTCTGCCTGGAGTCCATTAAGTTGCAGGATTCGATCCACAGCGACGTGATACGCGTCCGCGATGGTGGTCAACGTTTGATATGCCGCGACTTCATGGATGATCCTGCCGTCTGCGTCAGGCGATGCAAGCACGAACATGCCAAACGGAGTCGGCGTGGCATAGCCCGCGGTATTCTCGTTGGGGATGAATAAACGCTGACCGGATTGCAAGGGTGTATCGTGAGTCAGGTTGTTCCATGTTTCGAGATCTCGAATGGTGATTTTATACGCGACCGCGATGGACCAGAAGGATTGCCCCGCCTGAACCACGTGATAGATTTTCCCGTCGGCATCCGCTGTAGCAATTTGGACAGGGACGATCAACTGCGAGATCGGGCTGATTACCGTCCCTGAAGCGGATACGCCTCCTACAGAGGTATAACTCCCACATTCCTGCCCGCCAACATACGCGGCTTGCAGAACGTAATATGTTTTTCCGTTGACAGTCGCGACACCAGCCCCAATATGACAATACGCGGGTGTGACCGCCGGGCGCATGTGGTCGGGGTCTGCCCAGACCGCCATGATCTGATCGATGCCCATGCCTCCACTGCTTACAGCGAAGTTTTCCGTTGCCCAAACGGTGCCGCCATTGCCGTATCCCGCCGCGGCGATCCGTCCGCGCACATCGCCGATATGCCACGACATGCTGTTCGCCGCCATGATCTGTGCCGTGTTTTGTGCTACTGCATTGACGATCGGGTCTTCGATGAGCGCGGGAAGTCCATACGACACGCGCAAGGTATTCATCGCGATGATCAATTCGTAGGCGCTCACTTGCATCGATGGCGCGGGTTCGGCATCCTCTGCCAGCACAATCGGAGGGCGAACGAATATCCCTGCCCCAAGCGCAAGGAGCATCAAACCGGTGAACAAACGAGTGGTACGCATGTGATAATTATAATTCCGGCGTATTTTCAACGGATGGTTCCCAAATAAGATAAAGATGAGTGATTTTCACACGATTAAAGTCGTTAAACACAGGCTCGAAACAAGTTATCCTTCCTTCCGCATGTGCTCAAGCGTCCCGAGGCGCATATTGCGAACACTTCCAGCATGGGCGGTTTCCTCCCCGTGCCGGGACAGACCGTCTATGGCGCAAGCAAGGCGACGGTCAAATTGCTGACCGAAGGAATATATGCAGAACTCTTGAACACGAACGTCAAAGTGACCGTGATCTATCCGGGCGCGATCGGCACCAACATCGCCGCCAACACGGGTGTCTCGATTGCCGTCCCAGCGGATGCTGAATCTTCGTTCAAACCGTTGCCCGCCGACAAAGCCGCGCAGATCATCGTGGACGCCATCGAGCAGGATCGGTACAGCGTGTTTGTCGGGTCAGATGCAAAGTTCATGGATTTCATCTATCGGTTGAACCCCAAAAGAGCCGCCCGTTACATCTACAAACAGATGAAATCTCTGTTGCCCAACTAAAAATTCGACTGTCTGGATGTTTCAGCCCCTCATTAATTGAGGGGCTGTTTTATTATGACATGCTTCATGACGTCGATGTGCGAAACCATAAGACGCTCGAAATAAAAAACGAGCAATACCCTCGCCCGTTTTTGTATCCGGTCAGAAACTCGCAACCGCATCCTCCAGCGATGCAAATGTTTGAAGGAGTTGTATCACTCCCACGTTTTCCAGCGTTTCGATCACCTGCGCGGGAATTCTCGCCAGCCTCACACCGCCGCCCGATTTTTTCGTATCCTGCGATGCTTTCAAAATAGCGCGCACACCGGCAGAAGACAAATACTTCACAGCCTTCAGGTCTAGCACGATCCGTTTGCTGTTGCGCAACGCCTTTTCCAATTCCTTTTCCAACATTGCCGCAGTGACGGAATCCACTCTGCCTGAAGGCGACACGACAGCCACATCTCCCTTGAGTTCACTTTTCACAGATAATTCGCTCATGTCTCTCTCCTTATTGGTTTGATCTGTCCCGTCCCCCGATTTTACAATGAAAACGAGTTAAGGAGAGTGGTTTAGTCGCAGAATTTCCAATCTTCGTCCGGCGATAATTCCGTGGACGGTGTGACTTGGCTTTCGTCTGCCCAGCCAAAGGCATTTATCCATAATCCGAATACTTTCAATATAGCGGATATAAGAACCTACTGGAACTTATTTGTGGTTTTTCAGAAACGGGATAAAATGATTCCCATCGATATGTATTGCCATGCCCAAACTCATCCCTGCCGCTGAACGCATAGCCCGTGCCCGCAAGCTGATTCAAAAAGCCCGCGATTTGCCCGTCCCTTCCACAGGGCTTGGCAGATCGGATTTTTCGTATATCGCCAATGTCAAAGACTTGTTTCGACAGGCGAAGGACCTGGTGAAATTTATCCCGCAAACAGCGGGAGTCTCAGCGGAAATGATAGAAGAAGTGAAAAAGATATATGAGGAGATCGAACAGGCGAACCGCGACATCTTGTATTGAATACGAACGAGGCGTACAATAAAGTTGCACCCTCAATTTTACAGCCCCGAAAGTGAGGCACGAATGGCAGATCAAAGACTCACCAAACTGCTCGAAGAATTGCACACCACGCTTGACAGCACAGAAGCTGTGGACGATAAAGGACGCGAACTCCTTCGCGCGCTCAACGAGGATATCAAAGAGCTTCTCGAGCGTTCCGAAGACGGTCAATCAGACGACTCGCTTCTGGAGCGTATGCGCGAAACGGTGGCTTATTTCGAAAACACGCATCCCGCTTTTACGTCTGTGTTATCGAACCTCCTGACCACTCTCAACAACGCCGGAATTTGATTTTCAGCCACTGATGAAAAAAATCCTTCGTCATCGACGAAGGATTTTTTATTCCTACGGGTTGGGAGTTACAGGAGTTGCCGTCGGAGTAGTAGTTGGCGTCACTGTCGCAGTGGCTGCCGAACTGGTCGTCGCAGTGGCTGCGGTCCCGGTTGCCCCGCTTCCACCGACAACGATCTGCACATACACCTCATCGCCGAAGAATTGTCCCCCGGCGGTTTGCATGCGCCAGTTGCCGCGCAACGTCCCTGTTTTGCTCGGTGCGATCATGGCAACAGAAATATCCAGAGTTGCATTGGGTGCTACCGATGAAGGGAGCGTATAAGTTACACCGCTCATTTGCTCTCCGCCGGTGAACGCGAATTTGAATCCGGCGTCCCATGCGCACGTGCCGGAATTGATGACTTTCCATGTTTTCGTGAAGTTCTGCCCGGGAGTCATCGCCGTGTTATCGGGTATCGTCACATCACTGACGAACGACATTCGATAACAAGTGTTACCACTGCCGCTTGTCGTTGGTGATACCAGCGGGAGCACGCCTCCGGTGCTGGTGGCGAACGGCACGAACGTGGCTGAGGCGGTCAAAGTAGGGACAGGAGTCTCCGAGGGCGCAGCAAGCGCGGTCTGGGTCAGAACCGCTGCAAACGTCTCGATGGCGAGCGTTTGAATTTCATCGGGACTGAGAGTGTTCGTCGGTGTCGCTTCGGCTTCTCCTCCGCCGCAGGATGCGATCAACAACGCGCATATCCCCAAAATGATAAATCGTTTTTTCATTCGTTCTCCTTTCAAAGAGCCGCAATTTTACATTATTTGCCGATATTTAACGAGCGTGCACCTTACAAAGTTCCTATTCTCATCATGCTATAATCTGCAGCGATGATTTACCTTGATTATTCTGCTACCACGCCTGTGGATTCTCGCGTCGTGGACGCGATGACTCCTTTTTTCAACGCTTCATTCGGGAACCCTTCGTCTGTTCATCGCTTCGGGCAGATCGCCGAATCCGCGATCGATTCAGCGCGCGAATCCGTTGCGCATGTTTTGAATTGCAAGCCGGAAGAGATTATTTTTACATCGTGCGGTTCTGAATCAGACAACCTTGCGATCCGCGGCGCGGCATACGCAATGCGTGAAAAGACCGGTGCAAAGTGGATCCTTGCCTCGCGCGCAGAACATCCCGCAGTGACGAAAACATTGGAGCATCTTGAAAAATACGAAGGCTTTTTGATCGAGTGGCTCGATGTGGACGAGCGCGGCTTGGTCACGCCTGAAACAGTCGCAAAAGCGATCTGTAACGATACCGCTCTCGTCTCTGTGATGTATGCCAACAACGAGATCGGGACTGTAAATCCGATTAAAGCGATTGCCGAGATTTGCCGCGCGAATAAGATTTTGTTCCACACCGATGCCGTTCAAGCCGCCGCTTATTTGCCCGTGAATGTGGATGCGCTCGGCGTGGATATGATGTCTCTAGGTGCGCACAAGTTCTATGGCCCAAAAGGCGTAGGCGCGTTGTATGTGCGCAAGGGAACTCCGCTGGTCTCGCATCTCACGGGCGGGGGACAGGAATACAATCTCCGCGCGGGAACCCAGAACGTGCCGTACATCGTCGGTTTTGCTGAAGCTTTGCGGCTTGTTAACGAGGAACGCGAGGAGCGGGTTGCCCACGTCAAGCCGTTGCGCGACAAAATCATTGGAACAGTACTTGAAATAATCCCTGATTCCCAATTAACGGGCGATCTCGAAACCCGTCTCCCACATCATGCCAGTTTTGTGTTCAAGAACTTGGACGGGAATTTGTTGCTCACATTGCTTGATACAGCCGGCTTTGCCTGCTCCTCCGGGTCTGCCTGCAAAACAGGCAACCCCGAACCCAGTGAGGTGATGAATGCGATTGGTCTCACACGCGAGTGGGGGCTTGGTTCATTGCGGGTATCACTTGGAAAAGATACATCGCCTGAGGATATCGAAGCGTTTTTGACTGTCTTACCGGGGTTGGTCGATAAAGCGCGTAAGTTGATTGAAATGTAATGAATGAAGCGAGTATTTGTCTTACATCCGTTTTTGTTTGCTGTTTATTCTGTCGCAGGGATATATTCACAGAACGCATCGCAAGTCCCGTTTCATTGGCTGGTTCGCCCGCTGATCCTTTGCGTGGCTATTTCGCTTGTTGTTTATTTTCTGTTGGTCAGGAAATATAAGGATGCCGAATACGCAGGTTGGGGAACGACATTATTCCTCGTCTGGTTGTTCGGCGGGCATGCATACCGCATATTGCTGGATGTGTCATCGTTTTGGCGGACACCATTTGGCGGAACAATTGCCATCTTATTTTTTACTCTACCTTTAAGCGCTCTTGCAAGTAGATGGGTGTGGGGAAAGTTATCGAACAAGCCTACGATTACGCACTTTTTGAACATGATTTTCTCTGCTCTAGTTTTGGTTTCACTCTGGCTGATAGTCTCCATACTTTATCAGTCGAACAATCAGACGCAGGCGATTCGAGAGAGAGTGTCCCGTTTTGTTGCGTCTATTCCTGTTTCCAGCCAGCTTCAGCCGGATATTTACTTTATTGTTCTGGATGGCTATGGACGGGAGGATGTTCTTCGTGATCTCTACAATTATGATAATTCACACTTCATTCGATCCCTGAAGGAGAGGGGATTCTATGTTGCCAGTCACTCCTCGGCGAACTATCCGCAGACCGAATTATCCATTTCGTCGAGCATGAACTTGCAGTATCTGGATGGGGTTGTTCAAGGTTTTGGGAATTCTAGTGATCGGAGTCCTCTGCGGGAACTGTTGCAACAAACGGTGATACGAAGCATTCTGGAAGCTCAAGGCTATCAGTTTGTTGTTCTGCCGAGTGCGGCGTTGTTTGCGCAAATCGAAGACGCCGATATTTATTACAATCTTTCAGCCGGAGGAATGAATGAATTTGAGGGACTTGTTTTATCCTCGACCATAGTCGGTGTATATGCGGAGGCGTGGGGGGGCAACCTGCCTGTACCGGGTTACGAGTTGCATCGGAGATATATATTGTATTCGCTGGAGAAATTACGCGAGGTGCCTTCGTTGCCAGGACCGAAATTTGTGTTTGCTCATGTTTTGTCACCGCATCCGCCTTTTATTTTTGACGCAGCGGGTGATTTTATACTCCCCGATCGTTCGTACAGCACATGGGACGCCTCGCTATACCCCGGCTCCACCAACGAGTATATGAGCGGATACGTTGGTCAAATGAAATACTTGAATACTGAGATAATCGCTGTAGTGGATGCGATACTTGCTCGATCTGCCACGCCCCCGATCATTATCATTCAGGGTGATCATGGTCCCGGCGCATATTATGACACACTCGAATTAGATGAATCGTGCCTTGTTGAGCGCTTTTCCATTTTGAATGCGTATAATTTTCCCGATGGAGATTATGCTTCCCTGTATTCCGAGATTTCCCCGGTGAATTCGTTTCGGGTGATTCTTGATAATTATTTCAATGCGAACCTGGGTTTGTTGGAAGATCGAAATTATTTCGCTGGCTGGCTTTCTCCATACCAGTTTACTGAGGTAAGCGATAAAATCAATCATGCCTGCAAAATTCCGCAGTAGAAAAGTGGTTTAAGATGCCTGCCGTTGTTGTTGCCATGTCCGGAGGGGTGGATTCCTCTGTTGCCGCCGCCTTACTCAAAGAACAGGGATATGATGTCATCGGCATGATGCTCCGTCTGTGGAGCGAACCCGGCAAGGAGGATTCCAACCGTTGTTGCACGCCTGATTCGATGGCGCAGGCGCGTCGCGTGGC
>DAOTZF010000312.1:0-6537 GCA_034434415.1 Anaerolineales bacterium | reverse complement strand
CTGCCGCTCAAACTTGCCGAAGTCAACTGGGGATTGTTCATCGTATCTCTGCTCATCGGGGTCACCATGCTCGCCATGATGGGACTGATCCTTGCCAGCATCACATTGATGATGGCGCAACACAACTTCTTCGTCGGTGAAGCGGTGGCAGGCGCGCTCTATCTGTTCAGCGGCGCGATCTTTCCGCTGGAAGTGTTGCCTGCATGGATTCGTCCCGTCGGTTTTGCCATGCCCATCACCTACTGGCTCGAACTCATGCGACGTTCGCTCATTGGAGAAGTCGCGCAAGCCTTCCCTACACTTGCAAGGTTTACAAATATCGAATTGCTCGGGATTCTACTGGCACTCACCATCGTCTTCGGTGTGGTCGCCGTCTTCGTTTTCCGCTGGTGTGACCATATCGCCCGCGAACGCGGCATGATCGACCGCACGACGAATTACTAAAGGAACCCATGAGGTCTAAAAGACCTCATGGGTTTAAACAAGACTATAATCACCACCGAGACTTTGATTCTCGTTGGTGATTCGATGAAAGCGAAGAAACAGGAAACCCCTCCCATCTACATCGGCGAACTGAACGGGACCCGCCTTGGGGAATTCCGCATCGCCGCATCCGATTTCGGTCTGGTCGCCGTAGAGTGGGCGGATTCGCAGCGTGAGTTTGACGCGTACCTGGCGCGGTTCAAGCGTCCACTTGTGGAAGATGCGAAACGAATCAAGCCCTACGCGAAGGAACTTGGCGAATATATCGAAGGGAAACGTCACGCCTTCACCATCCCCGTGGATTGGACCCTCTTCACCCCGTTCCAGCGCGAAGCGTTGCAAGCCGTGTTCCGTATCCCATACGGTGAAACGCGGACGTACCTCGACATCGCCCAACAGATCAACCGCCCCCATGCATATCGAGCTGTAGGCGGAGCGAACGCCATGAACCCGATGCCGCTGGTGATTCCCTGTCATCGAGTCATTGGCATGGATGGCAAACTCCACGGCTACGGCGGCGGGCAGGGACTCAAGACCAAGGAATGGCTGTTGCAAATGGAAGGCGCAGTAATTTAGACCGGGATCTTGGAGATCGTTGGGGGCCAACGAGAAAAAAGCAAGAATCGGGTCGGCAAGATTCAGCCAGCAATATAGAATAATGCCAACGTGTAATATTTCCCGGACCAACTTCATCGAAGTTGTACCCTTCAAACATCACAAGGAGAAACGTTGAAAACGAAACACTGGCTGGTATTCATTACCCTCGGCGCGATATGGAGCTCCTCCTTTTTGTGGATCAAGATCGGCGTGCAGGATATCGGTCCGATGGCGCTGACCGCCTTCCGCATGCTGTTCGGCGCGATTACCGCCGTTGCCATCGGAATATTTCAAAAGGTGCAATGGCCTCGCGACCTGCGAACATGGGTCATCTTCGGAATCCTCGGTCCCACGAGCCTCGCCATCCCCATCTTCTTTATCTCGTGGGGCGAACAGACGATCGATTCAGCCGTCGCATCCATTCTCAATGCGACCGTTCCGCTATTTACCATTGTCATTGCCCACTTCATGCTCCACGACGATAAGATGACCGTGCAAAAAGTGACAGGCTTGTTGATCGGCTTCGCCGGTGTCGTGATCCTGCTCAGCAAAGACCTGACCGCCGGCGCGCACAACTCGGTGATCGGGCAGGCGGCTGTGATATTGGCATCCTTGTTCTATGCGGGGAGCGCGGTCTTTGCCCGTAAATTGACCCAGCATGTGCAAGGCACGGTGCGCGGCGCTATGCCTCTCATCACCTCTGCCATCTTCATGTGGGCTGTCGGTCCACTTGCGGAAAAGCCCTTCGAGTTCCCATCGTTATCCATCACATGGATCGCGATCCTTTGGCTTGGTATCCTGGGCTCGGGTTTGGCAGTGATCATGCTGTGGTATCTGATCCATGAAATTGGTCCCACACGCGCATCGCTGGTGACGTATCTCTTCCCTGTTGGCGGCGTGCTCCTCGGCGTCTTTTTTCTCGATGAACATCTTTCGTGGCAGTTGATCGCCGGCACGTTGTTAATCGTTGCCAGCCTCGCAGTCGTCAACTGGAAATCGAGAAAAGCAATGAGCGAGTCCGAAACACCGGTCAAAGAGGCGCAAACGGTGAAATGATTCTAAGATCTGAAAAACCGTTTTTGGAAAAATACGAGTTCGTGGTACCGCTTTCGCTGTTCCTTCTGTTCCTCGCGATCACCCTGCCGGGTATTGCCTGGGGCGCGCCCAGCATCTGGCACCCGGACGAGATTATCGTTCGCGTCATTAGCGCCCTGCAAGGTGAATGGAGATTCAGCGAGTTCAACTTCGATTACCCCGATCTCCCGCAATACGTGATGTTTGGGCTGGGAAAGATCATCCTGGCATTCGGCGGGGATATTTTTGAAATCCTGATCGCTTCACGAATCCTATCGGCTGTGCTTGGGGGCTCGATCGTCATCCTATGTTATGTCATAGCGCGCCGCGTGGGTGGGAGCGTCCAAGTGGCGGGGCTGGCAGGACTCTTGCTCATCTGCGTCAGCCCGCTATCTTCCAATGCCCGATTTGCACATAACGATATGTACGTTGTATTCTTCACAACGCTTGTCACGCTCTTCCTGATCCGCCATGTTCAGACCGGACTGAGAGGCTGGTTGTATGCATCGTTCATTGCAGTGGGTATGGCGGCTTCGAGCAAATACACCGGCGGAAGTATGTTGCTCGCTGTCCTGCTGACATATTCCATCCTGCAATGGCGGAACTTCAGATCCGATTGGTTTCGCATCGGGGAAACATTGTTCATCGGCGGCGCGCTCACGTACCTGGGCTACGCGCTCGGCACGCCCAAGGCGCTGACCTGGATGGCGTATTATTTCAAAAGGGTATTCTCCGCGTTGAACTGGCAGGTCAACTATGGCAGGAATCCCGACAGCATCCGTGGGATCATCGGGCAATATTCCGTATTGCAGGACGGGCTGGGAACCGCGCTCTTCCTCCTGTTTGTCGGCGCGTTCCTTTGGGCTTGTTATTTCATCCTGCAATCCGTTCGGGGTCGTTCCCTAAGCAACAACTCGAAATCTGGCGGGCTCTCCATCGTACTGCTGGCAGTCATCGTAACGGATCTACCCATCCTGATCTCGTACAATTATCAACTCCGGTATTTTCTTCCGATCATGCCTCCGCTGGCGATCCTGACCGCCTTTTTTATTGAAGAGTTATATACTCGGGCAAAGACCTACAGCCCGCGCGTCCTGCCTGCCGCGTTGATGTTGAGTGTGTCTGCCATCGTTCTTTATTCCTTTGCGCGGCTGGTGAGCATCATGCTTCTTTTCATGAATGATGCGCGCATCCCCGCCTCGCAGTTCATGCTCACACTGCCTGCGGGTGCATCGCTCGAACATATGAATTATCCACCCAGTTATCCTGATGCTTATTTTTCCCGCGAGCATAACTATCCGTTATACATAACCAAAGGGTCCACGGATCTGGTCCCCACGGACAAACCCTATGAATTCAATAAAGGCGAAGAAGGCTTGCTCGACCGAGGAACCGATTACTTGATCGCGGATAACTTTACGGCAGACAGACTGAAAGATAAATATGTGTGTGAACAAGTCCCGCTAGAATGTGATTTTTTCGCCCAGCTTGAAAGGGGAGGAACGGAACACTACAAGCTGATCGCGGAGTTCAAATACACACTGCCTCCTTATTTGCCTCAAATTCAAGTTCTGTTTGCCAATCCCACAATCCGCATTTATGAGCGAATCAAATGAACGATTTCCGAACAGGCTTTGTTGCGATCATCGGCAGACCGAACGTGGGCAAATCCACCTTGGTCAACGCGTTGTTGGGGCAGAAGATCGCGGCAGTCTCCCCGAAGCCGCAGACCACGCGCAAGCGTCAGTTGGGGATTCTCACAAGTGACAAGTATCAACTCGTGTTTGTGGATACGCCCGGCATCCACAAGGCGCGGCACAAACTTGGCGAATTCCTGAATCGCGAGGCTGAAGAATCGCTGGAGGGCATGGATGTGATTCTCTGGCTTGTGGATTCGTCCGTCAAACCGACGGAGGAAGACAAACAGATCGGACTCCTCCTCAGCAAACTTCCGCGTCGGACTTCCCTTGTGCTTGCCGCGAACAAAATGGACCTGATCCCCGCTGAGGCGTTGACTCGGAATCTCGAGGCGTATCAGGCATCGGTGAGGAGGGATGCGAAAGCGATTTCCATCTCTGCCGCGCAGAATCAACATCTCGATGAGTTGATCGAGTTACTGGTCTCATTGAGTCCGTTTCGATCACCTGAGTTCGATGAGGAGCAAGTCACTGATTCATTCGAGCGCGACATCGCCGCGGATTTGATCCGCGAGGCGTGTTTGCACAAACTGCGCGAGGAAGTGCCGCATGGCGTGGGCGTGCGGATCGATGAGTTCAAAGAGCGCGAGAATGGGATGTTGTACATTGCCGCGACGATCTTCATCGAACGCGAGTCGCAAAAGGGAATTGTGATCGGCGAGGGAGGCGCGATGCTGAAGTCGATTGGGAGTTCGGCGCGCAAAGAGATCGAAGAGATGGGCGGACGAAAAGTGTTTCTCGAGTTGCGCGCGAAAGTGTTGAAAGACTGGCGCAATAATGAGAACGCGATGCAACGATTGGGGTATCGGATGGGAAAGAATAAAAAGAGAAAGTGACCTGAAAGGCGCATGGAAAAGAAAAATATTTTCAAGAACGAGATCGATAAACCCTCCATTGTTCAATTTATACTTCGAATCATTCCAAAGGTTGTATTTTTTTCGATCAAAGCCGTTTTATTTTTACCGCTATGGCCTATTTACTGGCTTGGATGTGTTGTGTGGTATCGTCCTCCGAACGTACCTTACATAAAACAAGTACTTCGATATTTGAGACAGACATGGACCGTCTCGCCCCAAAACCCCTACCTTCCCGTCTTTGGCCGGATCTGGCTGTCTTTGTCACTATTGGATTTTTATATCGGTTCCCCGATACGAGGGATCGCCTGGTTACTGGACGAACTGTTGTATAGCCGCGCTCTTGATGAAATCACTGTACATAAACCTGTTTTTGTGATCAGCGCCGGTCGGAGCGGAAGCACTCAACTGACACGGTACCTGGAGGAAGATAACAGGCTCGCTGCGCCAAACATTCTTCAATGTATGTTCCCTTATCTTTGGTTATGGCGGTTGGCGCCAAATACGATCGGCCGGATCATTAAACCTGAAAAGGTTCGGGAAATGATTCGGTCTGCCATGCCTCCTGAGTTGTGGGAGCGGCATGAGGCAAATCCTTTTAAAGCGGATACGTTCGACGGCGCTTTTCTTAGTTTCCATTTGCGCCGCTTCTCGCTTTATCTTGGACCCGAAGTTGCCAAAGAAGATTTCAATATGGCAAATATTGCGCCTTACGAAAAGCAGGTCATGGAAAAAGACTTCATCCAACTCGTTGACAGATTGGCGCGAAAATCAGTTTATTTTTTGTCCGACTCCCGTGAAGCCGAGACCCGGCGTTTCTATCTGAAAGGTCATTTCCTTTTTGCGGCTCAGGCTCTTTGTGAACACTACCCGGATGCATATTTCTTAACCGTGATCCGCGAACCGCTATCCCGACTGAGGAGCGGCATCAACTATCTGCGAGTCAATCCGCCAGATCCGGTGCTGGGACCTGTTCCCTGGTCCTGGCTGACAGACACACTACGTTTCACCGAGGTTTTTTATAATAAAGTTGAACAGGAATGGTTTACTCGGGGAACCGATTGTCAGCGATCTGTAATCAGGTTCGCGGAATTTGTCAATGATCTTGAAACTTCCATGAAGCGGGTTTATCTCGATTGTTTTGGATCGGAGGAATTGCCCTCGTACATCCCCAGGAATCACCCACCGCGGAAACAAAATCAGTACAGTATCGATCGCACGCTCTCCGAACTGGGTGTTGATGAGGCTGAAATAAAAAACCGATTGAGCGATTATATTCTTTGGTGTCAATCGACCGGGTGAAGAACCCAATCGTGTATGGCGGGCGACTCGTGTTTTTGGTATTACCTGCCAAGGTGTTGAAAGACTGGCGGGACGACGAGAACGCGATTCGACGATTGGGATATCGGATGGGGAAGAAAAAAAGAGAAGGTGAATGGTTTGTAGGGGCACGATATATCGTGCCCCTACACGATTCATTTCGCCTTCAACGGCTTGAACCCCTCGCCCAACACCTCGTGCGCCGCGCCGATGACCATGAACGCGGCTGGATCACATTCATGGACGATGGCTTTGAGCGTCGACACTTCCGCACGCGTGATGACGCAATACAACACAGGCCGATTCGCTCCCGTGTACGCGCCCGAACCTTCGAGGATGGTGACGCCGCGATGAAGTTCTTCGAGGACGCGATGAGAGATCGAATCCGACTCTGATGTGACGATCATCGCTGTGCGGACGGTGGTTCCGCCTTCGAGGGTCGTTTCAGCGACAAGTCCGCTCACATACAACGCGATCATCGCATATAACGCCTGCTTCCAGCCGAATACAAA
>DAOTZF010000311.1:0-15006 GCA_034434415.1 Anaerolineales bacterium | reverse complement strand
TTGGTCACGAAGCGGGTTCATATCCAATATGTATCCATTGCGTCGTGGGGAGAAACGCTCAACGTTTCCACACACATGCTTGAAGTCAGGGACACGGACGGCTCGCGCTATATCGGTATCACCCGCACAGACGGTTCCGCTGTGGCAGAGTGCATCATCGATTGGGAACTGGTTGATCGCAAAAGCGGGGAAGCAATGCCCTTACCGGTGGAATTACGCTAAGTAAGAAAAAGCGATTCGCATCCTCACTTTTAACCCTCCCACTTCGGGTACAATCAATACATGTCTAAATTTCTTGGCTATCGTTGTTCGTTGTGCGGATCGGAATACGCCCCAAATGAGGTCGCCTACACCTGCCCTAAAGACGGCGGGAATTTGGATGTGACGCTCGACATAGAGTCCATCAAGACCAAGTACCAGCCTGAAGATATCCTCTCGCGAAACGACCCGTCGCTGTGGAGGTACCTGCCTCTCCTTCCAGTGGAAGAACCCGAGGGCGATTCAACCCCGCTTCATGCGGCAGGCGGCACGCCGGTTTTCAAACTGACAGCGCTTTCGAGAAAATTAGGGTTGCAAAACCTGTGGCTCAAAGATGAGTCGCGCAACCCAACCGCTTCGTTCAAGGATCGCGCCAGTGCGGTTGTGGTGACGCGCGCGCACGAGATCGGCGCGGAGATCGTGGTCACCGCTTCGACGGGGAACGCCGGCGCAGCTCTCGCAGGGATGTCTGCCGCGGCTGGGCAGAAAGCCATCATCTTTGCGCCGAAGTCCGCGCCGCAGGCGAAGGTGGCGCAGTTGCTCATCTTTGGCGCGAAAGTCATTCTGGTGGACGGCACATACGATGACGCGTTTGATTTGACCATCAAGTGTGCAGATGAATTTGGCTGGTATTGCCGCAACACGGGCTACAACCCGTTTACCGCAGAGGGAAAAAAGACCGCCGCGTTCGAGATCTGGGAATGGTGGCAGGACGCGCACGCGAAGTGGCACGATGAATTCGGCGAAGGATCGGATCATCCGCCGTTGACAATTTTTGTTTCGGTTGGAGACGGGAACATCATTTCGGGAATCCACAAGGGATTCAAAGACCTCGTTCAACTCGGCTGGATGCCGCGCGTGCCGCGCATCATCGGTGTGCAGGCGGAAGGCTCTGCCGCGATCTCGAACGCGTTCCACGCGAACACGGAATCGATTCAACCCGTCTCGGCGAAAACGATCGCCGACTCGATCTCGGTGGATTTGCCGCGCGACGGCGTGCGAGCGGTTCGCGCGGTGAAAGAAACCGGCGGGACGTACGTTAATGTATCGGATGAGGAGATTCTCAAAGCCATTGCAGAACTTGGCAAAGTAGGTGTCTTTGCCGAACCGGCTGGGGCGACGGCATTTGCAGGAATGGTCAAGGCATCAGCCGCTGGTGTGGTCGGAAGCGAGGATCCCATCCTGGTGCTGAACACCGGCAGTGGACTCAAAGACGTCCGCGCCGCGATGAGCGCCGTGGAAGCGGCACCGGTCATCGAACCAACCCTGGATGCTGTAAAAAAATTGTTGTGAAACGAAGAAATGAAAATCACCTATTCCATTATCGCCCCCATCTACAATGAAAAAGAAAATCTTCCCGAATTGTATCGCCGTGTCAAAGAGGTGATGGACAAAACCCGCAAACCGTGGGAACTGATCCTCGTGGATGACGGTTCATCGGATGGCTCGAGCGATATCATCCGCGGGCTCGCCAAAAAAGATCAGCGCGTCCGCCCGGTCATCTTCGCGCGGAATTTTGGCCACCAGGTGGCGGTGACCGCCGGGCTGGATTATTCGCGCGGCGAGGCGGTCGTCATCATCGATTCGGATCTGCAGGATCCGCCGGAGTTGATCCTTGAGATGGCGAAGAAGTGGCAGGAGGGCTACGAGGTCGTTTACGCTGTCCGCGCGGAACGCGAGGGTGAATCGTGGTTCAAGTTGTGGACGGCTTCAGTGTTTTATCGCACGATCTACCGCATCACCGATGTGAAGATTCCTCTTGACACCGGTGATTTCCGTTTAATGGATCGCAAAGTGGTGAATGTGATGAACAGCATGCGCGAGCGGCATCGTTTTTTGCGCGGCATGTCGGCATGGGTGGGCTTCAAGCAGATCGGGGTGGAATATAAACGCGCGGCGCGCACGGCAGGCGAGACGAAATATCCCTTCCGCAAGATGCTCCGCCTTGCCATCAATGCGGTGACAGGCTTTTCATATTTCCCCCTGCAGGTAGCGACATTTTTTGGGTTCGCTTCAGCGGGCCTCGCCATCATCGCCATCCCTGTCGTTGCCATTCTGCGCCTTGCAGGGACTCACTTTTTCGAGGGGCAAACGACCACATTGATCTTTGTGCTGTTTTTAGGCGGTGTTCAACTGATCTCGCTCGGCATCCTTGGCGAATATATCGGGCGGTTGTACGATGAAGCCAAGGGCAGACCCTTGTACATCGTGAGGGAAGCGCCGGAAGATAAGTAAACCGGTTACAAGTTGCCAGCGGTACATCCCGTTTCAGCCTTCATCGTTCACTCATACATTTTCAATGAATTTCCTTCGCGATAAAGATTTCCTGCGTGCCGCGTTGGCATTGGCTGTGCCGGTCGCGTTCCAGCAATTGATCACTGCCGGGCTCAACATGATCGATGTATTGATGGTCGGTCAGTTGGGCGAGGCGTCCGTTGCGGCGCTTGGGCTGGCAAACCAGATCTTTTTTCTGTTGCTTTTGTTCATCTTCGGTGTAACGAGCGGCATGTCCATTTTCACCGCGCAGTTCTGGGGAAGGGGCGATGTGGAAAGCATTCGCAAGGTGTTGGGCATCTGTCTTATTGTCGTTATTTCCGTTGCCGCGTTGGTTTCACTTGCCGCTGTATTAATTCCCGAATCCTTGATGAGTTTTTATACGGACGACCCCGAAGTCATTCGACTCGGGAGTGACTATCTCCGTATCGTGGGTCTGAGTTACGTCTTGATGGCGATCTCGTTCTCATATATTTCGATCTTGCGAAGCATTCGGCATGTGACGCTCGCAATGGTGGTCTCGGTGCTCGCGCTGATTCTAAAAACAGCCATCGGGTATACCCTCATCTTTGGCCATTTCGGTCTTCCTGCCTTGGGCGTCAGAGGCGCGGCGGTCGGCACAGCCATTGGCTGGGCATTCGAATGTGTGTTGTTGCTTGTCCTGGTTTATTCCCTCAAAACTCCGCTTGCCGCCAACCCGCTGACCTTCTTTCACTTCGACCGCGGATTTCTCCTCCGGGTTCTGCGCACCTCCATGCCCGCCGCGGTCAATGAACTGATTTGGTCGTTCGGCATCACGACCTACAACGCAGTGTACGCGCGTATCGGCACCGATTCCATTGCGGCGATCAACATCAACGCCACCATCGAGGAGTTGATGTTCGTGTTGTTCATCGGCTTGGGCAATGCCTGCTCAGTGATGGTGGGAAACAAGATCGGTGAAGGTAAGAAAGAGACCGCCTTCGAATACAGCCGCCGATTCGCCGTCATGGCAGTGGCATTGGCAATGCTCGGAGGCATAATCGTATTTTTCACGCGCAGCTTTGTTGCCGGTTTGTATCAACTATCCGATACTGCCGCGTTCCATTTGATGAATATCATGCTGGTCTATGCCGTATCGGCATGGCTGCGTGTGTACAATTTCATGTTATTCATCGGCGCCTTGCGAGCGGGCGGCGACACCCGTTTTGCCATGTTCACCGAATTGTTTTCGATCTGGGTGATCGGTGTTCCCGCCGCGCTCATCGGCGGATTTGTATTCCATCTCCCCGTCTATGATGTGTACGCGCTGGTCCTGCTCGAAGAGATCGTCAAAGCGATCATCATCACGCGGCGGTATCTCTCGCGCAAATGGATTCATGACCTCGTCAACGCGACAGGCGACGAAACCCCGCTTCCCTCCACCCATTGAGCTGGCTCTTCCACTCGGCCACCCTCCCCTCGTTGACGTTCGCCAGAAACAACGTCATCCCGAACGCGATCAATACATTCGTGATGAAGAAGAAGACCACCTCTTCGAGTGGAAGAATCCCAAAGAAAAGGATGCCGGTTGTCTGCGCAGGGGAGATCGACCAGGTCGTTTCGTTCAATGCGACGATGTCCATGAGTGACAGATATGTTCCGGGAACGAAAATGGATAAAAACACCAGTTTGCGATAATGCCAGAGGATATCCGCGCCAAATAAAAGTTGGAGAAGGATCGGAGGCAATGCCCAAAAGAGGGTGATGGAGAGATATGTCCACTTCTCTTCGCCGAAGAAAAAGAGATACGTGAAGAGTAGCCAAAGAAATGCAAATACAAAAGTAGAAACATAGATAAGTTGTTTGTTGGGAATGAATCTTCCCCTCACTCCCGGCGCCTCTCCCTTAGGGAGCAGGGGATGCAACCTCCTCGCCAAAAACCACCACCACAAGCCCGCAAGGATCGTTTCCACGATAAAGAACGTGTATTCTTCGATCGGCACATACCCAAGCACAATGCCTGTCACCAGATCGGGGTTGTAATACCATACGCCGGTTGCCACGAGATAGTTATCCCACGGTGTGGTATATGTGACGGCTAATAACACATGGATGCCGATCGCCATCCAAACGGCTTTCCCGTTGCGGAAGCCATTGATGTGTTTGCTGCGTGTTTCATCCCACAGTGCGATAAAGAGGAAAAAAAGTATAGGGAGAATTACAAAGCGGAGGAGAAAGTCAAAGTACGTCATGTGGTTCTTTTCGTTACCTTCATCCTGACACCGGGTCGCGGCTCCAGTGTCGCGCCCATGTGCGGATGGATGTTGTGATTCGTAAATTCGAATGTATGCGTTCGCAGTAATCGCGCCATCACGGCACGCGCCTCTGCCTGACCGAACGCGCCTCCAATGCATGCGCGCGGACCGCCTCCGAATGGAATGTAGGAATATGGCGGAGTTTTTCGCCCGTGCGCGAATCGTTCGGGGCAGAACTCGTCTGCATCTTTCCAGATCGAAGAGTCGCGATGCGTGAGGTAAATGGAGTAGAACATGCGCTCATCGGCAGGGATGGTTCCTTCGTCGAATTTCATTTCCTCCACCACGCGGCGGTTGCCGATATGGATCGGTGGATACAACCGCAGACTCTCCTTGATGACCTGGTCAAGAAGCGGTGACCTGACCATTGAGTCCACCTCATTCACGACGCGTTGATGAATTTCAAAGTGATTGCCGAGCAAGGCAAATGTCCAAGCGAGTAAAGCCGTGGAGGTGTCATGTCCCGCTATGAGCATGGTCAACATTTGGTCGCGGATCACATCGTTGCTGAGTCCCGCATCGATCAAGTGTTGGAGAAGATCGCTGATTCCACTTTCTACTTTCCACTCTTCTTTCCTCTTTCTTCTTTCATTTATTATTCCAAACAAATACTCATCCAGCTCTTTCAACGGTTTTTTGAATCCAAGCCTCGGAATCCATCTCCAAACGATCCACGCTCCCGGCGAGATGTATTCAATGGATTTGAGTATGGGCTTCCAGATATGCGGCAGGTCGTCCCACACGTCTTTGCTGAACAGCGTATCCATGATGATGAGCAGGGCGATCTTGCGCGATTCCACGAGCATATCCACAACCTCGCCATCGCCCCACTGTGAGGAGACTCTGTCCGTGTGGGAAATGAATCGGGATGTGTACTCAGCCAAATGGGAAGGATGAAGCGACGGCTCCATCAGTTTGCGATACTGGTCGTGCTCGTCGCCATCTACCACGAGTACGCCGCGGCGCAACAAGTCCGTGACTGGGTCTGTATTGCGCCACATCACTTTGTCACGTTCAGTGACGAGTACTTTGCGATTCGATTCCGGCCCGAACACAACATAGGGGCGAAATCCCGGGATGGGGATCTGAAAAAATCGTCCCACATGTTGTGCCATCACTTTGAGGGGACCAAGCGGAGAACCTTCTTTAAAAAGCGCGCGCAACGCCGCGCGGCCAGTTTCTGCTGAAACCTGTCTTGTCATTAAGTCTTGATACTTTCTTTCGATGCTCTATATGCCAGTAATGTCCTGTCTTTATCGCGTTCGATGATCGGCTGTCCGGGATAGCCTTTCACTTTGATTCCTTTTTCCCACGGCGCATGAATATCTTTTGTATCAACACTTCGCAATTCGGGAACCCAGTTGCGAATGTAATCGCCGTTCGGGTCGAACTTCGCGCTTTGCAAAACAGGGTTAAACACTCTGAAGTACGGCGCAGCATCCGTGCCGGTGCCAGCCGTCCATTGCCAGCCGCCATTGTTCGCGGCGGGGTCGCCATCCAAAAGATTATCCATGAACCACGCTTCACCCCATCGCCAATCGATCAACAGATCTTTGACGAGATACGATGCGACGATCATGCGCGCGCGGTTGTGCATCCAGCCGGTCTCTTTGAGTTGACGCATTGCCGCATCCACCACAGGGACGCCTGTTTCGCCCCGCTTCCACGCCCCGAAATCGGATGCGTTATTCCGCCATGGAATGTTCGCCAGCGACGGGTTGAACGATGTTTTGCTGACGTGAGGAAAGTGATACAGAATTTGAATGTAGAACTCGCGCCAGATGAGTTCGTTGAGCCAGATTTCTGCACCTCTCGAGTTTGAAGTTCGGGCAGCGTGAACGGCTTGACGCAGACCGATCATGCCAAAACGGATGTATGGCGAGAGTGAGGATGTGCCATCCAAATCCATGCGGTTACGATGCTCAGAGTAATTTGTAATTCGGTAATTTGTAAATTCTTCAAGGCGAACAATCGCTTCTTTCTCCCCAGCAGGGAAAAATGGATGAGTCTTGTATTGCGGAAGTGGTTCACTTTTGATTCCAGCAAGTGTGTTGATTGTTTCAGGTGCAGGCAAAATATCGATCTTCGACGGGAGTTTTGCCTTCCATGTTTTTGAGTATGGAGTGTAGACCGTGTAAGGCGTGCCATCCGCTTTCAACACAGACGCTGGGTGATGGACTGTTTGACCTTGAATCAAATCCAAAGGCAGGTGATATTCGATCTCCGAGTCGCGTTTGCGGGCGTAGGGAGTGAAATCTTCTTCAGCGAAAATTTGAGTTGCACCTGTTTCGTGGATGAGTTCGCGCAAAATATCAAGAGGTTTTCCGCTTCGAGTTACGAGATATGAGTTACGCTCGCGCAAATCTTCATCGAGCGCGTGCAAGCCTTCGTGAAGGAAATCCTTTCGACGTGCGGAGGCCGAGCCAAAGGCGGGATCGAGGATGAAGAGTGGGATGACGGAACCAGCCTCCAGCGCGGCATGAAGCGTTGGGTTATCCGCCAGCCGCAGATCGCGGCGAATCCACCAGATCGCGGTCATGTCGTTTTGAGGGTTTTGATTTCCCGCTCGAGCCACGCCAGAATGGGTTTGCCTGCGCCATTCATATGTTTGTCCACGGCTTTGCCGTAGGCAACCATGAAGCCCAGCAGTTCCTCACTGGGGCGTTTGTGCGCGTTGAGAAGGTATTTGATCCAGGTCATTTCATCGGAAACATAGCGCAGGTCACCGAGTTGCAATGCGGCAGTGATGTTCTCGCCGAGGAAGTGAATACCCATTTGGATCTCTTCGTTCAGGGCGATCATCGATTTGATGGAGGTTTGCACAGCTCTTTCGATGTCGACGCGGCTGGAAATAAAGAATTTGTGTGCGTTGAGATGATCCTTTGGCGTGGATGCCACACGAGTCCTCTTCGCTTTTCCACTTAGAATACTCTCGACCTCGTTGACCGCTTCAGCCATGCTGGTACCGAGATGATGGCCCGCAATATGTTTGGCGATTTCAGGCTGCAAATTGAAGATCCGCCCGCCAAAGCCGACGATCATCTTTTTGTTTGTGAGTGCGGTGGCTGTCTTTTGCAAGGATGCCGCGCCGACGAGCGTTTGCGATGTAAGAATGACCAGATTCGCATGCGTGACTTTGGCGGTCTCTTCAAAGCGCGAGATCGGCACGTTGGCACCCAGGTAAATCACATTGAAGCCGCGCCGTCGCAGGAACAGGTTCAAGATGGCGAGCGAGAGCGTGTGCCATTCATTCGGTGGGCAGGCAAGCACGATCGTCTCTCTGCGCGTGGGCGATGGCGATGCAGCGATGAGCGCGTCGAGCCTGCGCATTGCCAGGCCTGATGCAAAATGCTCCTGTTGCACCGATGCCTTATCGCCGTACCACATTTCACCGATCTCATATAGTCCGCGCTGGATGAGGTTTGTGATCACGGTTTCAACGGGATGCAACGCAAAGGCGTGATTGAGGATCTGCTCTGCTTGCGATTCGTTGTAGGTGAGACAGGCATTCAACCATTCGTCGCGCAACCCGTCGAGGTTGGTGGATTCAGTGGAAAATGGCTGAAGGGCGTAAGTGGTTGAGGGGCGTGATCCAGCCAGAGGGTCCGAGCCAGACGCAAGAAGTTCGTTAAAGCGGTCCACCGCGCGCGAAATGCTGAGCCCTGATTCCTGTTGCTCCATCAACCATTTGATGATCGCGATATCGCGTTCTGAATACAAACGATGACCGCCTTCGGTCCGTTGCGGCATGGGCAAACCATAGCGGCGTTCCCACGCTCGCAACGTGTCTGCGGCGATGCCTGTTTCTTTGAGGACTACTTTGAGGTTAAAGGCTGGAGAGGTGTTGAACATTATGCATTGACAGGTTGCGCATTGGACGGCTGAAAGTTTTCAGCGTGCAATGTTGCCTGCTCCTTTAAGATTCTCTCGGTGGTTAGTTTAGCCGAAAGAAGCACGATGGGCAAGCCCGTGCCGGGGTGTGTGGAAGCGCCTGCGAAGTACAGGTTTTTGTATTTTTTATGGCGGTTGTGCGGACGCAGATAACCGACCTGCGTAAAGTTATGACTCAACCCGAACGCAGATCCCTTTTCGAGGTTGAAACGCTCCTTCCACACTTCCGGCTGATACACGATCTCGAATTTGATGTGTTCTTTCAGGTCGGTGATGCCCATTTCTTTTTCGAGGCGCGCGAAAACGGTCTGGCGTGCTCTTTTCACGAGCGCGTCCCAATCCTGTTTTTTGCGTGGTTCGAGGTGGCTGACAGGCATCAACACATACAGTGTATCTTGTCCCTGCGGTGCGGCAGATCTGTCGGTGCGGGCTGGCGCATGCACGTAGAACGATGGTACATCGGGGAGGGTATGATCCACAAAGATCTGGTCGAACGAAGCTTTGTAATCACCTCCGAGAAATACGTTGTGATGCGCGATCTGCGGATATTCCTTGTCCACACCCCAGTAGAACATGATGGTGGAACAGGTGTATTTTTTGTTTTCGAGTTTCTTCGCTTCGTTCACGTCAGGCAAAAGATTTTTGTAGATATAGGGAAGGTCAGCATTACCGATGAAGATGTCGGCTGGAAAGTGTCGTCCGTCCTCCAGTTCCACACCTTCAACCTTTGAGCCTGCAAGCTTCAACTGCTTCACGGGGGCGTTGTAGATGAATTTCACGCCAAGTTGTTCAGCGATTCTCACGAAAGCTTGAATCCCTGCGTACATTCCACCCATGGGGTACCACACACCTTCAGCGAGTTCCGTATATTGAAGCAGGGAAAATGTGGCAGGCGCGTCATACGGACTTAATCCCAGATACATATTTTGGAAAGTGAACGCAGCTTTGAGTCGTCCATCCTTGAAGAAATTCCCAACATTGTTGTAGTGTTTCACCAGCGCCTTCATTTTAAACAGGAGGGGGAGGTTCTTCAGTGAGAAGAATTCGAACATGTTATAGAAGTTACGCCCGACGAATTTTTCGACAGAAATCTTGTAATGCTTGTTTCCCTCGGCGATGTAATCAAGAAAACCCGTGAAGGCGGTCTTTTCCACTTTCTCGAGTTGCGTTTGCATCCTTCCAATATCAGATGTCAATTCCAATTGCAGCCCATCGTCAAAGTGGACCTTGTACGTCGGGTCGATGCGTTTCAGGTCGAGATGGTCGCTCATCCGTTCGCCGAGGGCGGTGAAGGTCTCCTCCCAGATTTCAGGCATGAGGAACAGCGTCGGTCCAACGTCGAAGCGGTGACCATCGCGCACGATCTGGTTACAGCGTCCGCCGGGCGAATCATTCTTCTCCAATACGGTCACATCATATCCATGTTTGGCAAGGCGAGCGGCAGTAGCGATCCCGCCGATCCCCGCGCCGATAATGAGGGCAGTAGGTTTGTTTTTCACTGAGGGCTCCTTTTGTGCTGGATGGGATTATACACAATGTCCAATATTTGTCAAGTATATATATACAAAACCTTGACAAAATTTGGAAACTGCGTAGAATCCTGAAATCGTCGCAACCGACCAAAAGATCATCCGAATACAGATTAGGAGACCACCACCATGCAGGCACAAGCAAATTGGGAAAACCAACTCCTTGCCCTCGCAGGCAATATGCATCACCCATCCAGCCGCCCATTGTTTTCGTACTGGGCAGGAGACGCCTCGTTGAGCCGTGCCTACTCACAGGCAGAAAGGATCACAAAGGCGCACAGCAAATCCTTCCATTTTGCATCGAGCCTGCTTCCCGAAGAGAAGCGCATGGCAGCGCGCGCGCTGTACGCGTTCTGCCGCACCGTGGATGACATTGTGGATGATACTGACACGATCATCGACCGCGACTCTGCGCTGAGCTACTGGCGCAGAATGGTGGAACACGCATCTTTTTCCGACGGAGACCTGGTCGCGGCGGCGTGGGCAGACACGCTCACGCGCTATCATATCCCCCGCCATTACGCGCTTCAACTCATTGACGGCGTCGCGCGCGACCTCGAACAAGCCCGCTATCAAACGTTCGATGACCTTGCCACCTATTGTTACGGAGTTGCCTCCACGGTAGGCTTGATGAGCATGTACATCGTCGGCTTCAAGACCAACGATGCGGTGCCCTATGCCATCAAACTCGGCGTCGCATTACAGATGACCAACATCCTGCGCGACGTGGGAGAGGATTACCACAACGGACGCTTGTATCTTCCACGTGAAGAACTTGCCTTTTACGGAATCTGTGAACAGGATATCGCCGAGGGGCGCGTGACCGAAAACTGGCGGCAGTTCATGAAATTCCAGATCGAGCGCACGCGCCAACTCTACGCAGACTCATGGGAGGGAGTGAAACTGCTCGAACGTGAAGGACAACTCGCCATCGGCGCGGCATCCGTTTTCTATCAGGGAATCCTCGACGAGATCGAGAAGAACGATTACGATGTTTTCACCCGACGCGCCTCGCTCAGTACGTTTGGAAAGGTCAGTCGCATCCCTTCGTTGTGGCTGAAGATCAAAACTTTATAACAAGGAAAAGGAAATTTCAATTGAAAGACACACTTCGTCAAACTACAAATCTTGTGACCGTTCTGATCGCGCTCGCGGTCAACATCCTCGCCTCAGCACTGCCTTTGAACGGGCAGAACACAGGCGAGATCTCAGACCGCTTCCAGGTCTATTTTGTCCCGGCGGGTTATGTGTTCGCGATCTGGGGCGTTATCTACCTTGGATGGATTGCTTTCACAGTTTTCCAGTTCCAGCATTCGCAAAAGGAAAGCCCGCGCCTGCGAAGGCTTGGTTACCTATTCGCGTTGAGCAACATCGCAAACGCGGCGTGGTTGTTTGCATGGCATTACAACGTCTTTGGCCTCAGCGTGCTCATCATGCTGTCCCTGTTGGCTTTACTTATTGCCAGCTACCTGCGGCTCGATGTGAATCGCGTTTCGGTCCCGCGAGCCGAGATCTGGTCTGTCGATGTTCCATTTGGAATCTATCTCGGCTGGATCACAGTCGCTACCGTGGCAAACATCTCGGACTGGTTGTACCTCGTTGAATGGAATGGGTTCGGAATCCCTGCGCAGACGTGGGCGGTGATCATGATCGCGGTCGCTTCGCTGGTGGGACTTGCGATGGCTCTGCTTCGCAAAGATGTTCCCTACCTGCTTGTACTTGTCTGGTCGTTTGTTGGTATTGCGGTCAAACAGTCCGCCGCGCCGAATGTTGTGCTGAGCGCGTGGATCGCGGCAGGCTTCATGCTGGCGCTGGCGTTGTACAGTTTCATCCGCCGAAAAGAGGCGTAATTTCCAATGGTTGATTCAACCTGAAGTGAAGACCGAAGCGGACGTTCCAACGTCCGCTTTTATTTTGCGGCTATAATTCGTCCGATGAAACGCGTCCTTTGGTTATGCCTGTTCATGTTTGCTGGATGCGCCTCACCCACATCTGTGATTGTTTCCGGAGAGGATGATATGCCTGCTGTTCGTTACCTTGCCCTCGGCGACTCCTACACCATCGGCGAAAGCGTGGACGAATCCGAGCGGTGGTCGATGCAACTTGCAGAACTGCTCAAACGGGAGGGGCATTCCACAGAAGTCACGATCATTGCCCGCACAGGTTGGACGACCGACGAACTCTGGGAGGGAATTCAGGCACAGGAGATCAAGCCGCCATATGATCTGGTTTCCCTCCTGATCGGTGTCAATAACCAATATCGCGGACGCGATATCGAGGAATATCGCGAGGGTTTTATCTTTCTCCTCGATAAATCGATCGAATATGCAGGCGGGGATGCAGATCGTGTGTTTGTGCTTTCCATCCCTGATTGGGGTGTGACACCCTTTGCTAGTTCGCGCGATAGCAAACAGATTGCCTTGGAAATCGATCAGTTCAACGCGATAAACAAGGAGGAAACCGAAACAGCAGGCGCGCATTACATTGACATCACTCCGATTTCACGCGAAGCGGTGAGCGATCCATCGTTGATCGCCGGCGACGGTTTGCATCCCTCTGGGAAAATGTACGCCGAATGGGCGAAACTTGCCTTACCTGTGGTGTTAGAGATTTTTAAATGACATTGGGAGGGGCGGGGTGACCCGTCCCTACGCATCAATCAAGGAGAATCCTCATGCCTGAAATCATCTATGACAAACTGCAAGAGTATCTTACTACCCTTGTCCCATCGCGCGAACCTGTGCTGCAAGAAATGGAAGAATATGCAGAGAAAAACGACTTTCCAGCGCTCGGTCCCGTGTGTGGATATTACTGTTATCAACTGGCGCGGATGATGCGAGCCACGTCAGTGTTTGAACTGGGTTCGGGCTATGGATATTCCACCGCGTGGTTTGCGAAGGCTGTCCGCGAAAACGGAGGCGGGGTCGTTCATCACACCGTTTGGGACGATATGCTTTCTGCCATGGCGAAGGAGTATCTCAACCGATTGGGACTGGACGATCTGGTCGAGTTCCATAATGCGGAGGCAGTAGAGACTCTTCGCAAAACTCCAGGCACGTTCGACATCATTTTCAACGATATTGACAAGGAAGGCTATCCCGAGTCGCTTCCCGTCATCAAAAACAAACTTCGTTCAGGCGGATTGCTTATCATCGACAACATGATCTGGCACGGACAGATCCTCGACCCAAACGACCATGAGAGATCCACCGAAGCCATCCGCCGCTTCACGCATGACGTGACAACTGATTCAGACTGGATCGTTTCACTCACCCCCATCCGTGACGGGATGATCGTAGCGTACAAAAGATAGCTTGGCGTACAACTTCGACTCTCCTCCCTCCCGCCGAAATAGTCCATTCCTTGGCAAATGGACGGCATACCCCCGCGACATCCTCCCGATGTGGGTGGCAGATGCGGATTTTCCTGTCGCGCCGCAAATCCAGCGAGCGCTACACCAAAAAGTGGAACATGGTGTGCTGGGATATGAACTGCCATCGAGACCGCTGTACGAAGTCATTGCGACGCGAATGAAGAACCTATACAACTGGGATGTTGACCCTGACTCCATCGTATACACGGCAGGTGTCAATAACGGATATAACATCGCCGCACGGATTTTATGCTCGAAGAAAAAAGGATATTTGATCCAGACCCCCGTCTACAACGAGTTTCAGGAAACAGCGGAGAAGACAGGCGCGCGGCAGATGGTCGCTCCCCTGGTGAAAAAGGTCGAGGGAAGCCGAATCAGGTATGAGGTCGATTTTGACGCGTTCGAGAGGGGAATCAAAAAGTCTGGGATGTTCCTGTTGTGCCATCCGCATAACCCCGTGGGGAAAATTTATTCGCGCGCAGAATTGAAACGAATGTCAACGATCTGCATCGAACAGGGCGTCACTTTGGTTTCGGATGAAATCCATAGCGAGTTGTTGCTGGGCGATGCGAAGTTTATGCCCCTGGCAACAGTTTCGCGTGAGGTCGAGAAACACACGATCACATTGATCTCGGCATCGAAGGCGTTCAATGTGCCGGGGCTGGCATCCGCGTTCGCGATCATTCCCGATGAGTCGATGCGGAAAAAATTCCAAACCATCATGACGGGCATGTCGGTTGAAGTATCCACTCCCGGGCTCACAGCCTCGCGTGTCGCGTACGCTGGCAAAGCGGACGCCTGGTTGCACGCGTTGCGCCGTTATCTCACGAGCAACCGTGATTTCATTTTGGAGTATGTCGAAAAGAATCTGCCAGGGATTCGAATTACAAAGCCCGATGCGACGTATTTGATCTGGCTCGATTGTTCGGCATTGAAACTCAAGCCGTCGCCCTATGAATTTTTTTTGAAAGAAGCGAAGGTTGCTTTCAGCGATGGCGGCAGGTTTGGGAAAGGCAACGAACAATTTGTGCGCATTAATTTTGGCACCTCGCGCAAACTGCTGGAAGAGGGATTGAAGCGGATGAGCCAGGCGCTAAAATAAAAGGACGGATGGAGTTTATCCATCCGTCAATAATTCTATGACCCGGTAAGGAGCGGGGGATTGCCTCTTTCTTTTTCGTTCGGTGAACGTCTGGTACGAAAGCCGATGGCTTTATCCAGTTCAGGGCGTCCCGGTCCTTCCTTGTATTGAATTGTCAGGCGGAGTATCTACGTGAGCCTCCTTTCTGTTGAGGTCATCATACTCCTGAATGGTTTGCGGGGTATTAAAAACAACATACGCTTCCATTAAAATTTGTTTCCTGAAACAGATGTGCGAAGTTATGCCGATTTCTTGATTCGGTTC
>DAOTZF010000310.1:0-9077 GCA_034434415.1 Anaerolineales bacterium | reverse complement strand
GGTCAAGGTGTCGTGCAGGCAGTGATGAGCACCGGCTTCCTCGTAGAGCCCGTGGACAAGATCACCACCGCCATGCTTGCCTTCGCCATTATTCAGGGACTCTCGCAACGCTTCGTGGCGCGCTTCCCACGCCCTGAAAATGCCCAAACAGAAGGCGGCACAAGCCAAATGCAGTTGATCATCGCCCTCGTGGTGATCGTCCTGCTGGTGTTGTTCGCCATGTTCATGCTCGGCAACATCATAGGCGGATAATCCCCCACACATCATCAAAAAGACCAGACCTTGCGGTCTGGTCTTTTTTGTCGTTTATAATTTCGCACATGCATGAACGGCTTTCATTTTACGCGAAACGCGACAGTGTTCTACATCGCCTCAACCCGCTCACAAAACTGACCCTGGTGTTCGGATTGATCCTCATCGGGTTCCTGACCCCCTACTATTGGACGCCGCAACTTCTTTTCGTCTTTGCACTTCTCCCCCTGAGTTTTCTCGGAAAAATACAGCAAAACTTTTTGGGTACATTCGCCAGACTCATCCTGCCGGCGGCAGGGTTTTTGTTCCTCATGCAGGCTTTTTTTCACCCCATCGGTGAAAATATCATCTTTCAGGTCTGGTTTCTGGATGTCACAAGCGAAAGCCTTAGCTTCGCTTTTCGGAACGCGACCCGTATCGCAGTCATGGTTTCGTCTTTCACAGTATTTCTTTTATCCACCCACCCCAGCGAGTTGATGTCTGATTTGACACGACGCGGATTGCCGGGGCAACTCTCCTATGTGATCATCTCCACCTTGCAAATCCTTCCGCAGATGCAAGCCAAGGCGCAGACCATCATCGCCGCGCAACGCGCACGCGGCTTGGATACAGAAAGCACATTCTTCAAACGCGCGGGCTCGTTGTTTCCTCTCGTGGGTCCGCTGGTATTCGGTTCTCTGGTGGAAGTGGAGGAACGCGCCATCGCCATCGAGGCACGTGGATTCACTTCCACACATGCGAAAACATCCCTGCATGACATTCCTGATACAGGCGCGGATAAATTCATTCGCTGGATATTGATCGGCTTGGTACTGCTTTCGCTGACGGCGAGATTATGGCTATCGTAAACCTGCATAACGTCACTTACAAATATCCGCTCACCGATTCGCCCGCGCTGAAGAATATCAACCTGCAGGTGAACGAGGGTGAATTCGTTGCGCTGATCGGACCCAACGGCGCGGGAAAGTCCACGTTGTGTTACACCATCGCAGGGTTCGTTCCTCATTTTTTCAAAGGAGAGATATCAGGCACGGTTGAAGTGGCAGGCAGCGAATCGAGCAAATCAAATTTACATGAGTGGGTATTGAACGTGGGGCTGGCGTTCCAGAATCCGTTCAACCAGATCAGCGGGGCAAAGTACACCGTCTTCGAGGAGTTGGCTTTCGGGCTGGAGAATATCGGTGTGCCTCGTGATGAGATGATCCAACGTGTGAACGACGCGATGAAGCTCACCGGCATTTCGGATCTGGCGGACCGCTCGCCCTACTCACTCTCCGGCGGACAGCAACAACGCGTCGCGCTGACGTCGATCCTGGTCATGCAACCCAAGGTTCTCGTCCTCGACGAGCCGACCTCGCAAATGGACCCCATCGGCACGCGCGAAGTTTTCGGCGTGATTCGCGCGATGGCAGAGCGCGGCATGACCGTCCTCATGGCAGAACACAAAGTGGAGTGGATCGCGAACTTCGCAGACCGCGTTGTTGCTTTGCACGATGGGGAAATCCTTTTGGAGGGTACACCGCAAGATGTGCTCACCTCCGACCTGCTTGTGGAGAAGGCGTTCGGAATTTCACGATACACGTCTGTGGCACGGAAGGCGAAAGAATTAGGGCTATGGAAGGGGAATCGATTGCCGGTGACGCTGGAAGAAGCAATGGATGGTTTTGCAAGATGAGAATCGAGATTCGAGATCTGAATTTCACCTACCCTACCGGCGTAGAGGCATTGCGCGGAATTTCGCTCACCATTGAATCGGGTGAACAGGTTGCCATTGTTGGGCAGAACGGCGCGGGGAAGACCACGCTTGTGAAACACCTGAATGGGTTGCTACAACCCACCTCTGGGACTGTCCACGTCGGGGATTGGAACACGAAAGAACATTCTGTGGCAAAAATGGCGCGACGGGTTGGCTATGTTTTCCAAAATCCAGATGAGCAATTGTTCTCCAAGAATGTGGGAACTGAAGTTGCGTTCGGGCCGCGAAATCTGGGGATGAGCGCAGAGCAGGCTGAACGTCAGATCAAAGACGCGCTGACGATGGCAGAGTTATCCGATAAAACCGAGACGAATCCATACGATCTATCCCCCACCTGGCGCAAGATGGTCGCGCTGGCGTCGGTCATCGCGATGGACACGAACATTGTGATCTTCGATGAACCGACCACGGGGCAGGATGCGGCGAGCAGCGCACGCATTGCCAACGTGATCAAGGTTTTGCGAGAGCGCGGCAAGACGGTGATCACGATCACCCATGATATTGATTTTTGCGCCGAGAATTTCGAACGCGTCATTGCCATGTCGCAGGGACAGATCCTGCTCGACGGCAAAGCCAACGATGTTTTGGGACAGGATGAAATCCTCGCAACAACGTACGTCGATCCCCCTCAATTAACGCGTTTGGGTAAAAAGCTCGGATTCAAACAGACTGTGAGGAATGAGGAAGAATTTCTTGGGGAGTTGAAAAAATAAAATGTACTCAGACCCGCTCCTACGACGCGTTATACACCACCAGTTCCTCGTATCCAGAATCTTCTGCAGTTTCGCGTTTGAATATCGAATCATCGAATGCAAGAATCACAACCTCGGCCGTTGTGAAAATTACACAACCTGATTCCATGTGCCCGCCGATCGTCTTCCCCTCCCCATCCGAGATGGCGATGTGCAGATGCGAACCATGAATGGACACCGTGCCGGTGATCGAAACGATCTCAAAGAAACGCTCCAGTTCCGAATAGGAATCATTATTCGCAAAGCGCAATACTGCGCGGCGCAGGCTTCCAACCGATGAAACCACACAGCCTGCCTTGATCTGCTTTTCGTTAACAAAGCTCTGAATGCTGTCGAACAAGTCCTGCCCGGATTTCAATCGAAAGGTATAATTTTCCATGCAACAGCCTCCGACAAGAGATTATAATTCTCCGTAATTCACTTATCATTTTTGCAAGGCAATTAACAATCATCGGCAAACCCAATCCGCTCATGTACAATTGGGTTGCACGGGAGCATGCATGGCAGACCTGAAGGTCGAAGTTTTCCACAGTATCAACGAGATCAAGCCTGAAATCTGGAATCGCATTGTTTCAGGGCGCGGCTTTCAAAGCCACAACTGGTATCAATTCGGCGAACGCGCCATGGCGGATGCCAAACCCACCTATCTGCTCGCGTGGGAGGGCGATACGCCGGTGGCAGGTGCGGCGCTTTTCAAAGTCCACAACGAACCGCTGCCCCTGCCCGCCATCGCGCGCGAGTTCATGGCGTCCATTTTCAAGCACCGACCATTGCTTATCTGCCGCTCGCCGCTTGCCGACACATCAGCATTACTCCTGCCCGGCGAACCTCTTCGGGATGTGGCGTTGGTTGCGCTTGCCCAAGCCGCACGGGAACAATTTAAAAAACAAAAGTGCTCCTTTCTGCTCTTTGATTACCTGTTGACCGAACAATTGCGGTACGGATGGCCCAAAGGATTCGAACCGCTGACAGTTTCAGAGCCCGGCACCTACATGCCGATGGAATGGCAAACCTTCGAAGAATATCTCGAATCAGGCAACAAGAAGGACCGCCAGCACTACAAGAAAAGCATCAAGGAAGCCGAGGAGAATGGACTCGTCTTATCAAAACACCGGAAGGTTTCAGAAATCGATAAGGCGCTCGAATTGATCCGCAACGTATCCATCTGGCACGGCTCCGCGCCTAACCCGTGGATGCGCGGCTTGCTCGAAAATTTCTCCATGGTCGATGGAACGTGGCTCGAACTCCGCAAGGAGGGAAAACTCGTGGGATGTGGCGCAGTTGTGCGCGACAACCAATTCCAACTCGCCACTGCGCTCGGACTCGAAGACGATGTGCCGGGCGGATATTTCTACCTGTTGTATGCAGCCATGCAGGAGGCATTCGAACACAAAATACGACTCGTCCGATTCGGCACCGGCGCTTACGATGTTAAACGTCGTCTCGGGTTCCACCTCGAAGATACGAATCATGCCATGGTCACCATGGCGGCGTTCAACACCCGCTCATCGAAAAGGTAAATCAAGGGGGAACATGCTTTCAGGATTGGCGCAAGCCGCGGTAACCATTCTCACCATCCTCCTCTTTTATGCGATGGATTTTGTCCTCATCCGTCGGTACGATAAAAAACGAACCGCAGGCGGTACGGGCCGCGCCTGGGATTTCACCCTATTCATTTTCATTCTGGTTGCAGTCCTGGTGTTGCAACCCATCTTGCTACCGGCGCTTAGTTTCCCGATCAGCGAACCGTGGAAGTCTTATTTTCAATTACTGGGGATCGTCTTAATTCTCGAGTCGCTCGGACTTCATGCATGGGCGCGCGCTCACCTTGGGCAATACTATGCCGAACGCGTCGAGGTCCAGCCGAAACACAAAGTGATCAAGACGGGTCCCTACAAACATATGCGCCACCCGGTCATAACATCGTTTTTCGGGATCGCGGCGGGGTTGTTTTTTGTTAACCCGGCGATCACTTCACTGGCAGCACTCGCGTATGCGATCTGGGATTTCACGCGCGCCGCACGGCAGGAAGAAGAGTTGCTAACAAACTCCCTACGCGGATATGCGGAGTATGCGCGTCAGACCCCCCGCTTTCTGCCTCGGCTGTGGAGGCGCCGGTGATCCCCTTTGAGGATTTCCTGCAACTACCCACAGGTGAAGTCGCGGCACTTGTCAAAGCAACAGGACACAAGGTGTGCGTTTTCCCTGTCAACGGAACGCGGCGTTGGTTCCTGCTCGAACACGCAGACAGGATACAAGGCGATTTCTTTTCCGCGTACATGGATGCTTCGATCCAAAACCATATCGAACTTTGCTCCATGCTCTACGACCACGGAATCGAAACAATCCTTGCGCCGGTCTTCGGGCGCGAACTCATGCACCGCGGTGACGAATACACAAAACGCGTTGGCATCGAAGGGCTGGTGCGAACGGCAACCGATGAGAAGTATCGTGGTTTCTTCGAGCGCCGCGAAGTGAAGGTCCGATTTTACGGCGATTACCGCGAGGTACTTACAGGCACAGAATTCGAATACGCTTTGCAATCCATGAATGAAGTGACTCAAGCCACCAAATCAAATTCGAAACATCGATTATTCTTCGGCGTCTTTGCGGACGAAATCGCCGAAACCGTTGCGCGTCTTTCCGTGGAGCACTACCTCGCCGACGGCACGATCGCAGACAAGAACACGCTGGTAAGAAAATACTACGGTGAGGATATCCCACCTGTAAGCATGTTCATCGGCTTCGATAAATTCAGTGCCTTCGATATGCCGCTCCTTTCCACCGGCGAAGAGGATCTCTACTTTTCGGTCAGCCCGTCGCCATATATGACCATCCGTCAGTTGCGAGCCATTCTCTACGACCATTTGTACCTGCGCCGTACGCCTGAACCCGATTACACCAAACTCTCAGCACAGGAACTCGATTGGTTAAGAAACTATTACCGAAAGCACGAGGATGAGGCTTTCGGCGTTGGTAAACTCAAATTCAATCTATGGATTCCGGAAACAGCAGACTGACCTTGACAGACCTCATCGCGAAACTCATCGACGAAATCGGTCCGGGCCACATGGCAAGCACTGCGTACGATACAGCCTGGGTAGCTCGCCTCGGGGGTATAGACCCTGACATCAGCAACCGCGCCCTCACCTGGCTCACACGCAACCAATTACCGGATGGATCCTGGGGCGCGCCGACGCCGTTCTACTATCATGACCGTGTGATCTGCACACTTGCGGCGATGATCGCCCTCTCGTATCGCGGTCAACGCCAGGCAGACCGCACACAAATCGAATACGGCAAACTCGCCCTCGAGCGAATCATCGGAGGCGCGACGGGAGGGTTATCCTCCGATCCCAATGGAGCAACCGTCGGCTTCGAAATGATCGCACCCACACTTGTCACAGAAGCGGAAAGGCTTGGGCTGATCAAAAGTCAAGGCGGCAGAATCCTGGGGCGAATATCCGTCTTGCGCAACAAAAAACTGGCATATCTCCGTGATAACATGATCAACAGAAACGTTACTCTTGCATTCTCTGCAGAGATGGCGGGCGGCGACGGTAAGCATATGCTTGATATTGAAACCCTACAGGAGAAGAACGGCTCGGTCGGCGTCAGTCCTTCTGCCACAGCGTATTTTGCCACCTACATCAAACAAGGTGATGAGGCGGCGCTGAAGTACCTGCACGGCAGTATGAAACCGGATGGCGGCTTCCCGAATGTGGCACCGTTCGACGTGTTCGAGATCGCGTGGGCACTTTGGAATTTAAGTTTTATTCCCGAGGTGAGGAAGAACGAAAAGCTAAAACCGCATTTGGAATTTCTTTCGAACGCCTGGGCGCCGGGACGCGGGGTCGGTTTTGCGGCAGAGTATTCAGTAAAAGACAGCGACGACACCGGGCTGGTGTACGATACGCTGATGCGGTTCGGTATCGAAAAAGACATCGAGAGTGTCCTGCTGTATGAGGAAAAAAACCACTTCCGCTGTTTCGATCTCGAAGCCAATCCATCCATCAGCGCGAACATTCATGTGTTGGGCGCGCTGGGGCAAGCCGGCCTGGATCAGAGCCATCCCTCTTTCCATAAGGTTGTACGATATTTACAAAAGGCGCGAGGAACGTATCCGTTCTGGGTGGACAAATGGCACTCCTCCGCTTACTATGCCACCGCCCACGCGATCATCGCCTGCGCGGGCTTGGCGAATGAACTTGTCGAAGACTCCATCAAGTGGATATTGAACACCCAAAACGGAGATGGGTCGTGGGGTACATATATCAAAACTGCCGAGGAAACAGCCTATGCTTTGCAAGCGCTCTGGGTGTGGAACGAAAAGGCTGCAAAAGTTCCAAAATCTGCAATCCAACGCGGGGCGCAATGGCTAACCGAAAATCTGGAGAATCCCTACCCACCCTTGTGGATCGGCAAATGCCTGTATAGCCCCCATCTGGTAGTCCGCTCCGCGATCATCAGCGCTCTGGCACTGGCAGGTTGAGATGATGAGCAACCTCATTCAACGCTTCATCACGATTTCCACCACAGACCCGGAAGATGCAAGGAAAAGGAATATCCTCAACATCCTGCTTGCCGGCACGGGAGGGGTTTCCATCCTCTCAGCACTGCTGGGCATCTACCTTGCCATCTTCTATCCGCAATACGACGATGAAAACCTGATCATTCTTTGGGGGAGCATCGCCACAATCATCGGCGTTCTTATCATATATCTTATCAATATCCGTCGCTCCGGAAGAGTCGCCGCGTTCGTGTTTCTCCTCTTCTTGAGCGTGGTATTTGCCTTCAGCGACTCGGCTGAACAAATTTCCAACGGACGCTCCCTCTTCCTCTTTACGATTCCCATCTTCATGGCGAGCATCCTGTTGACGCCTGCTTCGAGTTTCATCTTTGCTGTGATCAGCAGTCTGATTATCTCAGCACTCGCCTTGTCTGTTGATTTTGCGCCGAATTATCCCGCCATCATTGGATTCTTTTTGCTGGCATTAGTTTCATGGTTGTCTGCACGCAGTTTGGAACAAGCGCTGGGTGAACTCCGCTCGATTAACATCAATCTGGACCGTATCGTGAACGAACGGACGCAGGAATTAGCCGCTTCGCTTTCGCGTGAAAAGATCGAGGCGGGGCGCAACCAAGCCATCCTCAATTCGATTGCCGACGGTGTGATCGTCTTTGATAATCATTGGAACGCCACGCTTGCGAACCCGGCCATCAAGGGTATGCTCGACATCCCACTCGAATTGATCATCAACAAGAATTTCCGCGACCTGATCGAACACCCAAGGGTTGCTCCGCGCAGCCGCGCGATGCTGTATGCCATGCTGGAGCACGGAACTCAGCCCGTCGGCTTTCGCATCGAATGGAGCGACAAGACTCTTTCGGTGAGCGCCGCGCAGGTCTATGATAATCAGCGGCGAAACACAGGCACGGTGATCGTCTTCCGTGATTTCACACGCGAAGCCGAGGTGGAACGGCTCAAAAGCACCTTTGTGGGCATCGTGTCTCATGAATTGCGCACCCCGCTCAATGCCATCCTCGGATACGCCGAGATGTTCAAAGAAGCGGTCTATGGTCCCATGAACGAGAAACAGATCAACATGGCAGACCGCATCATGAAGAACACGCAGCGTCTGCTCGGGCTGATCAATGACCTGCTTGACCAGGCACAAATGGAAGCGGGGAAATTGACCATCCACAACCAGCCGGTGAAAACCGCAGACTTGCTCGATTCGCTTCACGGAGTGATGGACAAAGCGGCGCTGGACAAGAATTTGAAACTAACCAGCGGGATCGACCCAAATCTGCCGGAAACTGTGATTGGAGACCCGGCGAGAATCCAGCAAATTCTTCTGAATCTGGTAAGCAACGCGATCAAATTCACCGATCACGGAAGAATACATGTCCGCCTGTTCCTGCAGGATGATTCGTGGGGAATCGAGGTCAGCGATACGGGGCGCGGAATTCCCACTGCAGATCTCCCCCACATCTTCGAAACCTTCCGGCAAGTGGAGCAGGACACCACCCGGTCACGCGGCGGGTTCGGGCTGGGTTTATCCATCGTCAAACAACTCGTCAGTTTGATGAACGGCGAAATTGGCGTGACCAGCACACCCGGCGAAGGAAGCGTATTTACGGTCGTACTCCCCTTGGTCGTTCCGGAGGGAGTCCCAGCGAAATGGAGAAACCCATGAAAAAACTTGCACTGATCATCGAAGACGACGAAGACCTTGTGGACATCTTCGCGGAAGCACTGCGGGGAATCGGGTTCGAAGTGGAGAATGCCGCAGACGGAAAAATCGCACAGGAAA
>DAOTZF010000309.1:0-3833 GCA_034434415.1 Anaerolineales bacterium | reverse complement strand
ATGGTAATCCCGACTGAGTAGCTGGGTTTGCCCTCACCCTAATCCTCTCCTGAAGGGAGAGGGGATTCTAGGTGCACCACCTCGATATTCGCCGCGCGCAGAAAGTTCGCGGCGTTTTCATCGTTTCGATATGCCACGCTATAGACAATGCGCACGATGCCAGCATTGATGAGAGCCTTCGTGCAATTGATGCAGGGAAGATGAGTCACGTAGCAGGTGGCACCTTTGGTTGAGACACCGTGCAATGCGGCTTGGATGATGGCATTCGTCTCCGCGTGAATCGTGCGGACGCAGTGACCATCGACCATCAGGTGACCGATCTCGTCGCAATGACTCTGTCCCTTAGGCGAACCGTTGAAGCCTGTTGTGAGGATGCGTTTGTCGGTCACCAGGACGCAGCCGACGAGGGCGCGGTCACAGGTGCTTCGTTCTGAAACGGCATAGGCGATCTTCATGAAGTACGAATCCCAATCCGGGCGCATGTTTTCTCCGAAATTAATTGACAGTCACCTACAAGGTGACTGTCAATTTTATTCTATTCCACCGTCACGCTTTTTGCCAGATTTCTCGGCTGGTCTACATCCAACCCGCGCAGGGCGGCGATGTGGTACGCCAGCAGTTGGAGTGGAATCACCGTCACAACAGGGGAGAGCATCCACGGCGTTTCCGGCACCCACAGGGTATGATCCGCCATTCCCTGAATCAAGTCATCGCCATCGGTTGCGATTGCAATGACCATTCCTCCGCGCGCTTTTGCCTGCTGGATTTGCGAGATCATTTTCTCGTGCCAGGGGTCTTTTGGCGCGAGGCACAAAACGGGCATATGCTCATCGATCAACGCGATGGGACCGTGTTTCATCTCACCCGCCGGGTAGCCTTCGGCATGGATGTATGAAATTTCCTTTAGTTTGAGCGCGCCTTCATAAGCGATGGGCATGTTGATGCCGCGACCGAGATAAAGGCAATCGCGGATATCTTTCAGGGTGTGCGCCACTTTTTCCACTTCCGCTTCACGTTCGAGCGTGCGACCCACGAGGTCAGGGACAAGCCTTAGGTCCGCGACAAGTTCCTTGCGTTGTTTTTCGTTGATACTACCGCGTAAATCGGCAAGCAATATCGCCAGCATGTACTGGTCAACCAGTGGGGCAGTGAACGCCTTGGTCGAAGCGACGCCGATCTCGGGACCTGTTTGCATCGAAATAAACCCGTCCGAGACGCGCATCGCTTGTGACCCGATCGCGTTGACGATGCTCCACACGACTGCGCTTTTGCGGCGTCCCTCCTCCATAGCCGCGAGAGTATCCGCAGTTTCGCCGGATTGCGAGATGGCAAGTACAACGGTTTTGTCGTTCAAGATGGGATCGCTATAACGAAACTCCGAGGCGATGACCACTTCAACGGGAACGCGAGCGATCTTTTCGATAAGATATTTACCGACCATGCCCGCATACGCGGCGGTTCCGCAGGCGGTGATGTAGATCTTCTCGATCCGTTTTGCAAGTTCTTCGGTCAATTTTAGGTCGGGCAGACGGATTTTTCCGTTGGCGAAGTCTACGCGACCCGCAAGCGTGTCGGTCAATGCACGGACCTGCTCGTGGATTTCCTTCTGCATGAAGTGGCGGTATTCGCCCTTCTCCGCCGCAATCGGGTCCCACGACACGTTATGTACCTGCGGTTTCACCTCTGTGCCATCCAGCGTTTCGATGGTCACGGTGTTTCGCGTTACTACAGCCATTTGCCGCGATTCCAAAAAGATAACACTGCGCGTATGATCCATGATGGCAGGAGTATCGCTGGCGATGAAATTCTCGTCATCTCCCATGCCGATCACCACGCCGCCCGCGTTGCCGATGCGCGCGGTGACGATCTTGTCGGGTTCATCGGCAGACATCAACACTACGACGTTCGCACCGCGGATCTGGTTGAAGGTTTTACGCGCGGCTTCCACCAAACCGATTCCCGTCGCCAGGTAATGCTCCACGAGATGCACGATGGTTTCGGTATCGGTTTCCGATTGAAATTCCACGCCCTCGGCGGTCAGTTCATCCTTGAGTTCGAGGAAATTCTCGACGATGCCGTTCTGCACGACGACGACACGCTTTGTCTGCCCGAGATGCGGATGCGCATTCCGCGCGTTCGGCGCGCCGTGCGTTGCCCAGCGCGTATGACCCACCCCCGGCGCACCGGCGATGGGGAATTTTTCTACGAGTTCGATCAATTGGGATAACTTACCCGCGTCCTTCCGCACTTCGAGCTGGTCGCCGTTCAGGACAGCAATTCCCGCCGAGTCGTAGCCGCGGTATTCGAGCCGTTTCAAGCCGTTGAGAATGATCGGCGTCGCATCACGCGCGCCGATGTATCCGACGATTCCACACATGGGGAGTCCTCCGAGGTTAAAAGACTAGAGAATTAGAGATTAGAGACTTGATTAGTCTCTGGTCTCCAGCCTCGTTTGAATGCCATTCTTTGCAGTTCTGCCCGCGTGGTTGCCCATGCGGTGTTGTTGCAGAGTTTTTTCGGAGGGAAAGAGAGAATGGGTGATGGCGCACCCAAAGGGCTTCCGCTGAACCTTCGATTTTTTCACGCTGGTGGTCTCGATATGCCACATTCGTGCCTACTCGACCAACTGCGCAATTAACTCCACCTCGCGATGGAGAACCCTTATCCTCGTCATCCTGCATTGGCAGGATTCATGCGCTGTCCTTTCCCGGTTGAATTTTGTCTGCGAGCCTCCTTTTCTAAGTGGCGGGATTATATCGCAAAACAAACCGCCGGTTTGAAATCAACCGGCGGCTTGTTTCTATTTATTTGTACCCTTCACGCTAGCAGTCGAAGCATCCTGTTGGGGTCGGTGTGACGGACGGTGTGATGACGGGCGATGTCGGTGTCGGTGTTCGCGTCGGCGTCCGTGTGGGTGTACGTGTCGGTGTCCGTGTTGCGGTCGGCGTGATGGTAGGTGTACGCGTGATGGTCGCTGTCGGTGTGATAGTTCGCGTCGGAGTACGGGTGCGCGTTGGTGTAATCGTCGGCGTTCGTGTAATGGTTGGTGTGCGCGACGGTGTGCGTGTAATGGTTGGTGTGCGCGTAATGGTCGGTGTGCGCGTAATGGTCGGTGTGTGCGTCGCTGTGCGTGTTGCAGTGACAGTTGGTGTGGATACGGGTGTAACCGTGATGATGCAACCGTTTGCAAATGTCAATGTCAGACCAAAGGAATTTGCTGGAACAATACCGGGCCAGCTGGGATCGGAATTAAGGAAGGTAAAGTAAAGAGTATCCGTTTCACCGGCGTCCAGATCGTCATTCGAACCGAGACCTCCAGGGTTCGTCCATGTAGTAGGTGAGCTACCGTCATCTGTATTACTAATTACATTGCCATCAAATGACCACCTGTCCAATGTCTGGGATGGGTTGGCGGCGTCGTAAGCTGCCCAAGTGAACGTGAGGCTTTGAATTTCAGTATCATAGACAGTGCTGTTGTTCGTAACCGTAATGGATACACGCGGCTGATCATTGCCCCACTTGCCCAGAACGAAGCTGCTGGCAAAGAACAAGTCACATGACAGCGTTGGCGTCAGTGAAGGGGTGCGTGTGGTGGTTGGGGTGCGAGTGACCGTGGATGTCGGTGAGTTGGTCCTCGTTGCCGTAAGCGTTGGGGTGATACTAGGCGTCGGACTCTCCGTAATCGTCGGTGTAAGTGACGGCTCGGGTGTATTGGAAGGGAGCGGCGTATTCGTCGCAACGGTGGGAATGTTCAACGCCAGAGGCGTGTTTATGGCGCGGGTGGCGCGGAAGTTTTCCACGATTCCCTCGCGATACGAAGCGAGGTGGATCAT
>DAOTZF010000308.1:0-8056 GCA_034434415.1 Anaerolineales bacterium | reverse complement strand
CCGATGTCGTTCAACCCGCAACACCTCAAAGAAAATTTCGACTCGGCAGATATTGAATTGACAAACGAAGAGATGGAACTACTCAACAAACTGGCATCATGAAAACTGAAACCATCCACAACACCACTCTCCCCAAGATCGGATTCGGCGCATGGCGCATCGGCGGGAATTCATCGCCAAATCATTCTCTGGATTCAAGATCGCTGACTGCGCTTCGCACCGCGTTGGAAGTTGGCTACACCCACTTCGACACCGCCGAAATGTACGCGGGCGGGCATAGCGAGGAGTTGATCGGGCAGGCAGTCCGCGAGTCCGGGAAGAAGCGTGAAGAGGTGTTCATCACATCCAAAGTGATGCCGAGTCATTTGAAATACGATGATGTGATAAAGGCTTGCGGCAGCTCGCTACGCCGACTCAAAATGGATTACATTGACCTGTATCTCATCCACTGGCCCGGGACAGGCTCAAAATACGAAGAGACGTTCCGCGCGTTGAACAAACTCGTGCTCGACGGCAAAGTGAAACACCTCGGCGTGAGCAACTTCAACTTGAGACTGCTAAAGCAGTCACAGGAGTTATCAGAAACTCCGATCCTTACAAACCAGGTTCCATTCAGTGTTTCGGACCGTTCGTACGTTGAAAACGGCGTGCTCGAATATTGCCAGCAAAACGACATTCTCCTCACCGCCTACTCACCCGTGGACGAAGGGAGCCTGCGCTCGAACAAAACTTTGGAGGCAATCGCTGAGGCGCATAGCGCGACGATCTATCAGATCGCGCTCGCATGGGTAATCTCATACCCCCGCGTTATTACAATTCCCATGTCGTTCGATCCACAGCACATCAAAGAGAACTTCAACGCGGCAGATATCGAATTGACTTCACAAGAAATAGATGCCATCAACGATCTCAAATAAAAAGGTCGGCGATAATCCTTGGTTAACAATGAATTCACAAACCCTGCCTGAAATCGAGATCCTTGAAGAGTCCGAGACCGAACTCGAGTCGCTCTACAAAGTCATCATCCACAATGACGATCTCACGCCGATGGATTTTGTCGTGCACATCCTCAAAACGATCTTCTATCTCGGTAACGACCGCGCTTCAGAGGTCATGCTCACCGCTCATATCAACGGCAACGCATACGTGCAGACACTGGCAAAGTCGGAGGCAGAGAAACGCATCGACAAGGCGCATTTCGAATCCAACAATGCAGGCTACCCATTACGATTTTCCATGGAACCTGAATGACGGACTCCCAACTCGACCGGCTTACACAAATCAATCTTGAAGATCTGGTCTCCTCCTTTGGCTTCAAGGAAGGGACTTCCCCTGCACGCCTCCTGCAAAAAATATTTTTCAAGTACGCGCGAAAATTTGCAAGTGATATGACAGACTTCGACGCAGAGGTGGGTAAAAACGGGTTGGCAGAAGGCGCTCGTCTTACACTGCGAAATTACTCTATACACGTACGCGTCTTCGGTGCGGATCGTGTACCTGCCTCAGGTTTTCTGGCATTATCCAACCACCCGGGCTTAAGCGACTCGCTCGCCGCCTTCGCCGCATTGAACCGGCCTGACTTGAAGATCATCGCCCTGCAGCGTCCGTTCCTCGAAGCGCTGACAAATCTCACGAAACAACTTTTCTACGTACACGAAGACCCCACCGCAAGAATGGCGCTTGTTCGTCAAGTGAGCACATATCTTAAAAATGGCGGAGCCGCACTTACATATCCCGCAGGTCATATCGAACCGGATCCAGATGTGCATCCAGATGCGGTTGAATCGCTGAACGCGTGGACCGACAGTGTCGGCGTCTTCATCCGCATGGCGCCTGAAACGCCGATCCTCCCTATTCTTGTGCGCGGCGTCGTGTGGAAGAAAGCCCTGCATCATCCGCTCACACGGCTGAGAAAAACGCGAGTGGAACGCGAATCGCTTGCCGCAGCACTGCAATTATTCGCCCACCTGACTCGAAAGATAGACGTGAGAGTCCGCGTGCAGATCGGGAACCCAGTCTACGTAAAAGACCTCAGGTCAACTGAAACACAAGTCATTCACCTCGCTGTCCTGACGGAAATGAAGCGATTGATCGAAAATCCACCTGAGGGAGAAGGTCAGCTTCTGCTTTAACTGTCATGAAATCTGATTCCATCCTCCAACGACTTCAGACCACTCTGGGCTTTGCCTATTCTTTTCTTATTTATTACGGGATCCCACTCCATCACCGCTTTTTGACCGGCATGTATGCGCCGTTCATTAAGCCGGGTGATCTGTGTTTCGATATCGGCGCGCATCTCGGCGACCGCGTCTACGCCTGGTCAAAGTTGGGAGCGCGGGTCATCGCGCTCGAGCCGAACCCAAGTTCCATGAAATGGCTGCGGCGCTGGTATGGTCACCGCACAAATGTTGTTTTGGTCGAGCAAGCCGTAAGCGCTCATCCCGGTACAGCTGACTTGTGGATCAGCCGCCTCACGCCGAGCGTTTCAACCCTCTCACAGAAATGGCTGAACACGGTCAGCAACTCGCCGCGCTTCGCCGGGGTTCGCTGGAACGAGCAGGTGCAGGTTACAGTCACAACGTTGGACGCGTTGATCGCGCAATACGGCAGACCCGCCTTCTGCAAGATCGACGTGGAAGGCGCGGAACTGGATGTGCTCAACGGGTTGTCAGACGCGATCCCTGCTCTTTCCTTTGAGTACATCCCGGCGATGATCGAGACCGCGGTCAGTTGTATCGCACGTTTAAGCGAACTTGGTAACTACGAATACAATTGGCGGGTGAGTGAATTCCCACGCCTACGCTCGCACACCTGGCTTGAGTCTTCAGAGATGATATCGCGCCTGCGCAACATGTCATCCGAAGACGATTCAGGCGACGTGTATGCCCGATTGATCCCATAAGAATCTCCCTATGCAAAACAACGAAGCTGCAACTACATCATCGGTACAGAAACAAAAAGAGCGCAGAATCCGTGCGCTTCGCCTGCTTGCGATGTATTCTGTGCTTGCCTTCCTGCTATACATCGCATTGCGAAATGCGCCGCTGACGGAGATTGGGTCCACACTTCGCCAACTTCAACCGTGGCAGCTTGCGACCATGTTCGGATTGAACCTGCTCGTTTACATTCTGATCTCCCTGCGATGGTGGATCGTCGTGCGTGCCGAGAACAAACATGTAGCTTATTTTCCAGTGCTGTTGGTCCGTATCGCCGTATTCGGTGTGAGTTACTTCACGTTGGGTCCGCACGTGGGAGGCGAACCTCTTCAGGTGTTCTATCTTCAGCAAAAATACAAGTTCACATATATGCATGCCACCGCGTCCGTCATCATGGATAAATTGCTCGAACTGCTGGCAAATTTCTTTTTGCTCTCGCTCGGCCTGACCGCCATCGTTCACGCCGGGATCCTCCCCACGACGGGAGGCAGTCCATGGCTGAGTCTGAGCGGGCTGGTCATCCTATGCCTGTGGCCCCCTTTTCATATCTTCCTGCTTTACAAGCAGCGGTATCCGATCTCTGCTTTGTTGCGAAGGATTTCGCTGATTAAAAAAGAATCAAAGCCGATCCGTTTCATCGCGGCTTCCGAACGGCTGGCAGGTAGTTTTTGCCGACGGCATCCGGTGGCATTGATTCTGGCAATCGCCGTATCGATTTGTGCATGCGCGGGAATGGTCGGAGAGTACGCGTTAATCCTCTATTTCCTGAATATCCACTTGCCGCTCTGGCAGACCGTCGCGGCATGGACGGCAGTTTGGCTTTCGTTTCTCTCCCCACTACCCGGAGGTTTGGGTGCGTTGGAAGCGAGTCAGGTTTTCGCGCTTGGTGTATTCGGAATTTCAGCCGCCTCTGCGATCAGCGTAACATTGATGATGCGGGGTCGTGATGTATTGATCGGTGGAATCGGATTGCTTCTGGCAGGACGCGGTATTGCAAAGTAAAATAACGCTGACTGGTTTCGTCTGGAATACATCCCACCCAAGGAGTCGAGCATGAAACTATCTTTCAAGAAATTAGGGATCATCGTCACCAACCTCGCCACAGCGTTCCTCCATCTTTCGCTGTTCCCGCAAATGGGACCCGACCCCATCGCGCTGAACGGACTCGGTTATCTCGGTCTCCTCGGCGCATATTTTTTGCCGATGCCGATGTTCCAGAAAAATCACAAAATGGCATGGTGGGGTATGTTCGGCTATACCGCGCTCACCATTGTTCTTTGGGTCATCCTCGGCGACAAAAATTTTGTGGCAGGCACATCGAGCGCAATCGGTTACTATGCCAAAGCCGCTGAAGTGCTCCTCATGGCTTTCCTCTGGGCTGACAAGGAATAAGGACAGAGTACAATTGGGGATGTGAAGCGAACATCATTGTATTTCACCGCGCCGCGACAGGTGGAACTCCGCGAGGAGTCTTTGCCTGCCCTCGGCGCGGATGACGTTCTGGTGGAGACGATATGCTCCGCGATCAGTGCCGGGACGGAAATGCTCATCTATCAAAACCGCTTCCCGCGCGACGTGGAAACTGATCCCGTCATCTCAAGTTTGCGCGGCGCTTTTGAATATCCGCTGGTATATGGGTACGCGTGCGCCGGGAAAGTTATTGAAACGGGGAATCATGTGAATCGTGAATGGCTGGATAAAATGGTGTTCACGTTTCAACCGCATACATCGCACTTTATCGCAACACCCGATTCGCTTTTTCCGATCCCCAATCCACTGTCACCTGAAATTGCCTGCTTTCTTCCCAACATGGAAACCGCTATAAATTTAGTACAGGATGCAGCGCCGATCCTCGGTGAGCGCGTATTCGTGCTGGGTCAGGGCGTGGTTGGTTTGCTCGTGACATCACTCCTTACAGAATTTCCTCTTGATACTCTCGTCACTTCGGATTGTTTTGAATTGCGGAGAAAAGTTTCGCTTGAAGCTGGTGCAAATGAATCATTTGATTCTGTTTCAGAAGAAGGCAATTCTTATAATCACAAAGGCATAATGCATCATTCTGGCTACACGCAGGGTTTCGATGTAACCTTTGAACTTACCGGCTCCCCTTCCGCGTTGGATGAGGCTATCGCTCTCACTGCATTCAGCGGACGAGTCATCATTGGCTCCTGGTACGGAGAAAAACGCGCGGCCATCAATCTCGGAGGCGCGTTCCATCGTTCACGGATCAAGCTCATTTCATCGCAAGTGAGCACGATCGCCCCGGAATTGAGCGGGCGCTGGGACAAAGCGCGCCGGTTCAACGTCGCGTGGGAAGCGTTGAAACGAATCCAACCGCAGAAGTGGATCACGCATCGGTTTCCAATTGACAACGCGGAAGACGCGTATCGTTTGCTGGATGAAAACCCGCAAGAGACGATCCAAGTCATGCTGGACTACAAATAATGAAGTTTAGTTACACCAACCTCGATACCTGCCGCGAAGCGGAGGGTGCAGTTGTAGTGATCGATGTTATTCGAGCGTTCACGAATGCGGCGTTCGCCTTCTCGCGTGGCGCAAGTGAGATTTATCCCGTCAGCGGTGTGGACGAGGCGTTGCAACTCAAAGCGCAGATTCCCAATTCGCTGGCATGCGGCGAAGTAGGCGGCCTTCCGCCTGAGGGATTCGATTTTGGCAATTCCCCTACACAAACAAACCTGCTTGATTTGAAAGGGAAATTTATCGTTCAACGAACAGGGGCAGGGACACAGGGTATCGTGAGAAGCGCGAACGCTACAGAAATCGTTGCCGCAAGTTTTGTTGTTGCACGTCAGACCATCGAGTACCTAAGAAACCTTTCACCAGATACGGTTACATTTGTCATCACGGGCCAGACGTATGACGGCGGCGAGGAGGATCTTGCCTGCGCAGAATACCTGGAGGCGTTGTTAAAAGGCACATCGCCCAACCCTGCCCCATTTCTGGAAAGGGTTGTGAACTCAAGGGACGCCGAGATCTTCAAAGACCCCAGGTTCCCCAGATCGGACCTGACCCATTGCACCAGTCTGGATAAATTCAATTTCGCGATGCCGGTCGTTAGAGAGAACGGCAGGCATGTGATGCGCGCTGTCAGAACCTGATATTGGAGAAATTCCATGTACACCCTTGGCGTTCGTCGTGATTTCATCGCAAGGCATTTCCTCATCGGCGGCGATTGGGGGGCTGAAAATTCCCCAAACTCACATCATTACATCCTTGAATTACAGCTCGAAGGTAAGCAATTGGACCAGCATGGCTATCTCGTGGATATTGTGGATGTCGAGAAACGCCTTGATGAGGTCGTTGGTGAATACGAAGAGCAGATGCTGAATGACTGCCCCGCCTTCGCTGGATTGAACCCATCCATTGAGCACTTCGCACGCATCCTGGCGACTTCGCTGAGCGAACGGATCCAAGCAAAAAACATTTCGACAGTGAAAGTCGTGTTGTGGGAAAACGAATCTGCGTGGGCGGCGTATTCGGTTGAAAGGTTTACAAGTTGAAGGTTGCAGGTCGATCTTGTAACTTTCAGCCTCCAACATGAAACTTGGTTTTGTGATCTACGGCTCGCTGGATACGATCAGCGGCGGGTATTTGTATGACCGAAAACTGGTTGAATATCTTCGAGCACAAGGGGATACAGTTGAGATCATTTCCCTGCCATGGAGGAATTACGCCGCACATTTGACGGATAATCTCCACTATCGATTGCCAAAAGGCTTAGATATTCTCATCCAGGATGAACTTAACCATCCGTCATTACTCGCGGCAAATGCAGGGAAACATCCCTACCCTATCATTAGTCTTGTCCATCACTTGCGATGCTCAGAACTGAGATCGAAATGGCAGAATCGGTTGTATCGGATTATTGAAAAGAAATACTTACAAACTGTGGATGGATTCATTTTCAACTCAATGACTACAGAGAAGGTAGTTGCTGGATTAATAGAAAGCAGGAAACCATCCGTGGTTGCGTATCCTCCCACGGATAGGTTTAGCGATGACACCACCACTGAAGAAGAAATCAAGGAACGGGCAAAAAACAATGAATTACGAATTTTATTTTTGGGTAATGTGATTTACCGGAAGGGGCTTCACACATTATTGGAAGCAGTCAGCAATCAGCGGTCAGCCATCAAGGTGGATGTTGTCGGAGGATTGAAAGCGGAACCGAGATATGCGGAAGAAATTCACCGACGAGTTTTAGACGACGGTCTATCGTCCATCGTCGAGTTTCACGGCGCGCTGGATAATCAACCTTTGAAACAAAAGTTTCGGCAGGCACACGTTCTCGTCGTCCCGTCGAGCTATGAAGGCTATGGCATCGTCTATCTCGAGGGGATGGGTTTTGGACTCCCGGCGATCGGAACAACAGCCGGCGCGGCGCGTGAGATCATTACGCACGGCGAAAACGGATATTTGATTCGCCCTGGCGATGTCGAAACGCTAGCAAGACACCTCTCCACGCTTGGAGAGAATCGAGAATTGCTGGTGCAGTTGTCCCTGAATGCGCTGAAGCGATACCGGTCCCAGCCAAAATGGGTAGAAACGGCAGGTCAAATCCGTGAGTTTTTGCTGAAACAAATCCTCGCGTTCTCCGTATAATGAACACGGAGCATTATGATTTATACCTATCAAATCGAGGGAATTACCCTTCAAACGGGCGACATCATCTGCACAATGAACGGCAAGCCGGATGTTTTGCCCGGCGAGTTCTGGCGGTTTGTCGGACGGCTCGTGCCCGGTGACGTGGATCACGTAGCGATTTACACAGGTCCCGAAGGACGGTGCATCGAAGCGGGCGCGCATGGCGTGATCAAGTTCACCGTGTTCAATGGTGTTTGGGACACTGAACGGATGGCGCGTCGGCGCGGACAGTTGTTTGATACATTCTATGGAATTGTTTCCCCGCTTGACGGGCTGGGGCTGGCTGAACAGGAAGAACACGAAATGCGGATGAAGGTTGCCGATTATTGCCGCGCGCAAGTTGGTAAACCGTATAACCTGAATTTCATGAACTCGGAAACGGAAGAGGCTTTCTATTGCAGTCAACTGGCGTACAAAGCATATCAGCAAGCAGGTATCGACCTGAACACCGGACT